>JBJFIB010000052.1:0-15302 GCA_051894195.1 Acutalibacteraceae bacterium
CTCTTGAAAATTAAATTTTATTATTCCGAATATATAATACGAAAAAAGCAGACATATGTCAACCTGTCATATGCTTTTTAGTTTATATGAGGTGTTATTTTTGTTTCTTTTTTTAAGCGATAGTTAAAATATACTGAAAAAACAGCAAGCGTAGTAAAAATCAATACCTTTGTTAATAAGGCTGGAATTGGTATATAAATACTTGCTATTATCTGAAAAACTGTTTGAATGGGTGTCATAATACCTATAACTATACAAACTTTTAGTATCATTCTCAATAATACATACGCAATAAAGCCTTGTTTTTTAAGAAGATACAGTGTTAAAAGTATCAGAGGACTGATAATGCCCATATCAAGTACATAGGTTATTTCGGTTGTATATACTTCAATGAGTTCCAATGATTTTCCGTTTATCAAAGATGTTATAATATCAGGAAGCCACGCAACAAAAAGAGAAATGCCTGAGATTATCAAAAAAACCTTTATTCCGTTCGATATATGATACTGACACACTTTATTTTTGATGTAATGAATATCATATAATTTCAAAAAAAGCAAAGCAAATAAGTAAAAGCAAGCTCCAAATAAAATAATATACAATAAATGAAGTTGGTTGTATGTAACACCAAATGCTAAACTTGCAGAATAATAAAGCAACAAACCTACTAATGAAAAATTACGGATATAATATTCTATTGCAGGATTCTTTTTAAGACGGAAAAATATAATTACTGCTGACGGAATGATAACTGTTAAAATCGTAAAATCACTGCCAATAAAAATGGGGGCTTTGAAGTATGAGTCGTGTGCATATATACCTGTACCCCATATTTTTATATTTTCGCCGTACTGATTTGTAACCTCATAAGAATTATCGGCATTAAATGAAAAAAGTCCTGAAATTGTAATTACAACTGACAACAATATTACAATAATATTAAGAACATCTATACTTTTGCTTTTTTTATTCATACTGATTTTCCTTTCCGTCTTTATATAAGGCAAGACAATGTGTCAGCTTTTCAAGATTACAAATAAGATTGTCAATTTCTTCAAGTGAAAATAACTCAAAAAGTTTATTTGTTTCCAAAGCGGCAATATCAGCATTATCAACAAAATACTGATAGGCTTTATCTGTCAGTGTAACTTTCAAAGACCTTGCATCAAGCTTTGATTTATCAGATACAATATAGCCTTTTTTTTCTAATGATGTAAGCATTTTTTTAACATTTTGTCTTGATGTACCGACAAATTCTGAAATGCTGTTGATGTTTTTTTCTTCTAAGTCCATTTTGGAAATCATCATAAGAAGAAACCATTGTTTGAAAGTAATATCGGGTAGTATAGAATCGCCAAACTGTGTTAATTGATTTGAAAGTAATGATATACAGCCAATAATGTATTCTTCTTTTTCGGTTCTGTCCATTATAATTACTCCTTTAAATAAAAATGCAACAGGTTGCATTTTTATTATACGCAACCTGTTGCATAAAGTCAAGAGTTTTAATAATAAAAATAAAAACATTCATCTTATGACATATTTATCGTCTGTTTCAATATATATTTATATGTAAATAAAGTATATTGAACTTGGAGGAATGTTATAGTGTTGGATAATAAACTTCTGCACACGAAGGCTGACCGCAAAACAAGGGAAAGTCTTATCGGAAAACTGGTGCTTGACTATGGGTTTCTCTACCGTGATATTATCGGAGAAAGTCGCTGTTCACGACCGATTGATATGCTGTGCGTGGGCAACAGGGACAAACAGGTGCTTTTTTGCGGTGCTTTTCACGGTATGGAATGGATTACTTCACTCTTGCTGATTAAGTTCCTTGACGACTTGTGCTTTACCGTTATGACCGGCAGGAGTATGTGCGGAGTCCGTATAGGAACATTTCTTAACAAAAGAGGTCTTGCGGTTATTCCGTGCGTGAATCCCGACGGGGTAGAAATTCAGATTAACGGTGCCGAAAGTGCAGGATATTACGAACAGCTTGTCAATAAAGCAAGCGGCGGCGATACTTCACACTGGCAGGCAAATGCCGCAGGAGTTGACCTCAATCATAATTTTTCGGCAAACTGGGAAAAACTCAAAAGGCTTGAACTTGACAGCGGAATAAAATCCGCATCACCTACACGCTACGGCGGCGAATTTGCCGAAAGCGAACCCGAAAGCCGCACAATAGCCTCATACTGCCGCACAGGGAATATCACTCACGCACTTGCATTTCACAGTCAGGGCGAGGAAATTTACTGGAATTTCGGCGATTACTGCGACAGCGAGGCTCTCAAAATGGCAAGGATTATGGCGTTTTCAAGCGGCTATACAATAAGCGAACCCGAAGGTCTTGCCGTAGGCGGCGGCTTTAAGGACTGGTTTGAAGAAAAATTCAAACGACCTGCATTTACCGTTGAAGTAGGTAAAGGCACAAATCCTCTGCCGATAGAGGATTTTGACGCAATATATAAGAAAATCAGGGAAATGCTTGTTCTTGCAATTATACTGTAAGCTTTATAATTTTTTATATTTTTGATTATAGTTGTAATAATATTATCAAAATGTTTACGGAAAAATGATAAAGATGTTGTTGATAAAATTGTCGGAATGTGTTAATATTTAATCATAGAATTTTACGAAATCTTTCATTATGAAAGGAAGTATTATTATGAAAAAGAGATATAAATTTGTGGCTGTTTTTTCTGCTTTGATTATGTCGGTTGCACTTCTGACAGCGTGCAGTGGCGAAATAAGTATAACAACCAATTCAAAAGAAACATCGGCTGAAATATCTCAGTCACAGACTGATAAACAAAATAATGCGGCAAATACCGGTTCTGACGGCGAAACTGAGGTTTCACACGAAAATTCTGTTGAAGAAAATTCTGAGCCTGAGTCGTCCGAACAGGCGGAAAATTCACAGAATACAGAAAGTTCGGTTGATTCTGAAACTTCGCAAGAATCAGATACATCAAAACCTGATGAAAATTCTGAACAGCCTCCTCAGGAAAGTGAAGATGACGGATATTATTTTGATGACGAACAGATAGTTGATGACTACCATACCGCAACGGAATTTACGGACAACGAGGAGTTCAACAAGATGTTTTTGTCGAATAAAATTGATAAAAACTATCAGCAGGAATTGCAGGACGCATCTACTATATCTAAAATGAGAGCGGTTACGGCTAATTATGCTGAGATATGGAAAACAGAAGAAGAAAAGGTATATAAAAACCTTTCAAAACTTCTCCACGACAAGCACGAGGCAAAATCATCACTTGAAATATCAGAGCAGGAATGGAAAGACGGCATTCAAGAGGCAACTGACGAATTTTATGCCGATATTGACCCGAACAACAGCGGTTCTGAGGAACTTCTGAGTGCAGACACGGCTGTTATGAACTACTATAAGGGCAGAACGGCAAAGCTGTATGAACAGATTTATCAGCTGACAGGCGAATTTAATATGTAAGCTGTGCGGCAAATTCCGATACGGGAGCATAATACTATGAATAAAACCATTGACATTTTCAGACATTCGTTTGCGATTTTTATTACGGCAATATTGATGTTTGTTCTTGCAGGCTGTTCAAACGGAAATTCGCACAAAACAAAAGAATATGTAAACTCGGTAAAGACGCTTGTCAATGAATCGGTGAATTCAACACGAACCCTTAAAGAGCAAAAAGAAAAATTCGACTGTAATAACAGTAATTCATCAAAGGCGTATATCGCAACCCTTGACACGCTTTCTGAACTTTACAAACAGCTTTTGCAGACTGAGGCACCCGATTCCTACGATGACCTTGACGAAACACTGAAAATCTCGGCAAAATCGGCATTGTCGGATATTACAGAACTTCAAAGCCTTGCAAAGTATGCGTCGGAAAACGGAGATTCTTCTCTTTACGAAAAAGACGAGAAAAATCTCTATGACGATTATCAGATGAATTATGAAACACTTGTGTCGCTTTCGTCAGAAATTCAGACACGGTACAGGAACGACTGATACGGATAAAAACCTTATGCCGAAATATATAAGGCGTAGGGTTTTTGTTTTAGCCGATATTATCCGTACTGTTCAATGCCGGAACGGAGAGTGGAGTTTATGCACGGTGATGTAACATACAAAAAAATATTGAAATATATAATCCTGATTATCTGTATAGCGTTGCTTGTGGTCGGGGCAGGCAGTACAGGTTACTATCTTACTCAGAGGTATAAAAGCACTATTACGAATACATACAATGACTTAGTAAATAATGTCACCGGCAAAATCAACAATATTGAAGATAATATTTTGGATAATGCGTCAGAAGTATCGGAAAAATAATAATCATTATTGACTATTAAATTATATTGTTATATAATGCTCAATATAAAGATACCGATTTTGAGGTATCAAATATAATAACGGAGGTAAATAAAATGAAAAAATATGTATGCGATGTATGCGGATATGAATATGACCCCACAGTAGGCGATCCTGATAACGGAATTGCTCCGGGAACAGCTTTTGAAGATCTTCCTGAGGATTGGGTATGTCCGCTTTGCGGAGTAGGAAAAGACAGCTTTTCTCCTGCTGAATAAAATTTAAAACGGATACTTTGGGCGATAAAAATTCGTTTGAATTTTTATCGCCCTTTGCGTTATAATGAGTTTGTAGTCAGGAGTGTTGAAAGTGTGGGGAGGAAGAAGATATTATTCTCTGGATTTTTATCTTAAAGAAACATTCGGAGAAAAATTTTATAAGCTGTCGCTTGACGGTGGAATGACCTGTCCGAACAGGGACGGAAAAATTTCACACGGCGGCTGTATTTTTTGCAGTGAAGGCGGTTCGGGTGATTTTGCCGCACCGTACGAGATGAATATCAATCAGCAGATAGAATATGCAAAGTCCCTTGTCAGCCGGAAATTTGACGGAAACCGCTATATTGCCTATTTTCAGTCATACACGAACACTTATGCACCTGTTGAGTATCTGCGAAAGCTTTTTTTGCCGGTAATAATGCGTGAGGATATTGCCGTTTTGTCGATTGCAACACGCCCCGATTGTCTTGGTGATGATGTTCTTTCGCTTATTGCTGAGCTTGCAAAAATAAAGCCTGTATGGGTGGAACTTGGTTTGCAGACAATACATCAGAAAACCGCTGACTTTATCAATCGTGGATATGACCTTGAATGTTATGATAAAGCAGTCAGAAATCTCAAAAAAGCCGGTGCATCAGTTATAACGCATATAATAATAGGTCTGCCGTATGAAACAAAAGAACAGATTATGCAGACCGCCGCATATGTCGGTAATAGCGGTGCTGACGGAATAAAATTACAGCTTTTGCATGTTTTAAAAAATACAAAACTTGAAGAAATATATAATTCGGGAGAATTTCATACGCTGAGCGAAGAAGAATATGTTTCGCTCGTTGCGGATATAATAAATATTCTGCCCGAAAATATCGTAATTCACAGGCTTACAGGCGACGGAGATAAAAAAATATTGATTTCGCCGCTTTGGAGTTGTGACAAAAGGCGTGTACTTAACCTTATAAATCACAGGTTAAAAGAGAAGAATATAATACAGGGTAATGAATATAAAAACATCATTTAACAGTTTTTAAGAATTGTGATAAAGAGGATATAAAATGATTAAAATTCTGATTGTAGAAGATGATAACGAAATTAACCGTCTGATGAGAGATTTTTTTATCTCAAAAGGCTATGATGTTATTTGTGTGTTTGACGGTATTAAGGCTGTGTCTGCTGTTCGCAGCGACAAGGATATTTCAATTATTTTACTGGATTTAATGCTCCCGTTTCAAAGCGGTGACAGAGTTATTCAAAAAATAAGAGAGTTTTCGGATTTACCTGTTATTGTTATTTCGGCAAAGGATACTATACAAACGAAAATAGATGTTATCCGCTTGGGTGCAGACGATTATGTCACAAAACCATTTGATTTGGACGAAATTCTTGTTCGGGTTGAGGCTGTTCTCAGAAGAAGCAAAATACTGAATAACAAAAAGCTGACATTTCAGGATATTTCACTTGATACTCAGACGAAAACTGTAACTATTTCAGGAAATATAGTTGAAATGACAGCCACAGAATATGGAATACTTGAATTGATGATGAGCAATCCCACAAAACTTTTTTCAAAGGCGAATATTTTTGAAAGTGTCTGGAATGAAGATTATTTGGGTGATGACAGTACTGTGAAGGTTCATATAAGCAATCTGAGAAACAAAATAAAAAAATATTCAGGTAAGGAATACATAGAAACTGTATGGGGAATGGGTTATCGTTTGAAAATATAATCTTTACACTTTTTTTACGGTTGGCTTAACACTTTTTTAACGCCTTTTTTGTATGCTTAAAAGCATCAAAATATGAAAGGAAGATTAAAAAATGACACCGGTAATTGAAGTTAAAAATTTATCGAAATCGCACCGAAAAACCAAGGCTGTTGACAATTTTAATCTGTCAGTAGAGAGAGGTCATATTTGCGGTTTAATCGGTCCTAACGGAGCCGGTAAAACTACAATAATGAAAATTTTAGCGGGACTTACAGAAAAAGACAGCGGAGATGTTTTCTTCTTTGGTGACTCCAAAAATCTTGACAAAAACCGCAGCCGTATGAGTTTTATGATTGAAAATCCTATGCTTAACGGCAATATGACCGCAAGGCAGAACCTCGAATTTATCCGCTATGTTCGTGGGGTTGCCGACAAAAAGCGTATTGATGAGGTGCTTGACTTTGTTGCACTTGAAGACAACAATAAACAGGTTTCAAAGTATTCTCTTGGTATGAAACAGCGTCTGGCAATAGCGGTTTCGTTACTTTCTTCACCGGAAGTAATGATTCTTGATGAGCCGATTAACGGTGTTGACCCCGAGGGTATTGTTGATATTCGCAAGATGCTTCAAAAACTAAGCACGGAGCAAAATGTTACAATTCTGATTTCGAGCCATATACTTTCGGAAATGGCAGAACTTTGTACGGATTTTGCCATTATTTACGGTGGTAAACTTATTGAGGAGCTTTCGGCGGACGAGCTTGCCGTTAAATGCAGAAATCATATATCCCTCAAAACCGACAATATAAGCAAAACAACATTTGTGCTTGAAGATAAGCTTAATATTAAGAATTACAAGGTTTTGCACGGTGATGAAATTCATATTTATGAGCGTATCGGTGAAGTTCCGCTTATCTCAAAGACTGTCACTGACAGCGGTTTAATCATAACAAAGCTGACTAATGACGGAGAGAGCCTTGAAGAATATTATCTCTCGAAAGTAGGTGGCTCAAAATGATCAGACTTATTAAAGCGGAATGGTACAAACTTGTACATACAGGTATTTTGAAATATTTTATTTTGGTTTGCCTTATGTTTCCTGTTATGACGATGATGACAGACCTGAATTGGTATAAAATGACGCTTTCGGAAAATATGTTTCTTTTCTCACAGAATTCTGCGGTTATGATGCCTCTGTTTTTGGCTATCGCAATAAATATTCCTATAAGTCAGGCATATCAGAATAAAACAGCTTATTATGAAATTATGGACGGAAGAAAAACCAATGAAATTATATTTTCAAAGGTAATATTATATACTTTAATTTTCTTCGTTGGAATAACCGTTACCTGCGGAACATATCTGAGTATATTAGGCATAATAAACGGTGTCGGAGATATGCCGGATATACCGCTTAGATTTATACTTGCCGAAATTACAATTATGCGTGTATGCATAGTTTCGGTATTGATTTGTATGCTTGTAAAGAATATAATTGGACTTGTAATAGCAATATTAAGATTTACATTTCTTGACAGCCTGGTGGTTACAATTATGATGTCGTCAGAGTCTGGTATTACAGCCGCAAACAGCCAAAGCGGTGCGGATTGGTTTATAAGTGGACAAATGATGAGAATATTCGGTGCTGATACAGACAACAGGTTAATCTTGATAATTGTTTTAACATTGATTTTTGAAATAGCTTTTTGGTATACTTTGACCTATATCAGCTATAAACGAAAAATATTCACATAAAAAATTAACAGGAGGATATACTATGGATATGATTTTGATTATTTTGTGTATATGCCTCCTGATTTTATCTTTGTTTACCATCGGAAAGTTAATTATAACAAAAAAGCAAATCAGAAATTTTACAAAAGAAACAAAGGCACTGAAAAATAATGATTATAAAAAGCCGATTACACTGGAAAGTTTTGATGATGATATTGTTGAACTCGCAAATGCCCTTAATGACCATATCAATTTTCAAAAGGAGATATATGAAAAATATCTCGAAAATGAACGAAAACTCAAAGAGATTATTTCGGGAATTTCACACGATTTCAGAACGCCTCTGACTGCTGCAAACGGTTATCTTCAAATGATAGAAAAAAGCAAACAGCTTTCCGGCGTTGAATACGAATATCTTAAAATTGCAATTCAAAAAACAAATTATCTAAGAACTCTGTCAGATGATTTTTTTGAACTTGCCCTTATTGAATCAGGCAAAGACAATATTGAATCTGAAAGTATAAATATAACACGGCTTATGACTGAATGTGTTCTCGGACAGTATTACAGAATTGAAGCCGAAAAACTTATTGTTGATATTGATATTTCAGAAAAGCCTGTTTTTATAATCGGAAACAGCCATATGCTGAACCGCATTTTTGAAAATCTCCTGTCTAATGCAATTAAGTATGCCAAAAATAAAATTTCGGTAAAAATCACAACTGAAAATAAAATTGCAAAAATTATAGTATCAAATGATGTTGATGACAAAAGTTCTATTGATATTTCAAGTGTATTCAATCCGTTTTATCGTGGAGATATAAGAACAAAAGAGGGTAGTGGAATAGGATTATTTGTAGTAAAAAATTTGAGTGATAAGCTTGGAATTACCATTAAAGCCGATTTTGACAGTAATGATTATTTTGTTATTACTTTACTCTGCCGTTTAGCATAATAAATATTCTTAGTGGAATATCTATTGAACATACAGGTGAAATTCAATATATATTTTTGACATTTGTCATAATTTGTAGCCGTATTAAGCATTTACATTCATTCGGATTTGTGCTAAAATAGATGTATTGTTAAAAAATATCTGTTGAATTTTATGGATATTTTAATATAAAATACGAAACGGAGATGGTAACATATGCAGAATGAGGAATTTTTTAATGTAACACCGGAGCTTGTGGAGCTTAGTGAAAGGTGTGCCGCAAACGGAAAAATCGACCGTGATTTATACACAAAATACGATGTAAAGCGTGGTCTGCGTGACATAAACGGTAAAGGTGTACTGGCGGGACTTACAGAAATTTCTGAGATATGTTCGTCACATATAGTAAACGGTGTTTCAGAGCCTTGTGACGGTAAGCTGTATTACCGTGGAGTAGATGTCGAAGAAATCGTAAAAGGCTTTATTCACGATGACCGTTTTGGATTTGAAGAAGTAGTATATCTGCTTATTTTCGGACAACTGCCTAACACTGAACAGCTTGAACAGATAAAGCGTCTGCTTGCATATTACCGCAACCTGCCGCAGTCGTTTCCGAGAGATATAATTCTTAAAGCACCGAGTCAGGATATGATGAACGGTCTTGCAAGAAGTGTTCTTACGCTTTATTCCTATGACCCTTATGCTGACGATACATCACTGCCGAATGTTTTAAGACAGTGCTTGCAGCTTATTGCACTTTTTCCTGTACTTTCGGTTTATGGCTATCAGGCATACAGCCATTACTATGAAAACAACAGTCTTATTCTTCATCAGCCACAGGAGGAACTTTCAACTGCCGAGAACATTCTCTATATGCTGCGTCCCGACTCAAAATACTCTAAACTCGAAGCCAAACTGCTTGATATGTCGCTTGTTCTTCATGCGGAACACGGCGGCGGAAACAACTCAACCTTTACAACTCATGTTGTAACATCATCGGGAACAGATACCTATTCGGCTATTGCGGCGGCTTTGGGTTCGCTTAAAGGTCCGAAACACGGCGGTGCAAACATAAAGGTTGTACAGATGTTTGATGATATGAAAAAGAATGTTTCTGACTACAATGACGAGGAGGAGGTTTCCGCATATCTGAGAAAACTTCTGCATGGAGAGGCTTTCGACAAAGCAGGACTTATTTACGGTATGGGACACGCTGTATATTCACTCTCAGACCCCCGTGCAAGAGTATTCAGGTCATTTGTAGAAAAGTTATCAATAGAAAAGGGCAGAACTGACGAATTTCAGCTTTATTCTCTTGTTGAAAAACTTGCACCTCAGATTATTGCTGATGAAAGAAAAATCTATAAAGGCGTAAGTGCGAATGTTGACTTTTACAGCGGCTTTGTGTACAGTATGCTTGACTTGCCGCAAAAGCTGTTTACGCCTATATTCGCTATTGCAAGAATTGCCGGCTGGTCGGCTCACAGAATGGAAGAACTGATAAATCCAAGCAAAATTATCCGTCCTGCATACCGAAATGTACACGACAGAATTCCTTATAAAGATATTAAAGACAGATAAACCCACGAAAAAAACGGTGCAATCAAACAAAAACGGTGCAGTCACAAACGACAGCACCGTTTTTTTAGTTAGGAGTTAGGAGTGAGGAGTTAGGAGTTGTGCGAGCGGGCAACTTAATGAGGAATTAGGAATGGTTTGCGTTATTTGTTAGTTAATGATTGATGATTAGTGCATTGTAACATTAAGTTGTTGCGTAGGATAATACAATGCACTGATTTTGCGGACAAGGACTTAACGGTAAAAATAACTATGAACGCAATTTGGCTGCGGCGGCTTGCCGTTTGTAAGTGATAATGAAAACTTATTGCGTTGAGAAAAGCTGATTTTTAAAGATAATTTGTAGCGTGGAAAAACAGAAAAAACTAATATCGCGGACAAGGACTTAATGGTAAAGATAACTATGAACGCAATTTGGGAGCGGCAGCTTGCCGTTTGTAAGTGATAATGAAAACTTATTGCGTTGAGAAAAGCTGATTTTTAAAGATAATTTGTAGCGTGGAAAACAGAAAAAACTAATACCGCGGACAAGGACTTAACGGTAAAATTAACTATGAACGCGAATCGACAGCGGAGGCACTCCGCCGCCGCCGCTCGATGATGGGAGGAACGAATTTTTCGATTGCATTACGGAGTTTTGGGTGACGGATAACAAAATGTATTGCAGGCGATTTGCCTTTTGATACCATTGCCCATTGTCCCTCGTGAATGAAAATTTGCAGGTTTCTGAAAGTGTATGCTGATGTTTTGTTGATAGAATAATTCGGGTGTGTTTCGGCAAATTTTTCTGTCTGTCGGATATGCTCTTTGTACTCGTCATAAGTGTAAATAATATCGTTTTCGTAAAACATTCCCGAAAGAGAAAGCACTGACGGATATAATTCAAATTCTTCTTTTGGTATGTACGGAATTTCGTCCTCGACTGTATTGTACTTTAAAAGTTCATCAATCATTTTTTTCTGCATTTCGTAATATTCTATTATGCTTTTTGCGTCTGCTTTGGAAACAGCGTGATTAGTTAAGAATTTTTCGAGATAAGACCTGTCCATAGTATAAAGCGGCGGTGCCGACAAAATACTTCTGCGTTTGCCTGATGTTTTGCTGTCGCTCTGCAAAAATTCATTCAGCTTTTCAGCGTTTTCACTGCGGTAAATGTCCATAAGAGAATGAGCGTGTGAAAAAAGTTCATTTGCCCGCTTTTTATAGTAGGCAACCTCGTCTTTTACCTTTGTCAGATAATATTTTCCGTCGCTGTGAAAGCCTGATATAGCCTCTCCCGAAAGTGCGGCTGTGCCTGAAACCTTTAAAAAATGCAGAAATACATCGTTTTGTGCCGATTTCAGATAATAGGGCGATACCTGACCTGTCATATACATGGGTATCCAGCTTTCAAGCCCAAGCATCATCTCATTAAACGGTCGGTCTATGTTGTGTATCATATTGAGATGAAGTCCCTTTTTCAGCATCATTGCCATTCCGAACATCCACTTTTTAGGAAATTCAGCGTCCTTTGACATTTCCTCCATAGGCATATCGCTGTACATTATGACGGGTTCCATAGATTTTGAGAGTACGGTCGCCTTTAAAAAATCAAGCTCGCTTGTCATCATATCTTTAAGACCGAAATATGTTTTTGATGTCGGGAGCTGAAACGGAACTGACGGCACCTTTAATTCGTCAAAATGAATTGCCTTTATGTATTCGTTCAAATCAAAATCATTCAGCTTTTCAAGGAATTTTCCGACATCGTCAGACGGGCGTTTTTGTTCTGCGATAAGCCAGTTCTTTATATGTTCAAACAGCTTTGTGCTATCGGAAATGTCCTCAGGATTACAGCCTGTCAGCTTTGATATTAACTTTTTGTCGCTCTCGTTGTTCATTTCTCTTGCAATAAGACCTGCAATATCGGCGGCAAATTTAACAGGGTCAGACGGATTTCGTGAACCGCTGCGTATTCTGAAAATGGCAGACGACTCATAATTCGTGTATTGACACAGCTTAGAGATGTTTATGTTCAGTACGGAAATCAGGCTGTTGAATTTTTGACGGAACTGCTCTTTGTCTGTGGCTATAATGTCAGGACATTTGAGGAAACTCTCGGCAACGGTATTTTCGGAAAGTTTCTGCCCGTCAGTACTGTTTTCAGAAAGTTGAGAAAGTGCCGCACAAATACGGTTAAAAGCGTCACTGTTTATTTCGGGTACACGCTCACCACTGCGGTAACGGCTGAGCGTTGCAGGTGAAAGTCCCGAAACTTTGCTGAGAGTTTTTGCCGTGCAGTTGAATTGTTGCATATATTCATTAAGTTTTTCGTTGAAATTCATAAAAAAACCTCTGCTTAAAAATTTATTATAGCTTTATTATACTGTATTTTTACGGAAAAAGACAGCGGTTTCCGAAATGTCAAACTGACTAATCGGAAATTTTATAGATATAATATTACCACATTGTTATAATTATTGTAACAGTAATATTTGCCAAATGTAAAGGAGGTTTTTTTAATGGAGAAAAGAAAATTAAAGCATAATGCAAAAAAAGCAGTCGGAATATTGACTGTGCTGACAATGACAGCCGCACTTTGTACAACGACGGCTTATGCCGGAGTTGTTGATGTGACAGGCGGAAGTGGTGTTGAGGTTGACACAAAGGTTGTAGATCATTATACCGATGAAAACTCTTACACAACTATAAGCTTTTCAGATGGTGTGGCGAGTGTTGAAGGAGATTATTCTTGTATTGAATCGGTATCGTTTAAGGATTTGCCTGTGCTTACGGTAAACTCTGTATATGATAAAAAATCGGATACCACCACACTCACAGCTGACATCAGCGGCATTGAACGCAGTTCAGAAGATCAGGTGTACACGACAGATGAGTATGTTGAGGTTGGAGTAATAACAAAACTTGACCGCTCTACACTGACTTATAACGGTATTGAATATGTTGACGGCAGTATTTTTATCGGAGATCCTGATGAAATATCTGACGAAAATAAGCCCTCAGGCTCAGCTATAATTCACGAAACACGGGACGACTACTATACAAGAACGCACCAGTATGTTAAATACGAACTTACTGTTAAAGCGGCAGGCGACAGCAATAAGGTTATCAATAATGTTGTCATTGTCAATGCGAATAACCCTAACGCCTGCATCGTCGGCAAAGCACCGAAAGCAATGGCAGCAAAGGGCGATGATGGTGCTTATACCTTATATGAATACTGGGAAGAATGGGCTGACACCGAGAACGGTTTTGAACCGGTTAAGTTCTGGTATTCTGATGACGAACATATGAGCACTGTTCCGGAAGATAAAAGGATTACCACATTGGAAAAAGATAAAACTTATTCATACAGCATTATTGCACAGGCAAATGAAAACTATACCTTTGCTCCAAAAGATGCTCTTTCTGTAATGCTGGACGGTGAAGACTTCACAGGCATTAGTGAAGTGATTTTGGACGGAAAAAGCCTTATGATAGGACCCGGATTTGCGGTGCCTGTCGAGCAAAAGGAAATTGAACTGATTGAAATCTCCGACGCAACCGTCAGCTTCAATATCGACGATAAGCCTGTGTTCACAGGAACAGTAGACGACGATGCTCCGTATGTCCTCGACTATGAAGGCTGGTTCGGTGAAGACGGCGAGTTCATTTCCAGTTCTGAGTATTGGAATGGTGCTTATGTTGAACGAGATTGGTGTGACGGATTGATTTCTTCCTTTAAGGAGAATACGGAATATACATACCAGCTTTATCTGAAACTGACGGATGAAGCGGCTGCACAAGGCTATGTTTTTTCTCCAAACACCAGATTGACAGTGAACGGAAAAGATGTTGAATATCCGCATCTTGCTGACACCGATGTTGCAATGCAAATTGGAACCGACCTGACTATGACACCGACAAAGCCTGTTGAACCTGTTGAGCCAAAGGAAATCCCGGTTGTTGAAATCAACAACGCAACCTTGAACTTTAAAGACGGCGATAAGCCTGTATTTACTGGCACAACACCCGACGGCGTTCCGTATGTCCTGGTCTTTGAAGAATGGAGAACTGATGGCGAATGGACACGCTCGGACGAATGGTTTAACGATGCTGAACATCACGGCAACGATAAGGTTATAACTGCCTTTGATAAAAACAAAATCTACAATTATAATCTTTATCTAAAAACAACTGCGGAAGGCAGCGAAGATGGCTGGTATTTCGGTCAAAACACAAAGCTGAAAATCAATGGGAAAGAAGTTTCATTTACATATGACAATCCTAATAATGAACAACAATTCTCAGTCATAACCGGGATTACAATGACCCCGACAGATACTCCGACAGACACACCAACAGAACCGACGGATACTCCGACAGATACACCAACAGACAACCCGACAAAGCCGACGGATACTCCGACAGATACACCGACACAGAACGGCGAAAACAAAACTCCCACAACTGATGTTCCGAAAACAGCCGATAGTGAAAGTGCAGTTGTTTGGTTTGCGGTTATGCTTATCAGCGTTGCAGGTACAACAATAGTTCTCTCAAAGAAAAGACACGCTGAATGATTGTTTGTGCTTACACTTGGTTTGATGTGTGTACATAAAGCCGTTTAATAATAATTCTTAACGCAAAAAGCGATGGAGAAATCCACCGCTTTTTGTTTTGGGATATTTTATTAAATCGCTAAGTCTGAAATGCGGACACAAAGTTGATTTTAACATTAACTTTGAACGCAATTCGGGTGCGGCAGCTTGCCGCCG
>JBJFIB010000052.1:15402-17058 GCA_051894195.1 Acutalibacteraceae bacterium
AGCCTTGCGGATAATGATGAACGGAGTGAGTTCGTCGTCCTGACCGGCAGGGTTGTCACGGATAAGGTCTTTGAGGTAATCCTCAGTTTTGTCCTTTAAGTCGGGTGAACAGCCGAGAAGTTCAACATTGAGGTCGTTTGCGTCGGCAAGAATACAACTGAAACCGAGTTTGTTCTTTATATTTTCGCAAACCTTTTCAGGCTCTTTCGGATTGAGTACGGCAAGAGTATGATATGTTTCAAAAGCCGAATGACTGTAAAATCCGTCAATTCCGGCAACATCTTGTCCTACCATTTCATAGAAAACTCCACGCTTGCCGAAAATCTTGCCTACACCACTGCATATTGACGCCCACAAAATCTTTGGAAGACCTTTCATATTTATTGCAAGCTGTAATTTGTACGGTTCGTTCATACCTATTCCGGCTGATGTTTTCATAGCGAATTTTGACAGAAATTTTGCCCAGAAACCGAGCTTGACATCTTTCATTTCAACGGTGTTGTTCTGACACATTGAAATTACCTTTTCACTCATACTGATAATATCGCCGTCCTTGTAGAGCGGTCTGATATACTGTTCCAGAACTTTAAGATAATCTTCTCCACGCTCAACAAAGTGTGTTGCAACAGCATAACGCTGAAAATCCGTTCCGTCAACATTGCGGATACCCCGTATGTAGTAAACGGAACCGTTTTTTTCACGCTTTGTTTCGGCATTGTTTTTGATTTTTCTTTCTTCTCCCATTTCAATTACTCCCTATTTTAAATTATAACACAATAAATATTTCAGTCTTTAAGACAGCGTAAGAAATATTGAAAAGTATGATATTTACACATCATAGCAACTGTTCATAATACATAATATTACTACTCTTTTTTGTTAAAATCAATAATTATTCTGTCTTATTTTTAATTCTTGTCGATTATATATTAAAGGAATTGACATAAATCAAATAACCTTGTAAACTATATGAAAAGGACTATTTTTAAGGTGACGGAATAATGCAAAAAAAAGAATTGCTGGAGCTTTGCGGCTCTGTTGAAGAAATTATATACAGAAATCAGAATAACGGCTATACCGTTATGACAATGCTCTGTGACGGAGCAACGGCAACGGCTGTCGGTTCAATGCCTGATGTCAATATCGGTGATGAGCTTAAACTTATCGGAAACTGGAAAGTACATTCAAGCTATGGTGAACAGTTTGCATTTGAATACTATGAACAGTTTGTGCCGTCAACAGCCGAAAGCATACTCAAATATCTTTCGTCGGGCGTAATAAAGGGCATAGGCAGAGCAACGGCAAAACGCCTTGTAGATGCCTTTGGTGACAAAACGCTTGAAATAATGCAGAATGAGCCGTCACGCCTTGAAGAAATACGGGGAATATCGCACGAAAAAGCATTAAAACTCAACGCCGAAATACGCAAGGCATTCGGTATGCGAGAGGTTATGCTGTATCTCGAAAAATATCATATTTCGGCTGAGGAAAGCGTCAGAATATGGAAAAGTTTCGGTGATGATGCGGTAAAGATTATCGAAGAAAATCCGTATGTTCTGTGCGGAAACAACATAAATGTTGCTTTTGAGCGTGCAGACACAATCGCCGCCGCTCTTGAAAAACCGTGTGACGATAAGTGCAGAATAAGGGCTGGAA
>JBJFIB010000053.1:0-5456 GCA_051894195.1 Acutalibacteraceae bacterium
CTTGATGTCCATGTAACAGTTTTGTTAGTTGCATTTGTCGGCTGAACTGTTGCTGTAAGTGTGTCGGAGTCGCCTTCGGTAATAGTAAGAGATGTTTTGTCGAGCTTAATGCCTGTCGGCTTTACTATGTCCGTATTTTCTGTAACAGTAACCTTAACCGTTGCGGTAAGTCCGTTTGAAGTTTTTGCGGTAATTGTTGCAGTACCCTTTGAAACGCCTGTGATTGTGCCGCCTGCTACTGTTGCAACAGATGCATCACTTGTTGTCCATGTTACAGATTTGTTTGTAGCGTTGTCCGGAGCAATAGTAGCTGTTACCTTTGCTGTTGTTTCTTCTTTAATGCTTACTGATGTTTTGTCGAGAGTTATAGATGTAGGCTTAACGATTTCAATCTGACCGCCTGTGATAGGCTGATTTGCACCGCCGTCTGTGAGGTATATGCCGTTCGGGATAACTCTGCCCGGTGCAGGAGTTTTAGCGGTATCAAGAACATAAACCTTCATATTGCCCTTGCCTGAAACGCTTGCAGTAAGTGTGCCGTTTGTTACATTCTTAACATCACCTGTAACAGCATCAACATATTTACCGTTCGGAACGCCTGTGAATGTTGCGTTGCCTGAAATTGCTACACAAGCAAAGCTGTCTGTTGTGCTGTCGGTATAGCGTCTTTTGAATGCCATATTGCCGGAACAGCCTTCGGTTGAATACTGACCTTTACGCAGAGCAGGAATAGCCTGACGGATTCTGTTAAGACGCATAAGGTGCTGTGCAAGCGGTTGTTGAAGTGTATCTGAAACTGTACCGCTTACATTGCCGAATACTGTAAAGTCAGATGCTGTTACTGTACCTTCGAGGTAGTCGCCGTAATATGCACGACCTGTGTTTGCAAGCTGAGTGCTTGGACCTACATCAATAGGCTTACCTTTCTGGAATTCAACTTCACTGCCATAGTACAGACAAGGTATTCCACGGAATGTGAACATAAGTGAAAGGTTTTCTGCCCATGCCTCTGTACCGCCTGTGTATCTTACTGTCTGACATTCGTCAGGTGCATAGTCGTGAGAGTCAACATAAACAACATTCCATGTTGAATCGTTGAAATATTTATCCTCGTTAAGTGCTGTACTGAACGCATTGTTAGCGTTGATAAAGCTCCAATGCATCTGGAAGTCGATAACATTCATATCTGATTTCTGTGAATAATCAGGTGTATGATATTCGTTGCCTTTAAGGAATGCGTTGTCGCTTGTCGGCTGGCTTGATGTGTCGCCGTGAGCCTTGTAATGTTCTTCAACCAAAGACTCGTTTGTTGCAAGGTCATTAGTCCAGCAGTTAGCCCATGATCCTGTTTCAGCCCATGTATAGAACGGAGTTGAAATTCCGGGTTCGCCACGATACCAAACATCGTGTCCTTTTGTACAAACCTCGCCGAACATATAGAAGTCATCTCCGCCTGTCTTTTTGAATGCAGGCATAAAAACTGAGTTGAATGTAAGACGGGAAATATGCTTTGTTGTATCAACACGGAAACCGTCAACACCCATTTCGATATACTTGTTGTAGCAGTCGATAAGGTAGTTGTAAACTTTCGGGTTTTCTGTTTCGAGGTCAAAGCAGTCGTCAGCGATTGTCTTGTTCTGAGCGGAATAGTTATCCCAGTCGCCGCCGCCGCAGAAACCGTTGTGGTGATAGATGTTGTCAGGGTCAAGACTTGCACCGGCAGGCATTACATAGTTACTGCGTCCGCCGCCGTAAACAGGGTTATCAATTTGCAGGAGGTTCTTTTCGCCCCAGTTACATGTGTGGTTAAGAACAACATCCTGAATAATCTTCATACCCTTTGCGTGACAAGCGTCGATAAGGTCCTGATATGTAACACCGTTTGACTCATATCTGTAATCTACGGCACTGAAATCGTATGCATGATAGCCGTGATAGTCATAACCCGAGTCATTCTGTACAACAGGTGTAATCCATATTGCAGTAAAGCCGAGAGCCTTTATGTAGTCAAGTTTTTCGATAAGACCCTTGAAATCTCCACGCCATGACGGGTCGTCTTCGGGGTTATGAGCCTTATTGTCATCTTCCGATGTTCTTGCGTTGTTGCTGGGGTCGCCGTCATAGAATCTTGTTGTGATAAGGAAGTAAATTGATTCGTCACGGAAGTCCGTTCTTGAATTTGCATAGATAACGCCACGGTCGTTGTCGGAAAGTATAGACGAGCTTGAAGTATCTGCCGCACTTGCCGAAATAATTGTTGCGTCAACACAGCCTGCTGTCATCAAAGCTGCGAGTGAAACTGCCGCCGTGCGTTTTAAGCCTCGTTTCAATTTAGAGTTGTGATTCATTGTAAAAAACCAATCCTTTCATAAATGAAAATAATAAAAAATGAACCTTTGACTATCGACTGAACCTCACACCTCAGCCGTACTGAAATTGTTAAAACCGACTTAATTTCTATGTCATTTTTAACATATAACAGTTTTCATTGATTAAAATTTTATACTATTTATTACGGATTGTAAAGCGGCGGTTTCATTCATATCTTTTTAATATTTAAAACCAGCCA
Source organism: Acutalibacteraceae bacterium (assembly GCA_051894195.1). GTDB lineage: Bacteria > Bacillota > Clostridia > Oscillospirales > Acutalibacteraceae > UBA1213. Next base: position 2,570 of record JBJFIB010000053.1, read on the forward strand.
AATTTTTATTGTATAAAACTTACAATTTTTCCCTCCTGAAACACCCGTTTCAAAGTCACCGACAATTCACATTGTACATTATCAACAATTTCATTTTTTCTTTCTCGTGCAAAGCTACATTTCTTAAATTTTTTCAAGATTGTTGATTATTACATAATAATTTCCAACAGCATTGAAGATATTTATGTATTATTTTGGATTATTTAATTTAAATTCAAATTGAATTTTGAATAAATTTTAAATTCGTTTAAAGATAATTCAAAATCAATAATTTCTTACAAGGGATATAACTTTTCCGAGTATCTGAACGCTGTCAACAATGATAGGTTTAAAATCGGGATTGTGGGGCTGCAAGCGAAAATGTCCGTTTTCCTTATAAAAACTTTTCACAGTTGCCTCATCTCCGATAAGTGCGGCGACAATATCACCGTTTTCGGCGGAGGAGGTTTTTTCGCATATAACGATATCGCCGTCAAGAATACCTATGTCCCTCATACTCTCGCCCACGATACGCAATCCGAAAAGCTCCCGACCCGCACATTTTTCTTTTGGCACAGGAACATAGCACTGAACCTCCTCATACGCAAAAATCGGCACACCTGCGGCAATATTTCCGAGTACGGCAACAAACTCCGCCTGTTCATTTTTGGACATCTTTATTGAACGGTGACCGTGTTCACGGCTGATATATCCGAGTTTTTCAAGCGTTTTAAGGTGAGCATAAACGGTTGAAGTGGATTTCAGTCCTGTTGCCGAGCAAATTTCCCTTATCGTAGGCGGCACACCGTCAGCGGTTGTTTCTTTGAGGTAATCAAGTATTTTCTGTTGGCTTGATGACAGTTTTTTCACAAAAATCACTCCGAAAAATATATTCCTCACGGCTTATTTTTTACATTATACCACAATCAACCCAAATATACAAACATTTGTTTTCAGAGTGGAGTGTGGAGAGTGGAGTGTGGAGTTAGTTAGGAGTTAGGAGTGAGGAGTTGTTGTGACCGCTGCTGTTTTCGCTGAGTTCAGTTTTTTATAAAATATGCGTTAATGCAATTTCTTTGTAAAATTCCTATAAAATCCGACATACATCTTTCAATTCGTAATTCGTAATGCGTAATTGTTGTGACCACCGCTGTTTTCGCTGAGTTCAGTTTTTTATAAAATATGCGTTAATGCAATTTCTTTGTAAAATTCTTATAAAATCCGACATATATATTACCATCAAATATTTATGGAGGGTTTATATGTGAAAGGCATTGTCGAGGAGAGAGCAGCTATGCTTGGAGAATATATCATCAAAAGTCAGGCAACCGTGCGAAAAGCCGCAAAGGTTTTTGGTATAAGCAAAAGCACCGTACACAAAGATGTTTCCGAAAGATTAAAATATATAAATCCAAAGCTGTACCGCAAAGTAAGAATGGTTCTCGAAACAAACAAATCACAGCGTCATATTCGTGGCGGACTTGCAACAAAACGCAAATATCTCCTTCTCCGAAATCAAAAAGATAAGTAATCTCACACAATAACTCACTCTCCACACTTTACACTCCTAACTCCTAACTCCTAACTCCTAACTAATAAAAAGTCGGGCTGTCAGCTATGTGTTAGTTGACAACCCGAATTTGAGTTTTTGATATTTTATTTTACGCCTTTGAGTAAAGGCATACACTGCGACGAAACACCGTCTTGTTTCTGGCGTCTTGTAATTTCTTCATAGATTGTATAAAGCGTCTGTACACCGTTTTCAAGAATATAATAATGTCTTATATACGGCACAAGCAGTACAATTAACATCAGAAGAAGAAGTAACATCGGAACGCTCGCATAGAAAAACGAAACTATTATAAGCGACATCGTGAGCAACGCAAAAAGAATTGTCACCAGAAGATGAATAAGCCTTTCGTGCTGCCAGAACTCAATCTCAACAAGAAGTTCCTTTTTGAATGTTTCAATATTGCCGATAGGTTCGCCGCTTTCAAGGAGCTTTTGCAGCTCTGAAATATAGTTTTTAAGTTTTTTCCCCATAATCAGTCACTCAGCTTTTTGATTTTTCTTTCCATAATGTAGTCATTACATACAAAGCCGCCGCCAATGTCCAGGTCAACCGATTTTACTTTATGGAAACCAAGATGTTCATAGACATTGATTGCAAAACTGTTTTTTCTGCGGACATTCAGGCGTATTTTCTTGATGTAGCCAAGGTTTGAACCCGGTGAAGAAAAGAACTTGTCAATATATTCTATTGTACGCCTTGCAAGTCCCTGTCGTCTGTATTCCGCCTTGATATACAGTCTGGAAAGATATACACAGTCGCTTTGTATCAACACACACAAATATCCGGCAAGTACATTATCCGCCATAAGCATATAGTAAAGATAACCCTCTGACATCTGCTTATATACAGCGTCTTTTGACTGATATTTGTCAAGCATATATTCAATCTGCTCGTATGTCATAATATCCTTGTAGTAATTATGCCATACTTTTCTCGCAGTATCTTCAATTTCAACGATTTGCTTTTCTGTTGCAACCGGCATAACATCAAATCGCATAAAATTTTCCCTCCAAAATCCCGTAACTGTCCCCTGACAGTCAAAACTAATTTAATTATCGTTTTTTTCTATTTTTCTCTTTGTAATTCTCGTATCAACAAGAACATCTCTTGATTCCGTAAGATTCAGCGGTGCCTTGTTGTTGTACTGATAAGGCTCTGTCATACCGTTTGTTTTGTAACTGTTAAAAATACAGAACACAACTATGCCCGTTACAACTATGCTGATACCTGCCGCAATTCCGATAATCTTGCCCATAGGCTTTTCCTTTTCGGAACTTTTGCTCATATTTACTATTGCGGCATTATCATCATAATCTGCGACTGCATTTTCAACGG
>JBJFIB010000053.1:5556-8661 GCA_051894195.1 Acutalibacteraceae bacterium
TTTTTGTCCTTATACTTATAGGTCATCATCCACACAGGCATCATAACATAGTCCCACGACTCTTTAAGTGTTCTGAGGTTTATGTCGTCGATACTTACCGAATCATAGCCTTTGATTGTGTCCTTGTAGATTTTCTTTGCATATTCACGCAGCTCGTTATCGACCTCAGCCTGAACATCTTTTCTCTCGGTGTCACGCTTTTCAGCCTGAAAACCCGAAAGATACGACATTGTAAACGGCTTGAACTCCTTGTCATCATAAGGATTTACATATTTGAGTGCCTGTCTGTTTTCGCTTTTGAGTGCCGAACACGGAAAATCCTTGAAGTCAATTTTTCCTGCACGGTCAACCTTGAATATCTTTGTTTCGGTGTATTCATAGTCACCCTGACGCCATTTGCGTATTTTCTTTGCTGTTGCACGGATACCGCCGTCTTTCAGCGAATCGACAAGCCAGTAAGGATAATACACGCCTTTCATCATATCAAGCTGTGCGTCAGAGAGGAAATCCTTCGGAAGAAAATGTTTTTTCTTGCACATATCAAGGAATTTCTGTTTTGCGTCTTTTTCCGAAATCTTGAACGGAATAACCCTGTCAGGCTTAAAGTCGCCGGCAAGTCTGTTGGAAAGTACAACAGGGCTGTGACAGTAAACACAGAATGTTGCGGCGGTTGTCTTGTCAGTAAGAATTTCTGCACCGCAGCTTGGACATGAATACATTACTGCATTCTGCGAAAATTCATCATCGCCGCTGTTTTGTGGCTGTTCAGGTTCCGGCTGAGTTTCGTTTTCAAGCTGTTCGTCAAGGTTTCCGAAATGAGCCTGTAATTCTTCTTCGGTAAATTCACTCTGACAGTATTCGCACGAAAATTTCAGCTTTTGCGGATCATATTTCAAAGGTCCTCCGCAGTTTATGCATTTATAAGCTACTGTCGCCATTCACGCAGTACCTCCTTTGTTTTCAGCACTGATTACTGATAGTCCTTGTCGTTAATCGGGTCACCGCAGTTAGGACAGAACTTCGGAATTGGCTGACTCATATCGGGTTCATATCCACACTTGTCGCATACTATTTTCTTTGGCTTAGGGTCAGGGCGTTTTGTGCCACATTCAGCACAGAACTTACCTGTATTGCTTGCACCGCACTGTGGACAAGTCCATGAACCGTTGTCCTGTGGTACCGGCTTAGGCGAACCACATTCAGCACAGAATTTACCTGTATTTCCGCTGTGACCGCACGAACAGGTCCAGCCTGTTGCCGCTACTGCTCCGGCTGCTGCTGTCGGCTGAGCCTGCTGAGCCTGACCACCGGGAGTATCGAACGGTGAGCGTTTCTGTTGTGGCTGCTGCTGATATTGTGGCTGCTGTTGGTACTGCTGTGGCTGTTGCTGATACTGTGGCTGCTGATACTGTGGCTGTTGCTGATACTGCTGAGCCTGCTGCATCTGCATTTGCTGCATATTTGTTGCTGAGGCAGCCTGCATAAATCCGCCTGATGCGTTCATACCCATACCAACACCCATAAAGCCTGCCATAGCACCGTTTGCATTTGAACCTGCTGCTTCAAGACCTCTTGCGATAGATGTCTGAACCATAGCTTCACGCAAATTTGCATCTTTATAGATAGCGGCTTTGTTTCTCTCTTTGAGGAGTTCCTTTGTATCATCGTCGTAGTCAATATTTGCGATACCGACTTCCTTGATGTACATACCACGGTTTTTACGCCATTTTTCGTCAAGGACTTTACTCATATGCTCAGCGAGTTCAAGGTTTCTTGCACCGAGCTGAGAAATTCTTATGCCCTCGATTGACATTTCGGTCAAAGCCTGCTGTAAAGCACCGAGGAATTCCGAAATATATCTGTTTTCGTTAAGAACGGCAATATCAACAGGCTGATTGTTTGTAACAGCCTCAGTAGGAATAACTGCCTTATAGAATTCAAGCGGGTTGTCGAGTGCTATTGAATATGTACCGAAAGCACGAACCTTTACATCTATATCGTAGTTCGGGTCATAATAGCTTACCGGTGATTTTGTGCCGAATTTAATGCCAGCCATTTCTTTGAGGTTTATATAGAAAACTCTCTGTGCTGACGGTGTAACGCCGCCGAATTTAATACGGCTGAATGTTTCCTTTACTGACGCACCGAACTGTCCGTTGAACATTGACGGCATTGATGAGTTCTGAACCTTAAAGTAACCCGGCTCGGCAGTATAGTCAACTACTGCACCGCCGTCGACGAGAATCATCATCTGATTGTCATAAACATGAATAATAGAGCCGTTTGAAACACTGTTTGATGTTCCCTTGCTGTTTGAGTTTCTTCTGCTACCCTGGTCTTTTAATACACCCGGTGCAAAAACCGTAGTTGAACCCATTTCTGACGGTTCAATGACTTCAAGCCAGGAATCCGCAAGTCCTCCGCCTACTGCTCCCATAACTGCCTTAATAATACCCATTTGTTACATCTCCGTTTCAAAAATATTTTTTTGTGGTCTTATCAGTTTCCCTGATGTCTGTAAAATTCCAACTTAAAACATTTATTTCTTTAACGCCGCTGCCGCAGTATTCGCAGAATTTCGCACCGAGATTTTTCACCGGTGCACCGCAGTGCGGACAAGAAAGACTGATTGACGAATAATTTCCGCTTTCTTTTATCTTGTCTGGATCCTGAATGTATGTATAATCGCTTTCAAAGACGGTCTGGCGTTTGAGGTCACGCCTTCCGCCGACAACATTGTCGTTTTCGTCGAGATAATAGTTGAGAAAAGCGACTGACGACTGAAAGGTGACAATGCACATACCGTCTTTTCTTTTGTAGTCGGAAATTTCCGTTCTGTGAATGACAATATCGTCATAAAAAACTCTTTTTCCCGTTGAAACAAGGTCGTTGATTATCGACTGAACCTTTTCGGGAATTGAGCTTGATATTTGTTCGGCTTTGAGTTCGGTTGTATTGCCGCTTTCAAGCGAATTGAGGTACGCCTTTACGAGAACTTCCGCACGGCTTTTCGCCTGATTGTAGTTAAATTCGGGAAAATCCCGTGTTATTGACGGCAAAAGAAGATTTGTCATAGCATTAAGCGAGCGTGGAGTATCTGCAAGC
>JBJFIB010000053.1:8761-11448 GCA_051894195.1 Acutalibacteraceae bacterium
TATTATATTATATATTTCGAGATTTTTCAATATAAATTGTATATAAATTTGCATTTTTATAACCAAAATTACATACAATAATATTTTTTGTCGTTATAGCGTTTATCACAGCGGCATAATTGTTTTATTCAAGCGATTTTTTGTGTTACAATAAATCCGCTGAAATTATCTCCCGATATTTCGTATGAATAATTTTTCAGCACAGGGATTTTTGTTGTTCCGTCACTTGCAGGAACATAATGTACATGCCATATTTCCCCGTTGTCGCAGTTTATTTCAAGCGGATTATCAATAGAATGCATATGTATAATATCAATATATTCTTCAAGCGTAATCATATTCTTCATAATATACGATGCGTGTGCCTCGCCTACATAGCGGAAATGCCATGGTTCGTATGCATAGCCTGTAATTTTTTCTTTGCCTTCAAGATAGCGGAGTATAAAGCCGTATTTGTAGCAATTCTGATTTATCCAGCTGTATATGCCCTGTCCGTCATACTTAATTCCGCCGACTCCGTTTTCTATGCTGAGATTAAGGTCAAAGGCATATCCGCTCTGATGTTCGCTGAATCCCGGCGGTGCAACCCACTGTTCTGCCTCACGGTCGCCTCTTTGGTCAATTTCGTCATTATAAAGTTCAACCTGCAACGAATAACTCCTGTAAGCACATGCAACCATAACATCAGTATATCCGTAAATATCCGCAAAATCGTCAAACATATTGTTCATATTTGTGATTATTCCCGAATCAACATATACTCTGTTGTCGGTAATACCATAGGTTGACGATTTATTATCCATAAGTGAAACGGTATTTTCGCCGTCGTGGTGTGAGGCATAATCCTTATTGACAAGGATAAGATTGCCGTTGTATATTTCGTCGTGGTCTTTTTCTATGTATTTAATCTCCTGTTTAACGGGAGCTGACGAATGTTGAGAACTTTCGGGTTTTGAGCTTTCAGGTTTTGAACTCTCGGCTGCCGAACTTTCAGGCTTTGATACGGGATTATCGTTTGACGGCTCAGAACTGTTCTGTCGGGATTCAGGGATAAGCACAGAACTTTCAGCCGCCTTTGACGGTTCGGAATTATCGGCTGTCACGCTGTTATTTTTTATTGATGATGCAATATAAACGACCGTAAACGCCACACAGGATATAGCAAGTATAACCGCCATAATAATCATCTGTTCGTGAAAAGTAATAGGCTTGTCGAAATCTATTTTGAATTTACTGAATTTTGCTTTTCGTTTCATAAAAATTCCTTTCTTCAAGAATAACATATATCATCAAAAAATTCTGACATCATTAACATACACATATATATTAACCTTTACAGGCATACAAAATCAAGTCAAATTTACATATAATATAAAATTTTATTATTCAACAAAAATCTATATAAATTATCAAATTTGTTTATATACATCTTTTAGCAAATATTGTATAATAAAAGGACATATTAAATCGGGGTGAATGTTATGATTATAACCGTTGTGTGTGATGTACTCGGCGAAGAAAACAACGGAACAACTATTGCAGCGATGAACCTTATACGAAGTCTTAAAGCAAAGGGACATACAGTCCGTGTTGTGTGTCCCGATAAATTCCGAAAAGACGACGAGGGATTTTTTATTGTACCGACATATAATCTCGGCATTTTTGACAACTATGTTGCAAAAAACGGCGTATCACTCTCAAAACCCGACAAGGATATTATCCGCAAGGCTATAAGCGGTGCTGATGTCGTACATATTATGCTGCCCTTTGCCGTAGGTATCTGTGCGGCTGACACTGCAATCGAAATGAATATTCCCATTACCGCCGGATTTCACTGTCAGGCAGAAAACATTTCAAACCATCTTTTTATGATGAATTTCAAAGCCGTAAACAAACTCGTCTACAAAATTTTCAGAAAAAAATTCTACAACAAATGCAACTGCATACACTATCCGACAAAATTTATATGTGATACTTTCGAGAATATTACAGGAAGTACAAACCATTACATAATATCAAACGGCGTAAACTCACAGTTTGTACATAAAAATGTTCCTAAGCCCGAAAATATAAAAGATAAGTTTGTTATACTTTTTACAGGTCGTTACAGCAAAGAAAAATCGCACAAAATCCTGATTGACGCTGTTTCAAAGTCAAAGCACAGGAACGATATTCAGCTTATTTTTGCAGGTGACGGTCCTCAGCGTGAAAACATAATAAAATGCGTCAAAAAACACGGGATAACTATGCCGATAATGAAATTTTTCAGCCGTAAGGAACTTATTGATGTAATAAATTATTCAGACCTTTATGTTCACCCTGCCGAAATTGAAATCGAAGCAATTTCTTGTCTTGAAGCAATTTCCTGCGGAAAAGTTCCCGTTATCTCAGACTCACCGAGAAGTGCGACAAGATATTTTGCACTCGGTGAGAATAATCTCTTTAAATGCAACGACAGCAGAAACCTTGCAGAAAAAATCGACTACTGGATTGAACACCCACAGGAAAAGCAAAAATGCAGTGAACAGTACCTTGGCTATGCCGATAATTTCAGGTTTGAAAAATGTATGGACAGAATGGAGGAAATGCTGATTGACGCCGCACAAGCGAAAAAAGAAGAATAAAGTTATTTTTTATTCCGACGAACTCAAAGACGACTTTGCCGAAACATCAATAAAGACAGATGT
>JBJFIB010000053.1:11548-16892 GCA_051894195.1 Acutalibacteraceae bacterium
TTGCCAAAGAGAACCTACACAGTCGCAAACGCCGACGCCGTATCAATCAAGGGCATAAAATGGCTTGTTATGATGCTTGGCTGTCTGCCGATACCCACTCAGAAATCGGGTATGAAAAAATTTATGACGGCGGTTGAACAGCGTTGCATGGAAAATGCCGCAATTTCAATATTTCCGGAGGCACATATATGGCCTTTTTACACGGGGATAAGGGATTTTCCGACGGTGTCGTTCCGCTATCCCGCAAAAACAAATTCACCTGTTGTTGCGATGTGCGTCACCTACCGCAAGCGTAAAGGCTTATTCAGATTTTGCAAAAAACCCGGAATGACCGTTCATATCAGCGAACCGATTTACGCCGAAAAAGGAATGTCAGAAATACAGGCAAAAAAATATCTGCATGACAAGGTTTACGATTTTATGGTTAAGACATCTCAAAGCTGCGAAAATATTGAATATATACATTATGAAAAAACTCCTGAAAAATGATTGTGATTTTTCAGGAGTTTTGTTTTATTATTTTTTGTCCTCAAACTCAACATCAATGATATTTTCTTTGAGGGATTTATTTTGTTCCATAATTTTAATTTTCTTTGAGATATACAGCGACCAGTACAAATCCGACGCACCCTCAACAACAAACGAACAGCCGACCAGAATTATTATCAACGACTTGAAATCATAAGGTGTACAGAACATTATCATACCGAGTATTGCCGACAGAATTGAGAGTGACGCCGCAATCCACCAGAATCTCACTCCGGCACGCCTGAGGTCGAATGCACCGGGCAGTCTTATAATGCTGTTGATAAAAACAAGCAGACCGATAATAATCACAAGGAAATCGGTAACCATATTGCTCCTGAAAATCAGGAAAAATCCGATAATTGTAAAAATTATACCGCCGGCAAGTCCCATATGATAGAATTTTTCAAAATCATACTTTGAAAAATAGCTTATAATGTTGGCAATACCTGTACACAGCGACAGACCGCCAAGCACAAAGCACAGAACTTTAAGCGAAAAATTCGGCAGACAAATCAGCAATATTCCGAAAATAATGCATGCAATCGACAAAGCAATCGCACCTATTCTGAATTTTTTAAATTTTTTCTTTATATCCATAATAAAGCCTCCTCAATTCCACTTTAATTCAAAAAATGCACTGAACATCAACGCTGTATTTGATACTATTATAAATGCAATTTTTTATTTGTCAAGAGAAGTACACATAAAACTTATAAAAAAATATAACACAAAGAATAATATTTATCTTTTTAAGAGATATTTATTTTTTGCAGCGTTTATTTCACATATTTACTTGACAATAGACAAATTATGGATTAAATTATATTTATAATATATAATTATTTAAAAGAATTATTTAAAAGAATTATTTAAAAGAATTATTTTAGATAAGAACAGCGGACAAAGAGGTTTGTTTTGTTAAAAAGTTTAACCTCTTTGTTCGCTGTTTTTATATATTAAAAAAAGGGAGAAATGAAAAATGAAAAAACAACTTCCGTACAATGTACTGCGTAAAAGTGCCGCAGTAATACTGTCAATGACGGTATTAGGCACCTGTGCATTCAGTGCTACCGCTGTTTCGGATACTTCCGGTACAGCTTCAAGCAAGGTTGAAGAATTGAATGCAATGTTTACGACAGCAGATCTTATGGATGCAACCATCGAAGAGCTAAAAGAGGCTATGGAGAGCGGACGCCTTACCTGCGAAGAACTTGTACAAATGTACATCGACCGTATTGATGCTTACGACAAGTCGATTGGTCTAAATTCTATCATTATGGTAAATCCTGATGCTCTTGAAGAAGCAAAAAAAGTTGATGAGCTTCGTGCCGCAGGAAAAACTGACGGCAAATTATTTGGTATTCCAATCATCGTAAAAGACAACTATGATGTTGCAGGACTTCCTACATCTGCTGGTGCAGTTGCACTTAAAGACTCGATTGCTCCCGACGACGCTCATGTAGTTGCAAAGCTTAAAGAAGAGGGTGCAATTATTATCGCAAAGGCAAACCTGTCAGAATTTGCTTTCAGCGGTTCAAATTCAAGATCTTCTCTCGGCGGTTCTGTCCACAATGCCTTTGATCCTTCAAGAACGGCAGCAGGTTCATCAGGCGGTACAGCTGTATCAGTAACATCAAACTTTGCAACAGCCGGTCTTGGCACAGACACAGGTTCATCAGTACGCCGCCCTTCAAGCTTTTCAAACCTTTACGGTCTCAGAGTTTCAACAGGACTTACAAGTCGTGACGGCGTTGTTCCGTTAAACCTTAACCGTGACATTACAGGTCCTATGTGCCGTACCGTTGAAGACCTTGCACTCATGCTTGATGTTATGGCAGGTACAGACGAAAACGATGTTTGGACAGCAGATGCGGATTCTTATATACCCGAAGACGGATATACTTCATATCTTAACAAAGACGGTCTTGAAGGTAAAAAAATCGGCTATCTTATGAATTCATTCGGATACTATTACAATAAAAAGGACGAAGCCGTTGAAAATCCAGTAGAGCTTGATTCAAAAATCACAGATATGGTTGATAATGCAAAAGCTACACTTGAAAAAGGCGGAGCAGAATTAGTAGATATTTCAGACCTTCTTCCTGATTCACTTATCAATTCACTTCGTCAGGCTCCATATGTTGATGTTTTTGAGTGGGACCTCAATACATACCTTGCTTCTGTCGGTGAAGATGCACCTTGCAAGACAATGGCTGATATTATCGACACAGGCTACGGTGTTGGATATATCACTGACCTCGGAGAAGCTACTGAAGATTTGACAGACCCGAGAACCACAGAAGAATACGCTGAAATGGCAGCAAGTATGCTTAATTTCAGAAATACCGTAAGTGATATTCTTACAGACAACGGTATTGACGCAGTAATATTTGTATCACAAACAGATGTTGCTGACATTGAAGAAACATCTAACAACAAAAATAACAGTGCGTCTTATCTTAACTATTTCGGACCTGTTGCAGGATTGCCTGAAATGATGATTCCTATGGGCTTTGCAAAAACAGATTCCGAAAACGGCTATGAATATGAAATGCCTCTTGGTATGTCAATGTTCACAAACTACGGCAATGAAGAAACTCTTATTGAAATGGCTTATGCCTACGAACAGCTTGCAGATGTTCGTAAACAACCTTGGACAGTTCCCGCACTTGAAGACGATGAATTGACCGCATTTGTAAGTAATATGATTTCCGAACTCAATGCAATGAATCCGGAGGATTATACATCTTCTACATGGGCAGATGTTGCAGTTGAACTCAATGATATTTCTGAAATTGAACCTGCTGATGTTGCTGATTATCAGGCAGCAGCTTATGAGCTTGCAGCAGCTTATGACGCACTTGAAACAGTAAAAATTGAGGAATCCTCTGATGTTGAAGAATCTTCCGATGTAGAGGAATCCTCTGATGTTGAAGAATCTTCCAATGTAGAAGAATCCTCTGATGTTGAAGAATCTTCCAATGTAGAAGAATCCTCTGATATTGAGGAATCTTCCGAAGTCGAGGAGTCATCTGATACAGAAAGCTCCGAATCAAGTACTGTTGATGAAAGCTCTGAAAACTCCCCAGAGTATTCAGGCGATAAAACATCAGACACTCCAAACAATACTGTATCAACAGGCGATACAAGTATGGTATTTGTTATCATACTGACTCTTGCAATGGCAGCATCAGTTGCAATATCAATTACTTTAAGAAAAGCAAGAAGATAAAAATTTCGATATAATTAAATCCTGTTTTATTGGCAAAAGACATCAGAAAACGACTGAAAATCGAATTCTGATGTCTTTGCTGATATTATTGTAAGCTGATATGGAGGATTATTTTATGAGTAATTCATTTAAATTTTCAAGTACAGTTATTGGTATTTCAATAGCTTTTGCGACTATTCTGACAGGATGTTCTTCATCAACAGAGAATAATATCAGCAGTGTAATTTCAGACAGCTATGATATAAGTAATCAAAATTCTGAAACATCTGTTGTTCAATCATCAACTGAAATTTCTCAGGATACATCTCAGACTGTTGCTGTCAAAGCTGAATCGGAGTACAGCAAATATGTAACTATCGGCAAATATAAAGGGTTAAATTATACTCCATATAACACCGATGTAAGCGATGATGATATTCAAAACAAAATAAACTCAATTATTCTTGAAAATGCAGACCTTGTGGAAATTAAATCACACAGTGTAAGCAAAGGTGATATTGTTACTGTCGATTATGAAATTTTTTCAGATAATAAACTGTTAGAATCTTATAGCAAAAAAAATTATTCTTTTGTTATTGGTAAAGATAATTTTCTTTATGACGGTGCGGACAAGTCCGTTATAGGCAAAGAAAAGGGTGATAAATTTACATTTGAATTATCAGTACCTGAAAATTCAGAGCTTTCGGATATTGCAGGGAAAAAAATCACAGTAAATATGAAAATTGATAAGATACTGCATCAGAAAATAGATGAGTTTGATGATGAATTTACAGAGAAATATACAGATGGAGAATACACATCAGCAGAGAAATATAAGGAATATCTTAAAAAACAACTAAAAGAGGAATTTCAACAATATGCAGAGAAAAAGAAGTATTCTGATATATGGCAACAGGTTGTGGATAACTGTACAATAAAGGGATATGATACTGAATATTATAATAGCTATTACAAACAGCTTCAGGAAACAACAACATACCTTGCTGATAATTATGATATGGGTTATGACGAATTTATTGATAAGTATTACGGAACAGACTTAGAAACTTACACCAAAAAAAATATAGCAGAAGAATACATAGTAAATACAATAGCGTTCAATGAAAACATTACGGTCAATGGAGAAGAATACGAAAAATTTTTACAATCATATGCTAAAATCCATTCATACTCTTCTGTTGATGATATGATGAAGGTTTATTCTGATGATATTTTAAAATATTATTGTTTAAGGGAATATGTAATAAAATACATAGGCAGTACAGCTATTGCCAACAAAACTAATGACAGCTAATAGAGATTTTTTTGCATAGATAAGGCTCTGTTTTACGATAATATTTTTGTAAAACAGAGCTTTAAAATTTATTAAATTAAAAGCGAAAAAACTCCGACACAAAAGTATCGGAGTTTTTCTTGGTGGACCAACAGGGACTCGAACCCCGGACCAACCGGTTATGAGCCGGTTGCTCTAACCAACTGAGCTAATGGTCCTTAATTGAAACTAACCGCCGTTTGTATCGGCGGTTAGTTTTGGCTCCCCCAACTGGGCTCGAACCAGTGACATCATGATTAACAGTCATGCGC
>JBJFIB010000054.1:0-16862 GCA_051894195.1 Acutalibacteraceae bacterium
AGTCTTTTTCGTCTGACTTCCACGGAAAACGCACAGTAATTCTGCCGTTTGAGTAGTCCGGATAAAGTTCGTAGTCAGTTATGTTCTGTGAAACCAATCTTAAATCAAGGATTGATTTTACCGACTTCATCTGGTCCTCAGTAGCTTCCTTACCGTCAGCAGGTGCAAACACTGCTTCTACTCCGCCTTTGATGTCGATGCCCCATCGTATATCGCTCATACCTTTAATATAGGTGATTTTGAAGTCACCGTTTTCGCCATATATGCCAAACACTGATGTATATGACAGAAACAGTATAAGTATTGCAACGATGAAGAACACCGGTTTGCCGATTCGTTTCATACGGTATCCTCCAATTTTTTACTATTATCCTTAAATAATCTGTAATAAACAGACAACAGGACATATCGTAGATAATTATATATATTTTGATTAAAAATGTCAAATTTTTTTAACGAATTCAATAAGACAAATATAAAAAAATTTTCCTTTAATCCACAAATGCTTAATACAACTTAACAATAATAAATCCGTTTTATCTCACAATTTATACAATCAATAACTTTTCGCTTGTCTTATTGACTAATTTTCAGCCAAATTATTGTACAAAACATAAAATTTGAATGAGAAATGAGAAATTAGGAATTAGTGTAACCGTCAGTTTATGCGTTGAGTTGAATTAAGATTTTTATAAAGATATTTTGTTGCAAAAAACACTCCGGATAAAAAAAATGCCCGTGACCTTTTCAGCCACGAGCAACAGCGTGACGCTGCACCCAATTTGCGTTTGAAGTTGTTGTTATTGTTTAGTTATTGTCCGCAGGATTAGTTTGTTGTTATTATTTCACACAACAACTGAATGTCACAATAATCTAAACTCAGCGTACAGACTTATGGTCAGTACAACTCCACTCTCCACTCTTCACTCTCCACACTAATTAAGCATTAACTTTTCAAGTGCTGCCATTTTTGTGCAGATACAGAAGATGTCCATCGCTGTTTCGAGTTCGCTGAGTGGCGGATAGGTCGGTGCAATTCTGATGTTGCTGTCTTTCGGGTCGTTGCCGTAAGGATAGGTTGCACCGGCACCGGTAAGAACAACGCCTGCCTCTTTACAGAGGGCAACAACTCTCTTTGCACAGCCGTCTGTTACATCAACGCTGACGAAATAGCCGCCGTTTGGCTTAGTCCAGTCTGCAACACCAAGACCGCCGAGTTCTTTTTCGAGTTTGTCGGTAACCATATCAAAGCGTGGCTGTAAAATTGCCTTATGCTTTTTCATATGTTCAAGAACGCCGTCAAGATTTTTGAAGTAAAGAACATGACGGAGCATATTCAGCTTGTCATAGCCTATTGTCTGGAAATTATATCTTTTTGTGAGAAGTTCAAGATTTGCCTTTGACGCCGCAACAGCCGCAACGCCTGCACCGGGGAATGTTATTTTTGATGTTGAACAGAATTCAAAAACCATATCCTCGTTACCTGTCTTTTTACATTCGTCAAAGATGTTGAGCAGAGTATCGGGTGTATCGGTTATATCGTGAATACAATAAGCGTTATCCCACATAATTCTGAAATCCTTTGCAGCAGGTTTAAGTGCGGCAAAACGCTTTACGGTTTCATCAGAATATGTTATGCCCTGCGGATTTGAATATTTCGGTACACACCATATACCTTTTATTGAAGAATCCTTTGACACGAGTTCCTCGACAATATCCATATCAGGACCTGTTGATGTCATCGGAACATTTACCATTTCTATTCCGAAATACTGAGTTACTCCGAAATGTCTGTCATAGCCCGGCACAGGACAAAGGAATTTTATTGTTCCCTGCTGATTCCACGGTTTTTCGCCGTTTTTGCCCTGTTCCATCATACATGCGATTGTGTCGAACATCATATTAAGGCTTGAATTTCCGCCGACAAAAATATTTTCACTGCTTACGCCGAGAATATCGCCGAAAAGCTTTCTTGCCTCCTCAATGCCGCTGAGTCCGCCATAGTTACGGCAGTCGGGGCAGTCCTCTGTTTTGAACATTGTTTCGGGTGTAAGGACACTGAGCATATCATTTGAAATATCAAGCTGTTCTGCACCGGGTTTTCCTCTTGCCATATTGAGTGAAAGTCCCTGTTCTTTATAAGATGCATACTGCTCCGAAATCTTCTTGTATTCCTCTTTAAGTGAATCCTTATCCATTGACGAATATTGCGGCATAGGTATCTTCCTCCTGAAAAAATAAAAATTTAATTTTCAAAAATGCAAAAATCGACTGAATTCCTTAAATATTTTAATATACAACCTCAAAAAATGCAAGTCTTATTTTAAATTCTTGCAAATTTTAATCTTCTTACAAATATTTTAATATAATTCATAATTTATAATTCATAATTCATAAATTAGAGTGGAGTGTGGAGAGTGGAGAGTGGAGAGTGAAGAGTGGAGAGTGGAGTTGTTGTGACCATAACTGTTTTCGTTGAGTATAGTTATTCCAATAACTTGTCATTCCTCATTCCTAATTCCTCATTCCTCATTTTAACTCCACACTCCACTCTCCACACTCCACACTGAAAAAAGGGGGGTTTTTTTATAAGAAAGGTTGCTTGCATATTGGTTGCTGTTGTAATGGTGTCGGTTTTTTGTTCTTGTACGGCTGCACCGCCGTTGGACTGCCGTGATGAACTTATAATGCACAAATGGGTGATTTATGACAGCTTTGAAAAGGAAAAATGCACTCTCGGCTTTGCTGACGGTCGTATGATGATAAGTGCGGAAACAGGCGATAATTCTAAATTTGAATTTAACGAGGAATATATTGCCGATAACGAAAAATTAACAATTATTTCGGAAAACTACGGCATTCTGAACATCGGATACAAGATAAAAAACGACAGCCTTGTGCTGACTTATATTGATAAGGAAATTACTTTTAAAAAGGAATTAAAGTGATGATTTTAATATACTTTGTGCAAAATGTATTAAAAAAGATAAAAAATTTTGATATTCTGACATTCTTAAAAAGTTAAAAATCCGTTTATTTTATTGTAAAAAGATGTTATAATGTAGTTAATATTCAGCGACTGTAAAATACAGAAATCTACGCTGAAAATAATCACAAAGGAGAAAAAACTATGAACGCTAAAAGAATTTCCAAAAGCGTTGTAGCTTTCGTTCTCACGATGATGATGGTTATCAGTTGTTTTGCTTTGCCCGCAAGTTTCGTAAATGCGGCAGGCATAACTGCTAAATTCCACTATCTCCGTGAAGACGGAAACTATGACAAATGGTCGCTCTGGACATGGACAGACAGCGACGGCTGGTCAACAGATTTTGTTGACGAGGGTGACGCAAACGGTGCTGTCGCAACAGTTGAAGTACCTGACGGTGCAACCTCTCTCGGCTTTATCGTAAGAAAGGGCAACTGGGAGGCAAAAGACCCTGACGGTGACCGTTCTGTTGACATCGGTGCAGTTGTTTCAGGTACTATTGATGTTTACTGCAAATCCGGTTCAGCAGACTTTGATGTCGTAAACGGCAGTGATGTTGTTCTCGGCACAAAGCTTACAAAGGCTACTCTCAACACAAGAACAGAAATTGCCTACACACTCACACAGGCTGACGAAGAAGTAACAGCAGAAGAATTTGTTGTTGCTGACGCACTCGGAAATCCGCTCACAATCACAGGCATTACTCCTGATGGTGCAAAGGGTACAATCACTGTTGCTGAGGAAATGGATTACCTCAAAAACTACACCATTACATTCAGAGGCACAACAATAAATGTTAAAATGCCTGAGTACTTCTCATCAAAGGAATTTGAAGATATGTACACCTATGACGGCGATGACCTCGGTGCAACATATACTAAGGAAAAAACATCTTTCCGTGTATGGGCTCCTACTGCTGACCAGCTTTACCTCAATCTTTATGATGAAGGTAACGGCGGTGAAGCAACAGATCTTATCATAATGGACAAAGATGTTAAGGGTACATGGGTTGCAAGTGCAGATGGTGACCTCAACGGTAAATACTACACATACACAGCTGTATTCGGTAATACAGTAAATGATGACATCGTTGACCCTTACGCAAGAACAGTAGGCGTAAACGGCAAGAGAGGTATGATTCTTGACCTCGATTCAACAAATCCTGACGGCTGGAACAGCGACGAAAGACATACCTACGCTAACACAACAGATATGTCAATCTATGAACTCCACATCAGAGATTTTTCAAGCGACCCTGACAGCGGTATCAAGAACACAGGCAAATATATCGCTTTCACAGAAACAGGCACAACAGATTCAAACGGTGTTCCGACAGGTATTGACCACCTCAAAGACCTCGGAATTACAACAGTACATATCCTTCCTTCATACGACTTCGGCAGTGTTGACGAAACAAAACTCGACACACCGCAGTTCAACTGGGGTTATGACCCTGTAAACTACAACGCTCCTGAGGGTTCATACTCAACAGACCCATACCACGGCGAAGTAAGAGTAAACGAATACAAACAAATGGTTCAGAGCCTCCACAATGCAGGTATCGGCGTTGTTATGGATGTTGTTTACAACCACACATACAACACTAACTACTGCTTCAATAAGCTCGTTCCTGGATATTTCTACAGAACAGATTCAAACGGTTCAGGCTGCGGCAACGATGTTGCATCAGAAAGATCAATGGTAAGCAAATTCATCGTTGACTCAGTTGCATACTGGGCAAGCGAATATCACCTCGACGGTTTCAGATTTGACCTTATGGGACTTATCGACACAGACACAATGAACGATGTTCGTGCGGCTCTCGATAAGATTGACCCGTCAATCTGCATTTACGGCGAAGGCTGGACAATGAACACAAACATCTCAAAGGAAGTATCAATGGCTAATCAGTCAAACGCTTCTCTCACACCGGGTGTTGGCTATTTCAGCGACACAATCCGTGACGCAATAAAGGGCAGTGTATTTGAAGCAGAAGACCCAGGCTATGTAAACGGCAACCTCAAAAAAGCAGCAGGCATTAAGAACGGCGTACTCGGCACACCGTCATGGTCACCTGCTCCTACACAGACAATTACTTATTCTTCATGCCATGATAACTACACACTCTGGGATAAGATTGCTTCTTCAAATCCTGACGATTCAGAGGCAGACAGAATCAAACAGAACCTCCTCGCTGCTGCAATCGTTTATACTTCACAGGGCGTTCCTTTCATTCAGGCAGGTGAAGAATTCCTCAGAACAAAGGTTAAAGACGACGGCACATTCGAGCATAACAGCTATGCATCTCCTGACTCTGTAAACCTCCTTGACTATTCAAGAATTACAGACTACAAAGATGTTTACAACTACTACAAGGGACTCATTTCATTCAGAAAGGCTCACTCAGCATTCAGAATGACAACAAATGAAGATGTAAACAAGTACCTCAGCTTTGTTGAGGACGGTCTTGATGACGGCGTTATCGCTTATTCAATCGACGGTGCAGCAAACAACGAGGTTGCTGAACAGATTTTCGTAATTTACAATCCTAACCGTGAAGCAACAAATGTTACACTTCCTGACGGTGACTGGGATGTATATGTAAGCGGCAATCAGGCTGGCACAACAGTTCTTTCAACAGCAAAGGGCGAAGTTTCGGTTGAACCTATTTCTGCAACAGTTCTTGTAAAGGGTGGCAATCAGGAAGAACCTTCAAATCCTGATGAATCAGAAGAACCTTCACAGCCGGAAGAATCAAAAGAACCTTCAAATACTTCAACAGATAATTCAGATGACAACACAAGCACAGCTCCACAGACAAGCAACACAACAAGCAATACAACAACAGACAACACCACAACAAACACAGGTGATACATTCCCTGTTGCTCTTGTAGTTATATTTGCTGTTGCAGCAGCTGCTGTAATAACACTCGTTGTTATCTCATCAAAGAAGTCAAAATCTTCTAAATAATGTCTTTTAAAGATATTAAGCGTTAAACATAAAATCTCTCCAAAACAATGCGTTTTGGAGGGATTTTTTTTTGCTATTCGTCGAAATTTCATTTTTTGAGATAATTTATTGTAAGGAGTTGAAAAATATGTTATAATATAAAACCGTGAAATTGTAATCAAAAGTGAGAAAAAGAGGGATTTTTTGATGGATACAAGATCAGATTTAAGAAATATTGCCATTATTGCCCATGTTGACCACGGTAAAACTACCCTTGTTGACCAGCTGCTTTTACAGAGCGGTATTTTCAGGGCAAACGAAACAGTCGCTGAAAGAGTAATGGACTCAAACGACCTTGAAAGAGAGCGTGGAATTACTATTCTTTCAAAAAACACCGCAGTTATGTATAACGGTGTAAAAATAAATATCGTAGATACCCCGGGTCACGCTGATTTCGGCGGTGAAGTTGAGCGTATTCTTATGATGGTTGACGGCGTTCTTCTGCTTGTTGACGCATTTGAGGGCTGTATGCCGCAGACAAGATTCGTTCTCAAAAAGGCACTCGCTCTCGGCAAGAAACCGCTTGTTGTTGTAAACAAAATCGACCGACCCGGTGCAAGACCTGAGGAAGTTGTTGACGAGGTTCTTGACCTCTTTATTGAACTCGGTGCTGACGAGGATCAGCTCGAATTCCCTGTTGTATATGCGTCAGGTCGTGACGGATACGCTTCTCTTGACCCTCATGTTCCGGGTACGGATATGAAACCGCTGTTCGAGGAAATTATCAAGGAAATCCCTGCTCCGACAGGCGAGATGAACGGTCCTCTCCAAATCCTTTTCTCCAATATCGACTATGACGATTATGTAGGAAGAATAGGTATCGGTCGTGTCGAAAGAGGAAGCTGCAAGGTCGGACAGAGTATCACTCTTTGCCATAATGACGGCGGAAGAAAAAATGCAAGAATTACAAAGCTTTATCAGTTTGAGGGACTTAAAAGAGTTGAGGCTGAAACAGCACAGCTCGGCGATATAGTTGCGGTTTCGGGTATTTCTGACCTCAATATCGGCGAAACAGCCTGCGACCCCGAACATCAGGAGCCTCTCCCCTTTGTCAAAATTGACGAGCCGACGGTTTCAATGCTCTTTATGGTAAACAACAGTCCGTTTGCCGGTCGTGAGGGTAAGTATGTGACTTCAAGAAATCTGCGTGACAGACTTTTCAAGGAAGTTGAAACAAATGTCGCTATGCGTGTTGAAGAAACAGATTCAGCCGATACATTCAAGGTTTCGGGTCGTGGCGAACTTCACCTCTCTATCCTTATCGAAACAATGAGAAGACAGAACTATGAATTTCAGGTTTCTCGTCCGAAAGTTATTATGAAAACCGTAAACGGCAAATTACAGGAACCTATGGAATTGCTTATGATTGAAGTGCCTGACAATTATGTCGGTGCAATTATGGAAAAACTCGGTTCAAGAAAAGCTGAACTGCTCAATATGGGTACAAGAGAAACAGGCATTACTCACATTGAATTCAGAATTCCTGCAAGAGGTCTTATGGGCTACCGTCCTGAATTTATGACCGACACTAACGGCAACGGCATTATGAACCACATCTTTGACGGCTATGAGGACTACAAGGGCGATATCCAGAGTCGTTCACAGGGTTCGCTTATTGCCCACGAAACAGGTACAAGCACAGGCTACGGACTTTTTGCCGCACAGGACAGAGGCCGTATGTTTATCGGACCTGGTGTAGAGGTCTATGAGGGTATGATTGTCGGTGCTAACCCGAAAAATGAAGATATGGTAGTCAATGTCTGCAAGAAAAAACACATCACAAACACCCGTGCATCAGGCTCTGATGAAGCACTTAAACTTACGCCGCCGACAATACTCAGTCTTGAACAGTCGCTCGAATTCATCAACGACGACGAACTCGTTGAGGTAACTCCTAAATCAATCCGTATGCGTAAGGTTATTCTGAACAAAGAACAAAGACTTAAACAACAAAGCAAAGGCTGCTGATTTTATGAATTTTGTTATTCTCGATCTTGAATGGAACGGCACTTACAGCAAAAAACTTCAAAGCTATATCAATGAAATTATTGAGTTTGGTGCTGTAAAAGTCGATGAACAAATGAATATTACAGATAAATTTTCTATGATTGTCCGTCCTGAGATTGGGAAAAAACTTTGTTCTTCGGTACGCACACTCACAAATCTTACGACAGAAGATGTAAACAAAGGCTATCCTTTTCCCTATGCCATAAACAAATTCCGCAAATTTACAAAGGATTGTATTCTTATGACATGGAGTACAAGCGACATTTATGCACTTATCTCAAACAGCAAGTATCATCTGAAAACTGAGCGTCTGCCGTTTGTAAAGGAATATGTCGATTTACAGACCTATTGTCAGGATATGCTCGGCGTTTCCGAAAAAACTCTCGGACTTTCAACTGCCGCTGAAATGCTCAATATTGATATTTCCGACATACCTCAGCACCGTGCCGTGTCCGACAGCATTATCACGGCGATGTGCTTTAAGGAGCTTTATTCAAAGCCGGCGGTCATCTCACATATTCAGCGTGCTGACTGTGACGAATTCTACAATCAGCTTAACTTTCACACGACATTCCTGTCAAGCCTTGAAAATCCTGCCGTTGACAAAAGCGTTATGTTTTTTAACTGCTGTAAATGCGGTGCAAGAACCGAACAGACAAGCGACTGGGAGCCAAAAAACAAAGCATTTTTCGCTAAGTTTTCGTGTCCTGTGTGCGACAATGCTTTTACCGGAAAAATTCAGTTCAAGGTTAAATATGATGGCGTTGTGCCTGTAAAAAAGGTACTTATTCCGCAAAAACAACCCAGCGAAACAAACGCATAAAATTCAGTACAAAAGTCAATCCCCGGAATTCGTGAAAAATGAATTCCGGGGATTTTTGATTGCAATATTTTTGATTTCAGGAGATTTCAGCCTGATTTGAGAGCGGAATACAGCATACATACTGTCTGCCGGCTTTCATTATGAGTTCGTCGCCGTCCTCTGTCGTGTATCTGAGAGGAGAATCGGAGTCGGCTTTTGACCATTTGATTTTAATCGACTTGCCACCGTTAATATAATAACCCTCGCCTGTTCCGACAAGGTCGAGATTTACATGTTCATCGTCGATAAGATATGAATTTACATTCAGCACGAGAACATTCTCAACTGTTTCGTGAACATCATATGTGCTGTCGTACATTTCTTCACCAAACTGTGACACGACATACACATTTTCCTTTTCGTCATATTCAAAAGATGTCGTCTTATAGCTTGAAAAAGGAACGGTTACATTTTCGGCTTTACTGCCATTGTTCACCTGCGAATTATCGCCGAATTTCTGCGGATAGGTGTATGAAACCGTCATATCAACGCCGTTATCTGCCGCATTTTCGGCAATAGTTTTGCCGTCAGTTACGAGTGTATGTTCAACGGCATAACCCTTGTCAAGTCTTTCCTGGTCACGCCATGCCCACGAACTGTACATTCCGAGGTCAAACGAATTGAGAACACCTGTTTTAAGTATTTCGTTAGCCTGTGTGCTTGTACCACAGTGAACATACACCGCCTGAAAACCTCTTGCAAGCTCAATAAACGGCGGTCTGGCACTTCTTATACTGCCGATTGTTCCAACGCTCTCAGGATTTTTATACACGGCAAGAAGTCGTGTTATTCCGCCCTCAACAAGACATTCGTATATTATGTCAGCCTTTGAAACGCTCATCAGTGGCTGTGCATATTCTATGTTGTTAATCATCACCGCAACAGGTCTTTGTTTTGAAATATCTTTATCCGACGGAAGTCCTGTGAGTGAATTTGTATATTTTGTTTCTTTGGCGGTACTTGTTTGTGATACTTCCTTGCTGTTTTCCTCAACGGACACCTTACTGCTTTCCTGTGATACCTCAGACGGCTTGGAATTTTCACTGTCAGGAGTTCCGCACGCCGCCATAGCCGACGCAGCCATAAGTGAAGCAAGAATTATTGTAACGGATTTTTTGAAATTGTTTTGCATATGTCACACTCTTTTCGTATTGTATATGTAAGTTGCTGAATCGCAAATCCTATTATACACTATTTTTATAAAAAATAAAAGATTTTTTTGAAAATTTTATGACTTTTTTCAGAAATTTGTCAGATAAATAATTTTTCAAATAAATAAAAAAACTATGGAAACTAAGATAGGCTTATGCTATAATAAGAATATTATAGGGGAACATTCCCGAATTTTAATCAATAAAGGAGCGAAACATTATGCAAAATATATGGCACGATATGGATTCTTCAAGAATAAATCCTGAGGACTTTATGGTTGTTATCGAAATTCCGAAAGGAAGCAAGGCAAAGTATGAACTCGACAAACAGACAGGCGTTTTAAAGCTTGACCGTATTCTTCATACATCAACTCACTATCCGGCAAACTACGGCTTTATTCCACGCACTTATGCCGATGACCTTGACCCTCTTGATGTTCTTGTACTCTGCTCGGAACAGATTGTCCCTATGACAATCGTACAGTGCTACCCTGTCGGAGTTATCACTATGCTTGATAACGGAAGAAACGACGAAAAAATTATCGCAATTCCGTTCAATGACCCGACATACAATGAATACAAGGAAATCTCTGAACTTCCTAAACATATCTTTGACGAAATGACACACTTCTTCTCGGTTTATAAGGCTCTCGAAAACAAGGAAACCGTTGTTGATGAGGTTAAGGGCAAGGACGACGCAGTTGCAATCATTCAGGCTGCAATCGACAGCTACAAAGAAAAATTCGGCTCCCGCTGATTCTGAAAGGATAATACTTTAATGCAAAAAATACAAACCGACAAAGTTATCAATGTTCCGCACAAGAAAAAACACAAAAAGGCTCTGAAAACTCCGTCACAGGTCATAAGAATTTGTCTGGTATGGTGCTTTGTAATTTGTCTTTTTCTTCTCTCTCTGCCGTTCATAAACGCTACATTCTACATTACGGACAACCTCAAAATAACAACAGATGTACAGGAGGCATACAGCAAAGCGGCAACTCAGCAGGACATTGATGCCGCAGTAAATGAACTGCAAGCCGCTATTGACGGACTCGAAACAGACCCCAAAAAAGAAGAAAGTGCCTTAGAACCAACAAATGCGGCGGCGATTGATTCGGCACAATTTGACTGGGTTTACCACATCAGTTCCAATGTTAAGTCGGAAGACCTGCAAAAACTCATACTGAAAGCAAAGGACATTGACCGCTCAACATACACCGACAAATCCGTTGAAACCCTCAACAATGCGGTTACAAATGCACAAAAAATACTCGGTGCAAGCGTTACAATCTCTCAGACAGCTTTACAGCTTATGTTCGGCGGCAGTATCAGCGAAATGTTCAGGGGAACATCAAACGGCACTATTGCAAATTCACTCTTTGCCTATGCACTCGGAATAATTCCTTTGATATGTTTCTTTGCCGCAAGTTTTGACAAGACAAGACATATCAAGCATATTGTTTCCCTTTTAGGCTCAATTTTGTGTCTTGTTGATATTTATTTCATAGTCTATCCGTTTATCGCAATAGGCTCGGTACTGACGATAGTAATGTATATACTTATTTGTATTCTTAATATTTTCAGTATCTATGCAAAACAGCAGGAAGATTATATCATCAGGCACCCTGAACTTGAAGCTGAATTTACCGAAAAACACCCTATGTTTGTAAACGCTCTTATTAACTATAAGTCATTCGGTTCAAGACAGCCCGAAAACACAGACAATGAAAAAACGGATTTATCCAAAAAATCCAAAAAGCAAAACACAAAAAACAAATAAGTTATTTATCACGAAATTTAAGGACATAATATAATCATAACAGCGAAAGGAGAGTTAATAATGTCAGTAATTGAAATAAC
The DNA here is from genome assembly GCA_051894195.1 of Acutalibacteraceae bacterium. Taxonomy (GTDB): domain Bacteria; phylum Bacillota; class Clostridia; order Oscillospirales; family Acutalibacteraceae; genus UBA1213. Next base: position 11,879 of record JBJFIB010000054.1, read on the forward strand.
AAAAGAAAACTTTGACAGTGAGGTTCTGAATTCGGACAAGCCTGTACTTCTTGATTTCTGGGCAGCCTGGTGCGGACCGTGCAGAATGGTTTCACCGATTGTTGACGAGGTTGCCGACGAAAATCCTCAAATCAAGGTCGGCAAAGTCAATGTTGACGAACAGTCCGAACTTGCCGAGCGTTACAATGTTATGAGTATTCCGACGCTTTTACTCATCAAAAACGGCGAAGTTGCCGCATCTTCAATAGGCTACAAGCCAAAGGAAGACATCGAACAGCTTATCTCTGAATAATCTGCGGAGTGCCTCCGCTGTCAAATTGCGTTCAAAGTTATTGTTACCGTTTAGTCTTTGTCCGCACCATAAATTATTGTTATCATTCCACGCAACAACTGAATGTTACGAACATCTTATCTCCGAATAATCTTTATGCCTATGGAAATTTACCTCCATAGGCATTTTTCATTTAAAGTTATTATTAAATCTCAACACACTTACTGACGGTCACAACAACTCCACTCTCCACTCTTCACTCTTCACTCTCCACACTCCACACTATTTACTAACTATTATATGAATATGTCAGGAAAAATATTCATAGATAAAAATTAAACCGTTCATACAGATTGTCATTTTGTATGAACGGTTTTTTTAATTACTTTATGAACTTGTTTCTGAAAAGCTGTGCCGCCTTTACCATATTTTCAAGGCTTGGCTTTGTTTCTTCTGTTCCTCTTGTTTTAAGTCCACAGTCAGGATTAACCCATAATTTTTCCGGTTCAATTTTTTTAATCATTTTTTCAAGTGCTTTCATAATCTCCTCAACAGATGGTATTCTTGGCGAATGAATGTCATAAACACCGGGACCTACTTCCGTTTTGAATTTATTTTCTTTAAGCGAATCAAGAATAAGCAAATCAGAGCGTGATGCCTCAAATGTAATTACATCAGCGTCCATATCGTCAATAGCCGGAATAATATCGGTAAATTCACTGTAACACATATGAGTATGAATTTGCGTTTCGGGCTTAACACCGCTGTGAACAAGTCTGAACGCCTTTATTGCCCAGTCAAGATATTCGCTGTACCAGTCAGATTTACGCAAAGGCAGTTTCTCTCTGAGTGCCGCCTCATCAACCTGAATAATGCATATGCCGTTCTTTTCAAGGTCAAGAACTTCGTCACGGATTGCAAGAGCAATCTGATAAGCACACTCTTTCAGGGAAATATCTTCTCTCGGAAACGACCAGTTAAGTATTGTTACAGGACCTGTAAGCATACCTTTCATAAGCTTTTTTGTAAGACTTTGTGCATAAACCGACCACTCAACAGTTATAGCACCGTTTCGGGAAATATCCCCCCATATAATCGGCGGTTTTACACAGCGTGTACCGTAGGACTGAACCCACGCTTTTTCGGTAAACAAATAACCGTTAAGATGTTCGCCGAAATATTCAACCATATCGTTTCGTTCATATTCACCATGAACCAGCACATCAAGACCTATTTCTTCCTGTAATGCAACACATTCGGCAATTTTTTCACGATTGAACTTAACATACTCATCTTCCGTAATCTGACCATTTTTGAATTTTGTTCTTTCTGACTTTACGCTTGCTGTCTGTGGAAAAGAACCTATTGTCGTTGTCGGGAACAAAGGAAGATTAAATTCTTTTTTCTGAATTTTCTCACGCTCATCAAAAGACGGAAATCTTGTAAAGTCGCTGTCTTTTATTTTTGAGATTCTCTCTGCAACAGCATTGTCAAAAGCGTTTCTGTCATCTGTAAAGAGTTTTTTGTTGATAAGATACTTCTCATTGTTGCTGTAATTTTCGTTGCTGATAAGTTCCTTCAATTCGTCAAGTTCCTGTAATTTTTCAAATGCAAACGCAAAATGCTTTGTGATATTATTTCCAAGTTTTGTTTCATTTTCAAGTGTATAAGGAACATGGAGTAAAGAACATGATGTACTGACAACAATATTGTATCCACTATTTTGGAGTGTTTTAAGGAGTGAAAGAGTTTTTTCGTAATTGTTACACCATATATTTTTACCGTTTACAACGCCGGCAAAAAGAATTTTATCTTGCGGAAAACCATATTTATTAACTAATTCTCCACTCTTTTTGCCCTCAACAAAATCAAGTCCTATTCCGTCAAAATCCATATTTATAATCTGCTGATAACAGTCACGAATATCTCCGAAATAAGTCTGAACAAGAACCTTTGTATTTTCCTTTGATTTAAGAATTGAATTATATAAATTGTAAAACAACTTTAAATCATCGTCGGGCAAATCGTGCACAAGATAAGGTTCATCAAATTGTACCCATTCAACACCCATATTGCTGAACCTGTTAAGCAGTTCACTGTATGCCGCAGTAAGTGACAGCACAAAATCCTCCGCTTTCTTTTCTCCGATAAAGCGTGACAGCTTTAATAGTGTGAACGCACCTATTATAACAGGTTTTGTTACAACACCCTCTGCCTTTGCCTCATTATACATATCAAACGGCTTTGTTCCTGTAAGTTTGATTTCTGTTGTATCATCAAATTCAGGAACAATATAATGATAGTTTGTATTAAACCATTTTTTCATTGCAAGAGCCTTTACATCGCCGTTTTCTCCCTGATAACCCCTTGCCATTGCAAAATATGTGTCAAGCTGAGAAAGATTAAGTTTTTTGTAACATTGCGGAATAATGTTAAACAATATCATTGTGTCAAGTACGCAGTCATAAAACGAAAAATCATTTGACGGAATATAATCAATATGATTTTTTTGCTGTAACTTCCACTGTGAAACCCTGATTTCTTTTGCTGTTTTTTCAAGCTGTTCTGCCGTAATTTCCTTTTTGAAATATTTTTCTGTTGAAAATTTTAATTCTCTCAATTTTCCTATGCGTGGAAAACCGATTACAGATGTTTTCATATAAATATAAGCCTCCCATAAAGTCCTTTTAATTTTTCCGTCTGTATCATAATAGCCTATATAACACCTGTTTGTAAAATACATAAAAATATAGGTTTGATATAGCTTTTTGTTATATCAAACCCGATAGTATGATGATATATTTATTTTATGTAGCGTTTTAACGCTTCTATATAAAATTTACCCAAACGGCTCGGCAAGCATTTTTTATTTGTTACAAAACCGATATGCATCTCCCCCTCCTCTGCAAGAGGAACAGCAATAATATTTTTTCCGTTTAATTCCTCATCAATTACACCACTGCAAACCGTATAACCGTTAAGACCTATTAAAAGATTAAACAGAGTCGCCCTGTCCCTGACACGAATATTTTTTTCACGAACCTGTGTACTGAATATTTCCTCAGAATAATAAAACGAGTTATGTTCCCCCTGTTCAAATGACAAGTAAGGATAAGGCTTTAAATCCTCCATTGTTACTGACGGTTTTTCCGCCAACGGATTTTTATTGCTTATAAAAATATGAGGTTTTGCCACAAAAAATTCTGTAAATTTCAAGTCATTCATTTTCATGATTTTTCGCATTACAGTTTCATTGAATGAATTTAAATATAAAATTCCTATTTCGCTTTTCATCTGTGCAACATCATCAATAATTTCATAGGTCTGAGTTTCACGAAGGCTGAAATCATAATTATCACCGCCATATTCTTTGATTAAATCAACAAAAGCATTTACGGCAAATGAATAATGCTGTGTTGATACACAAAACTCCTGTTTACCGACAGAATGATTTATATATTTTTCTTCAATCAAAGCCGCCTGTTCAAGCACCTGTCGTGCATAACCCAAAAAAACCTCCCCGTCTTTTGAAATAGAAATTCCCTTGTTTGTCCTGTTAAATACAGAAATTCCAATTTCCTTTTCAAGCTCTCTCAAAGATTTTGTAAGGCTCGGCTGTGATACAAACAGTTCTTTTGCCGCCTCGCTGATTGTTCCGGTTTCAGCAATTTTAATAACATATTTTAACTGCTGTAATGTCAATACAGTTCCCCCCTGTCGATTATAAATATTATATCACAGCACAAAAGCAAATTTCAATTCATATAAACATATCATGTTGTTCTTATGCTTTGAGTATGCTATAATATACATATATTGACATATAAGGAATAAAATCCTCATAAAAATAAACACGGAAATTTTTGGAGATGATAATATGTGGATTTTATTTGCGTTTGGTTCTGCAATTTTTGCAGGAATAACATCAATCCTTGCAAAATGCGGCATACGCAAAACTGACTCTACTGTGGCAACCGCAATACGCACGGTTGTTGTACTTATTTTTTCGTGGCTGATGGTGTTTATTGTCGGTTCACAGTCGCAAATCGGCTCTATCGGCTCAACAGCGTGGGTTTTTCTCATTCTTTCGGGACTTGCGACAGGTGCGTCGTGGCTGTGCTATTTCAAGGCGTTGCAGTGCGGCGATATAAACAAGGTTGTTCCCGTTGACAAGTCGAGTACGGTGCTTACAATTATTCTTGCGTTCATATTTCTTCACGAGGAAATAAGTCTTGCAAAGGCTGTGGGCGTTGTTTTAATCGGTATCGGAACGCTGATGATGATTGAAAAAAAAGACACACAAATCAGTCATCAGCCAAAGGGAAACCGCTGGCTTTTGTATGCTGTCGGTTCGGCGGTTTTTGCAAGTCTGACATCTGTTCTCGGCAAGGTCGGAATTTCTGATGTCGAGTCAAATCTCGGCACAGCAATACGCACAGGCGTTGTGTTGATTATGGCATGGGTTATAGTGCTTGTCAGCGGAAAAAAGCACGAATTAAAATCAATCAACAAAAAGGAATTGCTTTTTATATGTCTTTCAGGTCTTGCAACAGGCGGCTCGTGGCTATGCTATTACAGAGCGTTAAAAGACGGACTTGCAAGTGTTGTTGTGCCTGTTGACAAGCTGAGTATTGTTATTACGGTTATATTTTCTTATTTTGTATTTCACGAAAAGCTATCAAAAAAATCGGCTTTCGGCTTAATTATGATTAT
>JBJFIB010000055.1:0-7300 GCA_051894195.1 Acutalibacteraceae bacterium
CGGCAGCCATTGTCATTGCACCTTGCACCATAGATGTAGCTCCCAACATCACATTTATTTGTGCTATCATTATTCTTGTAATACACGCCTGTGTAACTATTTCATCAGTCAGCAGAGAATCATCTTTTAATTCAGATTCCAGTGCTATTTTTCTGTTGAGGTTTTCTGTTTCGCTTGATGAACCACCGTTCAGACCACCTGAAATACGGAATACATTTTCAGTATCGGTATTTTCAAGGTCAAGCATCATATAGCCTGTGCCACTCCATTGGTTGATAGTAAATTCTTTTGCCGGAATAATTACTGTATAGCCACGGTTTACATGTGACACTACATCATTATAAACCTCTGAGCTTACATTAAGCTTTGGAAGCGTCATAGACCTGTTGTCCTGATTGATGTAAAGCAATTCTATACCCTGTCCGGAGGCTATGGATATAGCAGCCATAGATGACAATGAAACCTTGCCGGTGATAAATTCCCAGATATAGCTTTCAAGATATGAACCTATTACTCCGTTGTTAAGAATAAAGGCTGTTCTTTCACTGTCATTTTCGCAGTTGCTTATTGCTTTGAAGGTATATGCATCAATATCTGTAAAGAAGCTGCCGTCCTGAAGATTACCTGTTACCTGACCTACCCAGTTTTCCTTTGTATTGAATTCATATCCGAATACTCCGACAGAAATATCAGGCACGAAATTTATATTATACATTGAAGAAAGATAATATTCATACAAATCGTGGATAGAATAATACATCTTACCTGCGTAGTCAAGAAGGGCTCCAAGATATTCTTCTGAATACGGTGTATATTCAGTTTTGCTTAAAGCGTTGCTCTGCATATAGTTTTTAACTTTTTCAAGGTCATTTGCAGAAATATTATCAACATTGGCTACGATTGCATACATACTGCCCGAAATAACACTATCACTGTATTCTTTTGTTCTTCCGGAGCATTTAATATTTGTAATGAATTGCTGCTTTTGACCGAGGGTTATTGCGTTGCCCTGACCGACAACTTTTCCGTCAACGGTTACAGACGGTTTGACATAAAGGTTGTTTACATTCATTCCTTTAAGATTTCCATTATAGCTGTCAAGAAGCTGCTGGTCTTTTTCTGTTGCAGGAAGATATTGCAAAAGAACTCGTTTTCCGACTATGTCCGAGGATTTTAATGATGCAATCTCAGTATCATCGAAATCGTCAAAATAACCGGAACTATAATCATAACCTATGCTGAATGTAATCATATCAGACTGAGTATCTGACAATGCCTCATAGCTGGTGTTGCGTGTAATTATATTAAAGTCGGCTGTTTTCGGAAGTGCTGTAACCTTTTCCTGCTTTATAACCTTTTCATTTATTATAAAGTCCTTATCGACATCGTTTACTACTGCGTCCATTGAAGCTTTAAGGTCGGCAGTATCAACATTTATGTCGTATCCGGGAAGTTCAGAGAGATTTTTTGAAAGGCTTTTTGCGGTATCAAACAGATACTTGTTCTCTATTTTCTCAAACTCCTGTGTTATATATTTGTATTTTTTGTATGACGGGTCAAGAGCAATCCACGATTTTTCTTCACTGTCAATGCCACATTCGGACAGAGGAACATAAGTTTCAACCCATGTATGCTCAATCTGCATTATTCTTGAACCGTCAGGTTTCTTGTAGAGCTTGTAGTCATAATCCGTAGATGCAAGTGTGTTCTGTGCGGCAGAAAGAGTTTTTGCACCTGTAAGAGCCATTATTTCATCTTCACTGTACTGAACAGTACCGCTTACATATCTTGACGGATAGTTAAGGTATCTGAGCATTGCAACAGTAAGGCTTGCGGTATCAATATCATTACCCCTTAACTGTTCGTATGTTGCTGTTGCACCTTTTCTTGATTTGCTGTAAAATTGCGTGTCAACATTATTCTTGATAAAATCATAAACCGCTGTGGCTGTTCCAAGCTCATCAGCCTTTTTCTTAATTTCATCGGTAATTGCTGTTTCATCTTTATTTATAAGATATTTGCTGAGTTCTTCTTCTGTTTCTTTTTCTTTTACATTGACAACAAATTCTTTTTTGCCTATGTTGCCTGAGCTGTCTACCGCATAAGCTGTAAATGAATAATCCCCTGATGATGTCGGATTGAATTCATACGAATTGCCGCTGAGGTCAACTTCACTTCCGTTTAATTGAAGTCCTGTTTTAAGAATAGAAGAATTATCCTTTGCGGTAATGCTGATTGTCTGCTTTTCGTTTACATTCATAGACAAAAGTGCGTCAACATCAACCGTAGGAGGTGTAATGTCAGCATAAACCGTATTTGTTGCGGTCTGTGTTACATAGTTTCCGGCTTCGTCTGAAACCTTGATTATGATTGTAATTTCTCCGGCTTTTTCAGGCGTATAAACATAAGCACTGTCTTCATATGTAAACAGTTCACCGTCAGAAGTTGAAACCTCGGTAATTGTTTTTCCGCTGTTGTCGGTTGCCGTTACATATACTTTAATTTTTGTGCCTATATCAATCTTCTCGGGAGTAATCATAAGACTGGTAATTTCAGGAGGAGTAACATCTCTTGGTTTTGAAATTCTGAATTTAACCGTCTTTGTATCTGTATTATTTGAGCTGTCCTTTGCCGTTATTACAATAGTATAGTCGCCTTCGGGGAGTGATTCGGGCAGAACTATCTTATCGCCGTCATATTCAAGTTCCTCGTCACCCATTTTAACAGTTATTGAGGATACTTCAACATTATCTGTTACTGTCATTCTTATAACAGGCACAGACGGTATAAAGTATTCTTCTTCTACATCAGAAAGTGTGATAACAGGCTTTTCTGTATCCCTTACGGTAACCGTGCGTGTATTGGTTCTTTCATTACCGTAAATATCCTGTGCTGTTATTGTAAATAAATATGTACCTGCTTTTGCGTTTTCTATTGTAATAGTCTGTTCGGAATCCGTTGTAAGAGAAAGAGCAGTTTCATTCATTGTACCTGTTACAGATTTAATTTTGCTGTTATCTGTTACAGACACATTGACGGTTACAGTTGCACCTGTATTATAGACAGTAGAACCGCTGATATATACTGACGGTGCAGTTGTATCAGATACAGTAAAGGTTTTTTCCTGTTCGGTCTTGTTGCCCGAACCGTCTGTTGTTATTGCTTTTACCGTATGTTCGCCGATACCTATCTCCATAGGAACGAAAGTATAATAGTCATCATATCTGTATTCAGGTAATGCGTAGCTGCTTTCGGTATCAACCTTTTTGCCGTCAAGATAAAATTCTCTTGAAGCTATCTGAGTATTATCGCTTGAATATATGTATATTCTACAAGAATTGTTGTTGTATTCATAACGGCTTGAAACATTGATATTTACTGTCGGAGGAGTTGTGTCCTCAGGTATTACATTAAGTCTGTATGTTGCCTTGCGGTTATTTCCTGCATTGTCGTAAGCTGTTGCATTTATTAAGAGTTGTCCCTCTGTTTCAGCTTTAAGTACAAACTGATTGTTTTCATCAAGTTCGTAAGGTGTTCCGTTTACATCAACTTCAATCTTAGTAACACCTACATTATCATCTGCTTTAACCGTAACAACAGTACTTGTGCCTACAACCATAGAACCCGGATTTGTTGTAGAAATTGATACACTCGGAGCAGAAGTATCTTCCATTACTTTAAGATTAAGTATTCTTTCGCTTGTATTATCACGGTTATCCGTTGCAACAGCCTTAAATACAAATTCTCCAACCTCAGAGGCAATATATTTGTATTCGCTGTTTTCATCAAGTTCTATTTCTTCGTCATTGATATAATAGTTTACGGATTTAAGACCTGTTTCATTGTCATAAACATTTGCTTTTAAAACAATCTCATTTCCTATAAATGCGTTATATCTGTTTAAATTAAGAATGATATAAGGAGGATTTGTATCTTTATATACATAAATATTATTTAACGCTTTTCCTATATTGCCTGCTGTATCAATAGCCTCAGCTCTGAAATTATAATAACCGTTCTGGGTAAGAGTAAATGTGTATTGGTTGTTTTCATCAAGTGATACTTCGGTTTCATTAACATATAACTTAATTGTATCAAGTTCATTATCATCACTTGCCTCAACCTTAATGGTATATGAGTCCTCTGTATAGAAGCGTTTATTATCATGTTCGCTTTCAGGCTTTGTTAAAGTTACTGTTGGGGCAATACGGTCGTATGTTACCGTAAACTTATCGGTATATGCATTTCCGTTCCAGTCATAAGCCGTTATTTCAACTGTACCTGATTTACCATACGGCACTTTGAATGTGGAGTTAAACTCCTCATCTATTGAATACACCCAAACTTTATTGTAACCGTTTTGTACCGAACCGTCATCGGCTATAAAGTGTACGCTTACCCACGATATTGCTGACGGATTGTCGGTAATCAACTTTATGTTATGATCAATATTGGTATTATAATTATAATTATTATAGTTTTTATTTGGTAAAGGTTTCAAATCACTTTCGATAGTATATTTAACAGGTTTGCTGCTGCTTCCGTCATCGAAAATTATATCGGCAACACTTTCTTCTTTATCAACCACAACATTGAAAGTATTTTCCGTATATTTTTCATCATCAGTATATACTTTGAGAGTTACCGAATATTCTCCCTCATCAGCAAAGGTGATTTTAGCGGCAAGCGGATTTGAAGTATCAAGGGTATAATTTTCTGTTCCGCTTACTGTCCATTCTGTTTTCTCTATGCTGTCGGATTTGCTCATAATATTTGCATAGAATGTTGCAGGCTTATTTGCATAAAGATTTGCATTTCCCGATACCTTTACAGATGCACTCTGTTCAGCAGGTTCAGAGAGTTTCATTGTTCCTGATATAACGGTAATATCATCAAATACCGGTACAGAACCGTCTGATGCTTTCTGCATTTCAACAGTTATGCGTATATAGCGACCGCTGAGGTTTTCGGGAACGGTATAATTTTCAATCTTTTTATTCTCTGTAAAGTTTACACCGTCGTTGCTGACAGCAACATAAACATTCGCAGAAGAATCAGACGGATATAAAGCGTTCCAGTAAATTCCTGTCCAGTTACAGTTTTCTCTTTTACTGTCATAAATGCCTTCCCATGTTCCGCTGTCCTTATGTGTATCGCAAGGCAAGGTTACATCGTCTATATATGTTTTATGTCCTTTACCTTCTTTATCATTATAATAAAGTGCGGTATTATATGTAAGGCTTTCATAACCGCTTTCCTTGAACATATCATATTTTACAGGAATACTGATATTATTTACTTCATCAATTTCAAAAGTATTGAAACTCCATGAAATTTCCGCTGAACCGTCGTCATTCTTATTTACTGCGGCAGGTGCAGGAGAAATATTTTCAAGGTCAATTTTGTTTATATCAGCAACAGTAGTTTTGAACAGAACATTCTTTGCGGCTGCATTAAATATTTCTGCACCAAACTGTTCCATAAACTTCTTTATAGCCTCTGCGTCCGGACAATGCTTATATATACCCTTTGTTGTTATTGCAACTTCCTGCATATCCTGCATTTCGCTACGCATTGCAAGAGCAAATATTTTTATGTTACGGTCGGCAGATTCCTGTGCAACCTCTCTCATTCTCTCTATTGAGTAATTCCAACAGTCCTCTCCGTCTGTAAGAAGCAGGATATATTTCTGTCTGTCTTCTGAACTTTGCTCATCAAAAAGCTGGTTGGCAATTACAATACCGTCGTCCATTTCACTTGAACCGCTGCCATATTTAACCCTGTCTATTTCTTGGTTCAGAACTTCGGTATCATCAGTAAAACCGATATGTAGTCTTCCGAGGTCACTGATTGCATATCGGTCGCCCTCGTTCATATAGGTCATTATTGTTTTAGCCGCTTGCTGAGCATTTTCGAGATATTCACCGTACATACTGCCCGAATTGTCAATCAGAAATACAAAGTCAACGCCCTGTTTTTCGGTTTCTATGCTGCCTGTACCGGTAAGATTGTAGTTTATGCTGAGTTCATCAGATTTTGATGTGATTTTATCTTTTGTAACGGTGCTGTCAACATTTATACCGCTTACACCCTCTGATACATAGCTTTTCTTAATCTCGTTGCTTGTTTTTTGTTCTTTTTCGAGAGTAAGAGTGTTATTATCAGCGGTTATTCCGTCTGTTTTTCCTGTTTCAAAGTCTTTATCTGTTGTAAATACTTTTGACGGGTCAGGATTAACCTTTACATTAAAAGAATTCTCAGCCTTCATATCTCCAACAGTACCCGTAAGCGTTATTTTATATGTACCCGCTTTTGAGAATGTGGCTGTTGTATTCTGAGAGTCAGGATTATCAAATGAAATGCTTTCGTCAGCAGTCCATTTATAGCTTACACCATCGTAGTTTGATGTACCCTCAAAATCAAGAGTGTCACCAACATATATCTCTCTGTCTTCACCTGCGTCAACAGTGAGTTTTTCTGTTACAAGGAAATTATAGTTTTCGGTCTTGTTAAGATTGAGAGTTGTGCCGTTAAATTCAACATTTTCAGCATAAACTCCGCCGTTGACGGTAAGATTTTTTACATTAAAAATAACCTTGCCGTTTGGTGCATAAATTATGCCGTTAATTGTAAGATTTGAACCGCTTATAATAATGTCGCCGTCTTTTGAATATATAACGGCATAGTTATCTGTTGTATCTTTGCTTTGAATCAAATTGCACTTGATTGTACCGTTTGCCGTGATATATCCGCCGCCGAGAAGTGTAACCTCGTCAAGCTTTAATTTGCCGTTTACAGAAATACCTTCGGTAACATCAAGTTCTGTGTTTGATATTTCGCTGTCGGAATCAAACACCTGTCCGTATTTTGCATTTTTCTCTATTGCAGAAGAAAAATCAGGAACTTTATAGCCTGATGTATTTTCGGACTTATCAGCCTCAATATTGCTGTCAACATTTCCCTTTGAATCAGCAAAGCCGTCAACCTTCATAGACTTTGAGCCATAGAAGTCTATATTGTCGTGTGCGTAAATATTTCCCTTAACTACTGCATTTTCAACATTGAATATTGCATTATCGTCAGAAACAAGAACACAATCCATTCCGTCAGGATAGGTTATTTCAGGCAACGCATAGCTTAAAGGAGAAAGCGACGAAAAAGCAAGCAGTGATGCCAGAGTTACCGAAACGGTTTTGAGAAATGGTTTTTTCATTTTATTTTTACTCATGTTTACTGCCACCTCTTCTCTTTTTCTTCAAAGCCAGAACAATAACGGATACAGAAGCCATAAGAGCAACAA
>JBJFIB010000055.1:7400-16811 GCA_051894195.1 Acutalibacteraceae bacterium
CTCTTTTTCTTCAAAGCCAGAACAATAACGGATACAGAAGCCATAAGAGCAACAACAAGTGTTGAGAGTAATGCTGTATCCTGACCTGTAAATACCGAATTTGAGTTTTCTGTCACAGAGTTATCCTTTGAGTTTTCTGCAACGGAGTTATCTGTTGAATTTTCCGTTACAGAATTATCTGTTGAATTTTCCACAGCAGAACTCTCTGTCGGATTTTCTGTTTCAGAATTTTCTTCCGGATTAGAACTTTCAGCAAGGTTGCTGTTTTCAACCGCTTTATTTTTGACACCGTAATAAACGGAATATTCTTCCGCTTGTCCGGCTGACAACGCTTTATTGTTCCAGACCAAAGCTGTTGCACTGTCATTTATATCTGCCGAACCGTCAACTTTGTAATCCCATTTTTTATCAAACAGTGATGACCAGTCAGCAAATTCAATACTGTCAGGCTGTGTAAGGATTTTTCCGTAAGCAGTAATTTCACCGTTTTCTGACATAACCGACCACTGCTGAGGAATAGAATCCTTATATTCCTTTTCAAAATTCAGGAGTGCGTCATCTGCCTTTACAACACACTTATCATCTTTATCAAGTTCACTGTCAAGCATTATTCTTATTCCGAATAATACATCTTTGTTTCCTGTGTTTTTTGCAGAATATGTAACCAAAAGCATATCGTCGTGACCTGTTTTCATTCCGTCTGCAAAGCTGAGTGTCTGGGTAACTTCAACATCTCCGAATTTCTGAACAGCAGTACAGGTTTTAGCCTCATAATTATATGTTGGTGCCGATACGCTTTCACCCTCGCCAAAACGATATTCCTTTCCGTTTACGACAACAGTTGTATATGAAGAATAAAAATTTTCATACATAAGATTTTTACCGTTGTCCTTATCGTTTTCAAGGTCGCCGTTATATGCTGAAATCTGATAGCGGCAAAGATTGTCTTCGTCCTGCCCTACATACAGAGTAAGGTAATCGTTCTGCATAATATTATTATCAGTATTTTTTGCAGATACGGCTGTCATTCCAAGCTGGAACGCTGTAAGTGACGCAAGTAATGTTACCAGTATTTTTTTAATACTTTTTTTCATACTTTCCTCCTGTAATTTAGTTTTACACAACGCAAATACACCGATAAGATTTACAGTGTGATATATTTATGATAATATCGTGAACAGTCCTCCTTTTTCTGTAATTTGATGAATTATATATTATTTTCACTCTTTATAACATAAATAATACAATACTGTTATTTTGCATTGTGTTATGATATATAATATATTGTATTTTTTTCCATTTGTCAAACTATTTTATTGTTATTGAATGATTTTGAGCAAAAAAAGCAAAAGCACAGGGACTTTTAAAAAAATCTCTGTGCTTTTGCTTTTAAGAAATAAAAAGAAAAAAGGAAAAAGGAAAGAAAAAAGGAGTAATCAAAAAGAATTGAAATATATCAAAATTTGAGAAATAATCAATAATTATCCGCTTTCATACGGAAATAGCTCTGTGGGTGAGCACATACAGGACAAACATCAGGTGCCTTTTTGCCGACAACAACATGTCCGCAATTTGAACACTGCCATATTACAATCTCGTCCTTGATGAACACCTGTCTGTTTTCAACGCTGTCAAGAAGTGCAAGAAAACGCTGTTCGTGTTCTTTTTCGATTTCACCGACTGCGGCAAAAAGGTCTGCTATTTCATTAAAGCCCTCTGCCCTTGCCTCATCAGCAAAACGAAGATACATATCTGTCCATTCATAGTTTTCACCGTTAGCGGCACTTTTAAGGTTTTCTGCCGTAGTTCCTATGCCTTCAAGCAGCTTGAACCATATTTTTGCATGTTCTTTTTCGTTATTTGCGGTTTCAAGAAAGAGTTCGGAAATCTGAACATAACCCTCTTTTTTTGCCTGTGATGCAAAGTAAGTATATTTATTTCTTGCCTCTGATTCACCGCTGAAAGCAGTACGAAGATTTTGCTCGGTTTTAGAGCCTTTAAGCTGCATTGTCATCATCTCCTTCATGAACTATTTATATAATACACTAAAATATATTACTTGTCAAGTATTTTTTATAAAAAATCTATAATATATTTTTATAATAGCTTTGTGTATTATAATATCTGATTTATTCTCTGACTAATTTTGATGAATTTTGATATTTTATTTGACTTATATGCAAAAAAGATATAAAATAAATAATTATAAAAGATTCAAATCAGCGGCTGAAAATTAGCTTTTTTGCTTATTTTTTGGTCAAGACGGAGGCAAAAATGAAAATCGGAATTTCCACAGGCTGCCTTTACCCTATGCTGACGGAAGAATGTATTTCTGTGCTGACGCAAGAGGGTTTTAACCTGTTTGAAATTTTCTTTAATACTTTTTCGGAGCTTGAAGACGACTATATTGACAAAATCAAATATATTCTCGACTCTCACAACGCAAAAGTCATCTCAATACACCCGTTCACCTCCGGATATGAATCCTATCTTTTATTTTCAAATTATGAACGGCGTTTTTTTGACGGTGTTAATCTTTACGAAAGATATTTTCATGCAGCACAGCGTCTTGGTGCTGACAAGGTTATACTGCACGGTCTGAGAAATGATTTTAAGTCGTCTTTGCCTGACAGTACCTATTTTGAGCGGTTTAAAATATTATCTCAAAGGGCAAAGCAGTACGGTGTGGAGCTTTTGCAGGAAAATGTAAACCTGTTCAGGAGCAACGAGCCGTCATTCATTAAAAATATGTCAATGGAAATTCCCGACAGTGCCGCATTTGTATTTGACATAAAACAGGCACTGAAAGCAGGAATCAGTCCTGATGAAATGATAAGTGCTATGGGCAAAAGTCTGAGGCACATACATATAAATGATTTTTCAAGTGACAACAAATGTGTACTTCCCGGAAAAGGCTGTTTCGACTTTGAAAGCTTTTTTAATTCTTTGAATATCGCTGATTATGACGGCGATATAATTATCGAAGTTTACAGATTCAGTTTTGATAAAATATCCGAACTTAAAAAATCATACGATTTTTTAAAAAAATTCTGCCGATAAACATTAAATATTAAATTTTTGACAGGAGGAAGAATAAATGAAATGTCCTTATTGCGGTTGTGAAGAAAGCAAGGTTGTAGATTCACGCCCTACCGACGAGGGAGAACGCATAAGACGCCGCCGTGAATGTCTTAACTGCACAAAACGCTTTACTACCTACGAGGTAATTGAAACAACGCCTGTTATGATAATAAAGCGTGACAACTCCCGTGAACCATACAATCGTGAAAAACTCACAAACGGCATTGTCCGTGCCTGTGAAAAGCGTCCTATTTCCCTTGATGAAATTGATAATATAGTTGATAAGGTTGAGGCAAAAATACAGAACACAATGGAAAGAGAAGTTTCTTCCAAGGTAGTGGGAGAATATACAATGGAATTCCTTAAAAATGTTGACGAGGTTGCCTATGTACGCTTTGCCTCTGTTTACAGACAGTTCAAGGATATTCATTCATTTATGGAGGAACTCAATAAACTTATTTCAGAAAAATAATTTTCAATGAAATATTTAAAGCACAGACATTTAAGCGGGAATGTCTGTGCTTTTTTTGTTTTGGTTATCCGATTTTATTTTACTGTGAGAGTAAAATCTTTTATAGCCTCTTTGCCTGTTGAATCCTTTACTTTTGTACGAACGGTGTATGTTCCGGATTTTTTAGGCTGCCATACTCTTGTTGATGTCGTTCCATATGATGTAAGTGTTGTCCACGAACTCGCTGTTGAATGTTTGCACAAGAATGTATATTTATACGGTGATGTACCGCCTGATGCTTTTCCTGTAATGGTTATTGCGTTACCATAATTTATTGATGTCTTGCTGATTGTTGAGTTATTGGCAAGAGAACTTACTTTAAGAGTAAAATCTTTTATAGCTTCTTTGCCTGTTGAATCCTTTACTTTTGTACGCACGGTGTATGTTCCGGATTTTTTAGGCTGCCATACTCTTGTTGATGTCGTTCCGTATGATGTAAGCGTTGTCCATGAACTTGCCGTTGAATGTTTGCACAAGAATGTATATTTATACGGTGATGTACCGCCTGATGCTTTTCCTGTAATGGTTATTGCGTCACCATAATTTATTGATGTCTTGCTGATTGTTGAGTTATTGACAAGAGAACTTACTTTAAGAGTAAAATCTTTTATGACTTCTTTGCCTGTTGAATCCTTTACTTTTGTACGAACGGTGTATGTTCCGGATTTTTTAGGCTGCCATACTCTTGTTGATGTCGTTCCATATGATGTAAGTGTTGTCCACGAACTCGCTGTTGAATGTTTGCACAAGAATGTATATTTATACGGTGATGTACCGCCTGATGCTTTTCCTGTAATGGTTATTGCGTCACCATAATTTATTGATGTCTTGCTGATTGTTGAACTGTTGGCAAGTGCCGTATTTGTTGAACTGACCTTTGTGGCAAAGTCGAGTGCTATCCAGCCGCTTGTGCCATTATATGTAGTATATCCCCATGTATAGCCGCCTGATGATGTTTTCTTTGTTACCGTAACCGTTGCATTGTACGGAACACCACCGACTATGCCGTATGATGTACCGGCACCTGAACGCATATTAACTCCGTCGCTTGCAGTAATTTTCCATTTTTCATTAACAGTTTCAACAGACGAACCTTCCGAATTACTGCCACCGCTTGATGAACCGCTGAAAGACACATCAGGGCTTGTTACATACCAATATGTATCAACATTTGAAAGGCTTATAAGTGCCTGTGAGGCTTTTATTCTGCCTGACGGAACATTGTTTGCAGGGTCGGCACAATAAAATACTCCGTCAGTATAATCTGTAAGAAGTATTGCGTGAGGATAGTCATAATCATATACCACTATTCCCTCAGGGTGTTCTTTTAGTGCGTTGATAAGCTCCGATGTTACAGAACCTGAAATATACTTGTATGAAACGGTAATGTTTTTGTATGTATAGTTGTGGTACATTCCTACATCTTCAACCCACAGTGTCGGACGACAGGCACTCTCGGTAATTGACGACCAGTCGGAATCTCCACGCATAAGTGCTGTTCTGCGTAAAAGCATTACATTTGAGGCAAGTGTGCAGGTATCGGATTTCTGCTGTTTTACAAAAACAGACGACGCATTTACATCGGAAAATGTCGCAGCGTCCGCTTCAAGTGATGTCTGCGGCACCAGTGCGGCGGCAGACACGGCAATCATTCCGCACATCATTACCGACAATATTCTTTTTAAAAGGTTCAATTTTATAGCCTCCATATTATTTTTAATTTGTTTTCTTTACCGTCGCCATAGGCGGCAAAGAAAACATCACTCACAACAAGATTATTCTTGCTAAAAAATAACAGCAAACTATAAATGAGCAAATTTCCTAAAATGCACAAATACTTTCTTATGTACAGTGTATATCTTTCGATTTTTTGTAAGTTATATACAAATAGAATTATAAAAAATTATTAAAAACATATATTGACATTTTTATTTTATCGGCAAATTTTGATATTTGCTCAATTATAGAAAAATAAAATTTGCTCATTTATTATATAGTACAAGGAAAAAAAAGAAAATTCAAGCGAAAAAAGGAAGATTTTATATGTCAATTTTTTACATCAAAAAACAAGGGCGGAATATCACCGCCCCATAAATCAACACATATATATTTCAAGAAGTCTGTTTATATATTCATCTGAAAAATTGCACCTTACAGGTTCAAAAATCCGTTTTTTAAATTTCCGAAATAGTAATCTTATCATAATCTATACCTCCATGTCGCACTACTATATCTTTTATGCTTATTGCGGCGGCGTCATCGAGCTTTCCTTTCGGGACAATAACACTGCACGAATCGTTGTTTATTGATACAAGACAATCATCAAAACCTTTTGTTTTTATTTCACTTTCAATATTGCTTTCAGCTTTAATTGCAAGGGCTAATTTTTCCGCAGATTTTACTGCGTCCTGTTTTGCAGTTTCTGATGATGAGGCTGATTCTATTATATCCGAAAGTGATTCTATTGCCTTTTCCTGTGACTGAGAACGGTTTATTCTTTCGTTTGCGAAATATTCCTGTTGTTCTCTTGAAAGTGATGAAACTGTGGCTGAGGTATTAGCCTCAACTGATGAATTTTCTGATGTTGTTTCGGAAATATTCGATGAAGATGATATTTCGGTGTTTACATAAGTTGTCTGACCGAGTTGTTTTGCCGTTTCGGACTCGGTATCGGTGACGGTAACAGGCTGTACGCCCGAAAACTGCCAGTTTAAATATACC
Source organism: Acutalibacteraceae bacterium (assembly GCA_051894195.1). GTDB lineage: Bacteria > Bacillota > Clostridia > Oscillospirales > Acutalibacteraceae > UBA1213. The sequence continues at coordinate 13,714 of JBJFIB010000055.1, forward strand.
GCCGCACCAAGTGCCACTACAAGTGCCGCAATTACAAGCTGTCTTTTTCCGAATGTCATTATTGACTGCCTCCCGTTAAGAATTTAATTTTGTAACACAGATATGTGCGGAGGATATATTAAGTATGGCTGAAACAGCCTCCGTAACACGCTGACGGACAAGTGAATCTTCACCGCCGTCACATACAACAAGAACACCTTTGACTTTTGGCATAAGCTGACTTACGGTAAGTGCTTTTTCGGAACCGTCACTCTGCCGCACAATGATAATGGTCTTTTTTTCGTTTGTTTGTGTATCGGTATTTTCTGAGCCGCTGTTTTTTTGTGAGGATTCCTTTTGCTGTATGTCGTTATCCGTTGCATAGATATTCTGAACACTCTGCTCCATTGTAAGCATTATTTTTGTTCTGCCTACGCCTTTAATGCTTGCAAGCATATTTCCGAGTTCTTCGCATAAATCCTCACGGTACTGTTCAACGAAATCGGAAGTCTGTATGTCGGGTTCATCGGCGGTTTTTGTCTGCTGTGACGGCTTGAATACTGATGTACAAAAAATCAGGGCAATTCCTGCAAGTCCGATAAAGACAATGATTTTAAGCACTTTTTCGTTTTTAAGAAAGCGTGAAACAGTACCCTCGTTTTCGTCGGGGGCATTATCTTTTTTGACTGTTTTTTCTGACATAACCTACCTCTCTTTTCCACTGCCCGTTCAGTCGGCAACAACGGCATTACATTCAAGACCAAGCTGTGACTTTATTGTATCCGTAACCTTAACTGCTTTTTCTCTGTCTTTTTTATCAAGCATAACCGTTACTGATACCATTGATATGCAGTTATCCTCGCTTATATCCATATTAACTTCAACTTTCTGCGGATAAATCTGTTCTTTTGAAAGTGTTGACTCAGCAAGTGTCGCAATTTCGTCTTTAAGCATTGATATTTTCTGTTCGTTAAAGCTGTCGGAAATATCATAGGTCATTTTGCTGTCAAAATTCACACCTGAAAATTCCGACACCATACTGCCGACAGGAATAAGTATTGCACAAAGCATAAATGCACCGAGTACAAAACGCACTGTTTTTTCGAGTTTTGTGTCAGCCGTCATCATCTCAACAACACACGCAATTACCGCACAAATCGACACGGATAATGCCCATGCGGAAAGTCCGTTCATTTTTTCACCGCCGTTTCACTTTCCCACCAACAATATTATCACAGTGGATATTATGAAAATTGTCATAGTACAGAGCAAAACCGCAACTATCATTGAAATAACCTTTGAAATCATCTTGAAAATATTTGTCATTTGTCCAAGACCGAAAATATCAGCCGCTGATGTCATAAAGAAAAGCGAAAACTGCCACACAATACACTCCATAAGAACAGGAAGAAATACAAACGATGACGCTATTATCACAAAAACCCCCGCACCCGATTTCAGCAGTTCGACACTGCCTGTAAACGCCGTCAGAGCCTCGCTCAATGCTCCCCCGACAACAGGCACAAACGAGCTTACCGCAAAACGCAATGCCTTTCGGCTTACATTGTCCATTGACGAAGTAACAAAGGTCTGAATTGACAATATAGTTACAAAAACAGACATTGAAAAGGTAAGTATCCATTTCGCAATCTTATATACTGTCGAACAAAGCGAATTTAGCCGCATACGAGGTGACAATGACGATGTTACAGACAGTGCAAGAAAGATATTCATAAGCGGTGCAATAATTTTTGATGAAAGCTGAGATATAACTTCTCCGGCACACATCATCATTGAATAATATGACGCTCCACTGACTTCTTTTCCTGATGCGGCAATAAGTCCTGCCATTATCGGAACATACATAAGCAAAAAACCTGACGCACCGTTCAGAATTTCAACCGTTCTTGAAATTGTTGAGCATACTGGGACAATTATTGCCGTACACACGCACAATGCACCTACTGCTGATGAAACAGTCCCTATTGCCTTTTCACCTATTGTTACATTAAAACTCTCAACAAGCGAACATAAAAGCATTATTCCAAGACACACCATCATACTGCTTAAAGGTGTTCTGCCGTTTGTGCCGATTAGTGCCGTTATCTGCTCAAAAATTCCCGATATATTTATGTTTGTGACTGTATCATAGTTAAGAGAGGTTATTCCCATATCCGCAAGTATTTTTTTGGTTTCCTGCGGCAAAGAATCAAAAAGTCTGTCTGCACCGCTGAGTTCAAGCTGTTTGTCAAATGTTTCGGAAATTGAGTTTTTTTCCGTCGCCGAATTTTCATCAACAGCGTTTACACTCATTGACAAAATAAACACCGCAAGCGGCAATATAATAAGAATACAAATCAGTTTTTTTATGTTTATCACTCCCGGATTTTATGTCAGAAGTCCTGTTGCAACATTAAGTATTTTCTCGAAAAGCGGTATTGAAATAATAAGTACGGATACTTTTCCTGCAAGCTCAACCCTTGCCGCAAGGGAGCTTTGTCCTGCGTCCTTGCACGAATCAGATGTAAACTGACAGGCAAGGCATATTCCTACGGTTTTGAGAAGAACCTTTCCGTAGTCGGTATCAATACCGGCATTATTCACAAGTTTATAGACTTCGTTTATTACGGGGGTTATATCCGACAGCACAAACAGGAATATTATTACGCCTGCCGATATTGCAATTACAACAGATGTTTCGGGGGCATTCTTTTTCAGTGCTATTGCACTGATTGCCGCTACGATTGCAATTCCGCATATTGAAAGCACATTCATTTAAAACCCGAAAAGCGTTTCTATTGTGGTAAAAAGCTGTGCTATCTGCTGAACAAGCATAAGCAATACCACAATAAGTCCTGCAAGTGTTGTCATCATCGCCTGTTCTTCACGCCCCGACCGTGAAAGCACAAGGCTTAAAACCGCAACTATTATTCCTATTGCGGCAATCTTGAAAATAAGGTCAACATTCATTTTTCCCTCCGAGCGACAAGCTGCCGCACCCAATTTGCGTTCAAAGTTATTGCATACAGCAACTGTATTTCCGCACATTAAGATAATTGTATTACATCTTTAAAGTTATGGTTTAAATAAACTACATCTCAGCAGACATACTGACGGTT
>JBJFIB010000056.1:0-16785 GCA_051894195.1 Acutalibacteraceae bacterium
ATATAACGGTAGCCTTTTGATATTACCTCTTTCATTTATTCCGTTTGAAACTTATTTGACTTTTATGATTTTCATTTTTTCTCACCAAAGCACCGTGTACAAATATGTATGCGGTGTTTTTATTTTGTATTTGGGAGGTGTGTATATGAGATACAAGAAAAAAGGAACATCAAACGCTGGCAGACCTAAAATTCAATGGACTGACAAAGACTACAAAACATTAGAGGGGCTGTGTGCAATACACGCCACAAATGACGAAATTAAAACAGTGCTTAATCTGAGTTATGAAACTATTGATAGATTATGTGAGGAACATTACAAGGACGAGAACGGTAAACCGATGAATTTCTCGACAGTAAAAGAAAAATATCAATCACAGGGGAAAATTTCATTAAGGCGGTTGCAATTTCAACACGCTGAAAAGAGTGCGGCAATGGCTATATTTCTCGGTAAACAGTATCTCGGACAAAAAGACCAAATCGAAACAAATGCACCTGACCCTGTTATCAATATTAGTGTATCAGCCGCAACAGCGGAAGATATAAATGACGATTAAGAAAGGGGGTATAGAATATGCCAACTGTAAAACAGGTTATTGCAAGGAATACAGGAGCAGGAAGTGCGGCGACACGATACACAAAATCTGCAAGAGTATCAGCAAGAGCATTTGCTCAAAGTGGAATGTTGGGCAGAACAGTAGCAAGGCGTAAATCGTTGGGCGGCAAAGGGGGTTAATATATGAGTAATATATTATTTGACCCCATTAAAACACAGGCAAGCGTTACGGATAGTGTCATCGTTGGTTTTAGCGGCGGTAAAGACAGCATTGTAACGCTTGATTTGTGTTTTAAATATTTCAAAAAGGTTGTGCCGTTTTTTATGTATCTTGTTCCTGATTTGGAATTTCAAGAAAAAACATTAAAATGGTATGAAAATAAATATAATACTGAAATACTACGAATACCACACTTTGAAACATCAGAATTTTTGAAGTACGGCAGTTTTACAATACCTGATATGAATGTTGATGTTGTCGGAATAAACGATACATACGAATATTTAAGACAAAAAACAGGTATCTACTGGATAGCGGCAGGAGAACGCTGTGCCGATAGCATTGTACGAAATGCAATGATTAAACAAAGCGGCAGTATTGATAAAAAAAGAGGGCGTTTTTATCCGCTTGCTTTTTGGAAAAAACAAGAAGTATTACAGTATATCAAATATAAAAAATTATATTTAAGTCCTGAACAACGCAAAATCGGATTTTCTTTTCGTAGTTTGGCAGGCAATGAATTATCTATTATCAAGGAAATGTACCCGAAAGACTATGAAAAAATATTAAAAGTCTATCCGTTTGCAGGTGCAGGGGTTGAAAGGTTTGAAAAGTATGGCAAATAGTAAATATCAAAAATTCCATATTGAAACAATAAACAGGGCTGATATTAAAAACGCTGAATATAACCCACGCATTATGGATAAAGAAGCAAAAAAGCGACTTAAAGAGGGCTTAAAAAAGCACGGGCTTGTATCTACTCTTACTTGGAATAAGAGAACAGGAAACCTTGTCGGAGGACATCAGCGGCTTGAACAGCTTGACGCATTAGAAAAAAACAAAGATTATTCGCTTGATGTTTGTGTAATTGATGTTGATGAAAAAGAAGAAGCAATTTTAAATGTACAGCTTAACAATCCGTCAATGCAAGGTGAATGGGATTTAGACAAGTTAGCAGGTATAACAGAACAATTCGATGTCAATTTTGATGATATGGGATTTACAAAACTTGATGTAGATTTTATGTTTGACGGTGACGAAAGATTTTCAGAAATGTTTGAAACGCCCGAAGCAGAAGAAGTTAAACAAGGGCTTGAAGAAGTCAAAGAAGCAAGAGCGGCAGGAAAAGAGCGTATGCAGGATAAAAACAATATTAACTTTTATGCTGTGCTTGTTTTTGAAGATGAACAACAAAAAGCCGATTTTTACAAAAAAATCAATGTACCAGTTTTTGAGGAATATTTGACGGTTGACAAGATTATGAGATTAGCAGACAAATGAATGAAAAGGATTGATTAAATATGAACCAAACCAAAATTCAATATGTCAAACTGCGTGAGGTGATACCCATACGCAAACAACCCACGAAACAATAATGATGAAGCAGTCGATAAAGTAGCCGCAAGCATTAAAGAATACGGCTTTAAAGTACCTTTGGTAATTGATAAAGAAAAGGTAATTATTACAGGACATACAAGATATAAAGCCGCTAAAAAGCTAAACATTGATGAAGTACCTTGTATTATTGCTGATGACTTAACACCAGCACAAATAAAAGCGTATCGAATAGCTGATAATAAAGTCGCTGAATATTCATCTTGGGATAATGAATTGCTTTCTACTGAATTAGAAAGATTGCAAGAACTTGATTTTGACCTTTATTCAACGGGTATTGAGGAATGGGAACTTGATAACTTATTAAATCCTGTATCAGATGATGATTTACAGGATTTTTTTGTTGAGAAAGAAGAAAAGCCGAAAGAACCTAAAAAAATTCAATGCCCTTTGTGTGGCGGTGAGTTTGAACAATGAAACTTTGCCTTGCAGGAACAAGCGGAGTGTATGAGAGTACAAGGCCGATACTGAAAGATGTACCATATCTGTTAGAAAGTTTTTACTATTTCAAAGACTTTCAGAAACCGCTTATTCATAATGCAGATTTGTTTTTACTTGACAGCGGTGCATTTACATTTATGAACGGTGCAAAAGGTAAAGTTAATTGGAATAGTTATATAGACAAATATATATCTTTTATCAACGAAAACGGCGTTAAATACTACTTTGAACTTGATATTGATGTAATTGTCGGGTATGACGAAGTAAAGCGAATACGGGCAAAATTAGAGCGAGAAACAGGCGTTAAGTCAATTCCCGTTTGGCATAAGTCAAGAGGGATTGAAGAATATAAACGGCTTGTAAATGATTATGATTATATTGCTATTGGCGGTTTTGCGATAAAAGATATAAATAAAACTGAATATCCTATTATCAAAAAAATGGTTGAATATGCGTACAACAGAGGGGTTAAGGTACACGGTTTAGGATTTACACCAAAAGATGTAACAAAGTATAAGTTTTATTCAGTCGATAGTACATCTTGGACGAGTTGCCGCAGGTTTGGAAGTATATTCAAATATAATCACGGTGAAATGAAAATGGTAACGCCGAAAAAACACGGGACAAAAAGAGATAAGCAGAAAGAAATAGAGATTATCACGGTTAAAGAATGGACTAAATATCAAAAATATCTTAATAGGAGTTGTCAGCATTGAAAAAAACGCAAGAAAACTTAATGCTTTTAAACGGAATTTTTATTGCTACACTTATTATTGCTAACATTGTTTCAGCTAAGGTTGTTTCATTTTGGGGGCTTGTAATTCCTGCCGCTATTGTAGCCTATCCGCTGACTTTTTTAATGACAGATGTTATCGGAGAAATTTGGGGCAAAGAGGAAGCAAACAAAACGGTTAAGTTAGGGCTTATATGTCAACTTGTGAGCCTTGTCTTAATTGGTTTGTCAATTCTGTTACCAGTTGCACCGTTTGCAGATAATCAAGCGGAATTTCAATCAATTATGGGACAGTCATTCAGAGTGGTTGGAGCGTCTTTAATTGGTTATACGATTGCACAATTCAATGATGTGTTGATTTTCCATAAACTCAAAGAAAAGACAGGAGGAAAACATAAGTGGCTGAGAAATAATTTATCAACAATGGCAAGCCAACTATTAGATACAGCAATTTTTATTACGATTGCATTTATCGGAACAGTACCGAATATTTGGGTAATGATTGCAAGTCAATATTTGATTAAAGTTATTTATGCGGCAATAGATACGCCGTTTTTTTATGCTTTAACAAAAGCAAAAAAATAAAGGGGCTTACTCAGCCCCTTTAAAGGTTATTTTGTGATTTAACCTTTTGTCCAATAATTACCTATACAACCGTCTGTGCTATCCCAGATGTCATAAATTTTTGCATTTATAATTGCTACTATATGATGTCCACCTATCATTGCAATGTAGTTTTCATAATTTCTCGCTATCTCGCAAAACTCTTTTCCTGTGTACTTTGTGTTATCAGATTTTCGAGGTTGTGAGTGTTTTACCCAACCTTTGATACTTAAATATTTTTCTATCCCTTTTTTATCGCAATATCCTGTCTTACATTGCAATTCTGCCATTTCCATAACCACTTGATTATAAGGAATTTCAAGTGCCGTACAAATGGCTCGTATAGTGCAGTCACCTGTAATACGATTTTTAGGGTTTGCATTAAAATAATGGAATGTGCTTGTTTCAGGGTATTTGTCTTGTCTTTTCATTTTTAAGCCGCCTTTCTTTGATTGCGTTTGTTTTATCTTTACTGTACTTATATTATATCATAGTAATGCTATAATATCTATTGACAAAATAGCCAAACTTAAAGTTGAATGTTTGTACATTTTGCGAATTGAATTGTAACTCAAAAATGATATAATATAATTAAAGAAAACAAAACAACAGTTGCGAAAGCAACACGACAGCCGAAAGGCAGAAAGAAAGAGGTAACACACTATGAAAAAAACAAGAACAATAGGCAATTTTGAACTCACAGATGTCAAGTACATTTATAGAGATTTTTACGGTGAAGAAGATGAAATACAAAATGGTATTTTCGTCCACGAATTGACAGACGAATTTGGTAACGGTGACGGCATAATTGAAGCACCAAACGGCGGTGTTGATTACTTTGACAATGAGCAAGAAGTAATTGATTATATTCAGGGCAATTATCTTGATACTGATTATGAATATAGTCAGAGCAGAGATGTTTACTATCTTAATTGGTGAGGTAAAAATAATGAGAAAAACATACATAACAGTTGAAGCAAACAGCGGCAAGCACATTTATCATTTTAATCATATCGTTGATGATATATTTATCGGTGATGAAATGATAATCAATGACGAAGTATGCAAGGTCATTGAAATCGAAAACAGATAAGCACAAAGGGCGGCGAACAACCGCCCTTAATCATAGAAAGAGGTAAAACTATGGCGTATATTGATAAATTACTTAAAAAAGTCGAAAAAGATAAAAAAGAATTAGCAAGAGAATATAATGTTGAGTATTCCTCAGTAGTGTATATTGGCAACAATAAATATATTGTAGTGGTAGATGGCAAAGAAATTAGAATATAACGAAAAGGCAATAGACAAAAGCGGTTGAGTATATCAACCGCTTTTTTGTGTTGCTTGCAAAATGAATTGAAGTTTTAAAGCGTGGAAAATGAAACTCATTCTGAAAAAAGCAACAAAAACAAAGGTTTTATAAAATAAGTTGCTATTTTGACAACATTTCAGCAAGTTACAGGCAAATAAAAAAGCGGCTTGTTTATGCGATATTTTCAGTTGTTCGGAAATTCCGAACAGTTGACAGCAAGTAAAAAGGCGGTGAGAACAACGAACATCAATGTAAAAGCTAACAAGGTATATTTGCCGTATTTTGATAAAAAGCAATTTATACAAATTTATTACGGCGGTTCAAGTTCAGGAAAAAGCTATTTTTTAGCGTCAAAGGTTGTACTTGATGTAATAAAAGGTGCAAATTACCTTGTATGCAGAAATGTTGCAAAGACTATTAGAAATTCAAGTTTTAATGAAGTAACAAAAGCTATATCGTATATGGGACTAAAACCTTATTTTGCTATAAACAAATCAGATATGGCTATTACTTGCACATTGAACGGCAAGCAAATATTATTTGCAGGTTTGGACGATGCCGAAAAAATTAAGTCAGTAACGCCACAAAACGGTGTGTTACACCGTATATGGATTGAAGAAGCAACAGAGGTCAAACGCAGTGCATACAAACAGCTTACAAAGCGTTTGCGTGGTAATAGTGATATTTCAAAATGCGTTATTTTGTCATTTAACCCTATTTTGCGTAGTCATTGGATATATCAAGAATTTTTTGGTGTGTGGCAAGATGATAAAACATCTTATGAAGATGATAATTTATCAATCCTGAAAACTACCTATAAAGACAATGTATTTTTAACTGAGAGTGATAGACAACAGTTAGAGAATGAAACCGACCCGTATTATTATCAGGTTTATTCATTGGGAAATTTCGGAGTTTTAGGCAACATCATTTTCAAGAATTGGCGTGTTGAAGATTTAAGCGAACAAATACCGCATTTTGACAATATTTTTAACGGACTTGATTTCGGCTATGCAAACGACCCTAACGCTTTAATCAAAGTACATTTAGATAAAAAGCGTAAAAAGATATATGTATTTGATGAATGGTATCAAGCAGGAATGTCAGATGATGAATTAGTCAGATTGTGCAAAAAAATGATAGGCAGACAATATATTACTTGCGATAGTGCAGAGCCAAAAACGATTGACTATTTGTGTGCAAATGATATAAATGCCGTTGCAACCGTAAAAGGTGCGGATAGTATCAATCGTGGTATTCGTTGGTTGCAAGGTTATGAAATTATTGTAGATGTCAAATGCCAAAATTTCAAAAATGAAATAGAACAATATCACTGGCAAGAGGACAGTAACGGAAATGTAATGGCAAGACCTGTTGACGCTAACAATCACCTTTTAGACGCTTTACGCTATGCGTTATGTGATGAAATATTAGCCGCTGATGTACAAGCAGGACGGAGAATTTAACTATGTGTAATCACGATTTTGTTGTAATAAACAATGTGTCAGTCTGTAAAAAATGCGGACTAACATTTTCTTTTGATAAAAAAGTTATTTTTGACAGAAAATTACCAAACTACAAACCGAAAAGGAGAAAAAAGAAATGAACAGAAATTTAAATCAGTTATACCCTGACTTTACCGCTGAAATTGAAGAAATAAGGAATAACGGTATATCAGAACAGCTATTGCAGAAAATCATACAAAAGCATAAAGGAAATGCGTGTTATAATCGTAGTTTGTACAAGCGGTATATGGTTATCAATGACAGTGTGCCGATTTTTGACAGAAAGCCACGATTTGACGAACCGAACGAAATCAACAATAAAATCAATAACGATTTTTTCAGCGAAATTGTTGATTTTAAGACAGGCTATTTTGCAGGCAAACCTATTTCTTACGGATATAGCAAAGGTAATGAATCCGAAGAAGTAACAGGTGGTAAAGAAGCGGTTGACAAGGCTACAAAAGCCGTTACCGACTTTGTAACAAGAAATAATATGTTCGGTGTGGATATGGAAATAACAAAGTTTGCAAGCATATACGGGTATGCAGGCAGACTTTTTTATATTGATACTGACGGCAACGAAAGAGTTATGCCAGTACACGGATATGAAACTATTATCCTTTCAGAAACCAACATATCAGAACCTGAATATGCAATAAGATATTTTTACACAACCGACCTGAACGGCGTTAAGCATTGGACGGTTGAGTTTTATGATAACACAAATATTTATACATATACGGGCTATTTAAGTGCATTGAAATTTGTTGATGTAAAACCGCATTTATTTGATTATTGCCCGTTACAAGGAATTGCAAACAACAATGAAATGCTTGGAGATTGTGAAAAAGTGCTGTCGCTGATTGATGACTATGACAAGGTACTTTCCGACAATTCAAACGAGGTTGAAGCGTTTGTACACGCATATCTGATTTTTGAGGGTTTGCGTATTGATGATAAAACTATTGAAAAAGGACAGAAAAGCGGTTCGTTTGTCTTTCCTGCAACGGGTACACAGCAAGGAAAAGCGTATTTCCTGACAAAGAATATCAATGACGCTTTTACAGAACATCATTTACAGCGGTTAGAGGATAATATATATCGTTTCTCACGCACTCCGAACCTGACTGACGATACTTTCGGGGCGGCAAGTGGTGTAAGCCTTAAATTTAAATTGCACGGATTAGAAACAAAATGCGGTATGTTTCAAGCGAAAGTAATGGACGCAGGACAGTATATGTGGAAACTGTTATCAAGCGTGTGGGCAAAAAAGAAAATTACAGTTGACCCGTTACAAGTTACAATGGATTTTTCACGAAACTTCCCGTTAGACCTTGCAAGTGAAGCACAAACAGTACAAGCCCTTATTTCCGCAGGATTGCCGAAAGAGATTGCATATAGTCAGCTTTCGTTTATTGATGATGTTGATTATGTAATGGAACTGATAGAAGCGGAAAAGGATAATATACCGTCATTAACTGAAAACATACCCGAAGATGAAGAAACAGACGAGGAAACCGACAAAAAAGAAAACGAGAAAATAAACGAGGAAAAGACAGAGGTGTAAAAAATGCCGCTTTCTGAAAAAACATTATCTTATTATCTATCACAAATACGCAGAGTTGAGAAAAGCAGAGCCGCAAATGCTGAAAAAAATATAAGACGATTATATAAAGCACTGTTGACCAACTTAATAGGATTTTTAGGTAATGAATACGCTCAGTATGCCGTTGACGGAGCATTGACCGTTTCTATATTGCAAGAAAAGGTAAGATATGCAAAATTCCTTGAAGAAATTGAACAGAACATTGACGCTTTAACGCCGAAAACATCAAAAGAAATTTTAAATGTTGTTGAGGAAACATACAGTGCTTGTTACTTAGGTATGATTGACGCAGTTAAAAAGGCAAAAAACACAAAAGAAGCATTAAAGTATTTAGAGGGCTTACCAGTACGCCCCGAAGTAATGAAAAGGGCTATTGAAAATCCAGTCAGTGGATTGACATTACCTGATAGACTGCAAAAGAACCGTAAAGATGTTATTTACGATATTAAGCAACAGATAAACATTAGTTTGATGAATGGGGATAGATACGAAACAACGGCGAAAAAAATCGCTGAACGGCTTGATATAAGCTATGGCAAAGCAACTAACATTGTTCGTACTGAAACACACAGAGTGCAAGAGGGCGGCTTTATGGACAGTGCAAACGATATAGCAAACACTCTTGACGGTTCAGGGCTTGTATATATTAAAATTTATCGGAATATGGGTGATGAACGAGTACGACCGCAACAGCGGCGTTATACATCAAGAGGTTGGAAAACAACATACAGCCGTAACGGTGCAAATCACATCAAAATCAACGGACAAGTCAGAAAAGTAACAGAACCGTTTGAATACAGTGACGGCGTAAAAACAATGTCACCTGGAAACAGCGGTTATGCAAAACACGATTGCCGTTGTAGGTGCTTTGTTGAGTATGATTTGATTACTGCTGATGAATACGAGGAAATAAAAAAGAACGGCGGCTATATTAAATAAGATGTTGAAAACCTCGTTGAAAATGTTGATAACTTTAAGCTGTCAAAATTGCTTAATTGTCGTTTGAATATTTGTATATTTTCACGATAGAAAAAAAGTATTGATGATGATATACTAATATCGTAAAAAGCTATGCACGGTCAGGACAAAGCTGTCAAGCGTTGTAACATAGTTATTACACCAACACTTATACAAATACAAAAAAAGCTGTAACTAAATGTTACAGCTTTTTATATTTTATTAAGCAAGTTGTAAAGGCTTTTTGCCGTGAACGGTTTGACAGCCGTATTTGTCTTTTATTTGGTCAAGTGTCATTTTGCTATGACGACCGCAACCGTCATTTTCGCTATGCCAGTACCACGCTTTTTTCTTTGAAGCCCATTTAAAGCCTAAACCTTTGATTGTGTCTTTGTGGGCGTAGGTATTGCCTGTAAGCCATACCCACGAGCCGACAATATCAATCTGTACGCCGTCACAATTTATAAGACCGTTTATTATGTCTTTGAACATTTCGGGCGTTTCAGTGGCGTTCTGAGGTTCGCTATTAGTGTTTTTGGTTTCGTGTTTGTCTTTGAACATCTTAAAAGCTATTTCGTACTCATTGTTAATAGCTTTCATTGTTTCGCCGTTATCGTCTTTGTAAATATCAGGGTGATATTTAAAGCACAATTTACGATAAGTCTTTTTAACATCTTCAAGGTTTTTGCAGTCTTTGAAAAATTTTAACATAATGGTTGCCGCCTTTCGTATTTATTTCTCTTTCATTTGATTTTATTATATCACTATTAAGATATAAAATCTATTGATAAAATAGCTAAATAAAAGGCTTTAAGTTTGGTTATTATGCCTATTGAATTACAACATAAATATGATATAATATAATTACAAAATAAATCAAGCCGAAAGGCAGAAAGAGGTAACATTATGAAACAGTACAGAGTTGAAAACGCAGTTGAGGTTAAAGGCAACGAAAACACGAATACAAAAGATGTTTATTGCGGCGGTTATATCAATGCAGAAACAGCAGAAGAAGCTATACAGCTTGCTATTGAGTGTATAGCAGAAGAAATCAGAAATACAACAGACTATGAAGTTGAAACAACAGAAGATGAAGTCAAAGTTTATGACGAGGGCGAAGAAATCGAAAGCTATTACGGCTTTGACGCAGAAGAAGTTGAATAAGAGCAGTACATAAAAGGCAATAGACAAAAGCGGTTGAGAAATCAGCCGCTTTTTTGTGTTGCTTTAATCGACTTTTGCTAATAGTCGTTAAACAGAGCAGTTTAAGCAAAGACCTGATAAAAAGCCCGTACATATCCGTACAAGTGGCAAAATCAAGTCTTTTTTTTAAGCCGCTTTTATACAGAGCGGCTTTTTTATTGTCAAAATCTCAATCTATACGGTTGAGTTAAAAAATTCTATATGGATTTTGGAGGATTAAAAATGGCAGAAGAAATGAACACAAATACGAGTGGCGAAACAAATACCACAGCAGAACAAAACGGAGGTGCTAATGATAATGGCTTGCAAGAAAAGCAAGGGCAACAAGGGCAGACCGAAACCAAAGAAGTAAACAAAGAAACAACCGCCGAAACAATAGAGCGACTTGTACAGTCAAGAGTTGACCGTATTACCGCTGAACTCGGAAAGAAAAATGCTGATTTAAAAAAGCAACTTGACAAACTCACGAAAGAAAAAATGTCAGATGATGAAGTCAAACAGCTTGAAATGGCAGAAAAAGAAAAGGCAATTCAGGAAAAAGAAAGAGTATTACTTGAAAGAGAGAACAGGCTTTTAGCTATTAACGCTATTAAAGAGGTTGGACTTGATGACGGCAGTACAGAAGCACTTGCACTTGTCGATTTTGTTATTGCTGATAATGAGGAAAACATCAAAACAAAAGCAACAACATTGAAAAGTCTGATTGATAAGAAAGTAGCGGCAGAGGTAGCAAAAACCTTTAAACAGAACGGCAGAACGCCAAACGGTGCAAGTCAAGGACAAGGACAAGGCACAGACAAAGATACAAGCATTGCCGCAAAGTTAGGCAAGGCAAAAGCGGCACAAAATAAGACCGCTAACGATGTACTCAAATACTATACAGGGAGGTAAAATAAAATATGAAATTCACAGAAAAAACAGTCATTACGGAAGTTAATATTCTTGCTAATGACCATTATGTAGCTATTCCGTATGATTGCACAGAACTTACAACACTTGCAACAGACGGTATTATCAAGGCAGGAACAGTTATTCCAGCGAATGACGCAACAGCAAAGGGCGTATTGCTGACAGATGTAAACCTTAACGAAAATCCAAACGGAACAATCGTAATTCACGGCTTTATTAAGAAAGATAAAATGCCGATTGCACCTGATACAACAGCAATTACAGCACTTTCACAGGTTATGTTTATGTAAAGGAGGAATAAAAAATGAAACTTACAGATGTTTTTAACGCTCAGGCGATTGGAATTAACTATACAGAAGCGGCAAGTAACAACATTCCGTATCTTGGTACAGGTTTTTTCCCGTCACAGAAAAAGGCAGGTCTTGACCTTAAATGGTTCAAAGGACATAACGGACTTGCTGTTTCCCTTATGCCGTCAAATTTTGACGCAAAATCAACTTTCCGTGACAGAGTAGGAATTGAAATGAACGAAACCGAAATGCCGTTTTTCCGTGAAAGTATGCTTGTCAAAGAAAAAGACGAACAGGAAATTATGCGTGTACAGGACAGCAACGACCCTTACGCAACGCAGATACTCAACAACATTTTCAACGATACACAGACACTGCTTAATGGTGCTGATGTAGTACCTGAGCGTATGCGTATGCAGTTGCTTGCACCAATCGGTGGCAAAGTAGGAATTGAAATTAAAGCAAACGGCGTAAATTATACATATGATTACGACCCTAACGGCACTTGGAAAACTAATCATTATGTAAAAATTGTCGGCGATACTGATGTATGGACTGCCGCTGAAACTTGCGACCCGATTAAGAATATCGAGGACGCACTCGACAAACAGGAAGAAACAAGCGGCAACAGACCGACAACACTTTTGATGTCGAAAGCCACTTTTAACCTGATTAAGAATAGTAAAAAGGTTCGTAGCGGCGTACTTGCACAGAACACAACCGCAAATGTAAATTACACAAGTGCAAAAATCAGACAGTATGTTGAGGAAGAACTCAATGTAACTATCGTAATTTACAATAAGCAGTTTAAGGACGAAACAGGCACAGCAAAGAAATTCTATCCTGACAATATCATTATGATGTTACCTGACGGACAGCTTGGTACAACTTGGTACGGCACAACGCCAGAGGAAAGAACACTTACAACAAGCCCGACAGCTAATGTATCTATCGTTAATACAGGTGTTGCCGTTTCTGTTACTGTTACAAGTGACCCAGTAAATACAAAGACAACAGTATCGGAAATTGTACTGCCGTCATTTGAAAGACTGAACGACTGTTTTGCACTTGAAGTTGTATAATGTGTCACTAAAATATCGGAGGGGTAACAATGGTTAAAACATTTGACCACGCCGTTATTTACAACGGCGTATTGTATTCAGCAAATACGCCTATCGAGTTTGCAGAGCCTAAAAAGGAAGAAAACGAGGTGTCGGCAAATGACAAAAGAACAGGCAGAAAGCCTAAATCTCGGAATAACGATAACTGATAAAAGTTTGATTATGATTGAAACGGCGTTAGATACCGTAAACAGAAAAACAACAATCAATTTTGATATGAACAATGATGATGATTTGAAAAAATTACCGTCAAGAGTAAAATTGTTTGTCATTAAATATCTTGAATTGATGAATTTACGGGAGGGCGTTTCAAGCGAAAGCATAACGAATTTATCACAATCGTTTGTTACCGCTGACAAGAATAGTCTGTTGAATGGCTTGCTTGAAGAATTGTTAGGTGATGATTTGGTTTCAAGCGTCCGTTTTGTAAGTGCTAAAAATCGTTGGAAATAAGGAGGTGTTTTACTCGTGAGTGCAAGAGTTAGCTATACAACAAAAACTGATATTACAAAGGATATGTTGAGAAACATTGATAATCTCAATTCGCAGTCAATAGAAGTTGGTGTATTTGAGGGTGAAAATAAATGGCTTGCAGGAATACACGAGTATGGTTGTAACATTACACCAAAAAACGCCCAGTATTTAACCGTGCCTTGCAATCCAAAGGCGGCAGGAAAGAAAGCAAGGGATTTTTCCGACTTATTCTTTTTACGGCTTGATGACGGTTCAAAATGGCTTGTAAGAAACAAAGGAAAAGACCAGATTGAATTTATGTACGCCTTAATGACTTCTGTAAAAATTCCTGAACGCTCATTTTTGAGGGCTGGACACGATGAACATATTGACGAAATTTTGAAAAAAGCCGAGAAAGCGGCAGGTTTGGTTGTTGAGGGCAAAATGTCACAACAGCAATACTTGAATATGATTGGACAAATGCTATCAACGAAAATCAAAACTTATGCAAGAAACTTGTCAAGTCCCCCGAACAGTAACCTTACAACTGATGTAAAAGGCAGTAGCAATCCACTTGTTGATACAGGAAATATGATTGAGGGTATCACATATAGAATTAAATAGGCGGTGATTATAACTTATGTTTGATTTTAGCGGATTGATTGATAAATATTCTACTGATTTTACCGTTGTAGTTGAGGGTAAGGGCTATTATGATGATAGCGGCGAGTATGTAAAAGATGAAAAATCCGAATTACAGATGAACGGTGCTATTATGGCATATAGTGAAGATAAAATTTACAGGTCAGAGGGAACGCTAACAAAGCAGGATAGGGTATTGCTTATGCAGAAACCTATTGACAGGGCTTTAAAGGGTGCTACTATTACCTACAAGGGCAAGCAGTACAGCATAGAGGATAACTTAGAAAATGCAGAATTTACGGGTGTGTGGCAATACGCATTAAAGTATATAAGTGCATTTGATAAAGGCGGTGAAAGTGTTGATTGATTATAAAAGTATTCGTGATGTGGTATGTAAAGGATTGAAAAAATATCTAAAAGTACCAGTAATACGCAATAATCAGAATGAAGAACCGCCCGAATATCCTTATGTGTCATATACCATAACAACGCTTGAAAGCCAAAATAAAGGCACTTATGGTGAGTATGAGGACGGTATAGACAGAAAGGCTATAAAGCAGACTTGGAGCATTACAGTACAGTCCGACAATAACGATGAAAGTGTAATGCTTGCAAGTAAAGCAAGGGAATGGTTAGACCATTCAGGCACACGATACTTAAACGACAATAATATAATTGTCGAACAAGTCGGCAATATAACAAATAGGGACAACATTATTTCCATTGAGTATGAATACAAAAATGGATTTGATGTTGTTTTTTGGTTATATGACGAAACAGAAAGACCGAATAAAGATGAATACATTGAAACAGCAGAATTACAAGGAGGTTTAATTTAAAAATGGCTTATGATGTAAAAGTAAAAATCGACCTGATGAAGCCGATTAAAAAGGAGAACTTTTGGATACCACTTATTCTTGAACGAAGAAAGACAACAGACCCTGAAATTGATTTTCACTATATATACAAAAACAGTAACAACAACGAGAAAAACATTAAAAGTTTGATATTGGCAGGATATACCACTGAATCAACGGTATATAAGGCTATCGAATTGATTTTTGAACAGGAAAATGCCCCAGAAAAAGTCGCACTTTGTTCTACCAAACAAAGCGTAGTAGAGTTTCTTTCTGATGAGAGTAATGTATCAAAAAACTGGCGACAGTTGATAGTAGTAGATGAGATTACAGATGGTGGTGAAGATGCCGCAAATTATAATTCGACTGCCGAGATTGCGGAAAAAATGGAAACTCTTGACGGCAAAATGTTTTTTGCATCTACACCAGCTATTGATAGCGGTGATGGTTATTTGGACAAATACAATCGAACAGTTATATTTGTTTATGATGGTGTTATCCCAGTCCCCGAAGCCGCTTTGGTTGGTGAAGCCGCAGGACGCAATCCAGGTTCTTTCACCTATAAAAATATGAAACTTAAAGGACTTGAACCACAGAACCTTTCAAGCACACGAATTGAGAAAATTCACCAACACGGCGGTATTACTTTTGTTGAAAAAGCAGGGGATAAGGTTACAAGCGAGGGCATTGTAGCAAGCGGTGAATACATTGATATTATTGACAGTAAGGACTATGTAATTGAACAGATACAGTACAATGTCCAAAAGTTGCTTAATTCAAGCGACAAAATTCCTTACGATAACAACGGAATTGCAATGCTTGAAAGTACAGTTGTCAGCGTTCTTAAAGACGCATATAACAACGGAATTATCGCAGATACTGATGACGGTAAACCCGATTATGATGTTTCGTTTGCTGTAAGGGCTGATACAGAAGCAGAAGATAGAGCAAAAAGAAAGTATCTTAACGGTTCGTTTAAGTTTGCCCTTGCAGGAGCAATTCATACTGTCGAAATTGTCGGCGAAGTATCAATTTAAGGAGGTAAAAGGATATGAATATAGGTCGTTATAATGCAAAAGATTGTACCGTAACTATTGACAATGTACGCATTACAGGACTTGGCGAAGATATGATTTCAGCGGAAAAAGAAGAAGATTTCTTCTCAACTTCCGTAGGGGCTCAGGGAGATGTTATCAAAAACGAGATTAACAACACTCTTGGAACAATCACAGTAACCGTTCAGCCTACAAGCCCACAGAAAACATTTCTTTTGGGACTTGCAAAACGCAGTACAACATTCCCGATATGGTGTATCAATAAATCGCTTAAAGAGCGTATCGGTGGCACACAGGCAAGCCTTAAAACATTCCCTGAATTTTCAAGGGGTGCAGAAGCTGAGGATATGGAGTTTACTTTTCAGGTATTCGACTTGACTGTTGAAGCAACAGAATAAACAAATAAATAATTGTGATGTGAGAAAAGGCGGTATGAAAATTACCGCCTTTTTATTTTAATATTTTTTAAATTTTGGAGGTAATTCAATATGAAAAAGTTTTCACAGGCAGAAAAGAAAATCAACGGCGTTACATATAAAGCACAGTTTAACGGAATTATGGCGGCACTTGACGCTATCGACAACAGCTATATTGACGGAACAAACAGAACAAGTACAACAAAACTTGCTAAATATGTGCTTGAAAATGTAATCATTGAACCTGCAAATATGCAGATTGATGATTTTGAAGATATGGACACATTCCAAAAAGTAATTGCTTTCGGTCAAGAGGTAATGCAAGGTCAGTTTCAGCCCGAAAAAAACGAAAAATCAACTGGAACAAAGAGTAAGGGATAATTGGGCGTGTTGGCGGCTGATTTTTTCCGAAAAAGGATTTGACTATAATACAGTGTTTTTTCAAATGACACCTACACAAATTAAAGAAGCTAATATTGCCCTTGACATTCAGATTGAAGCTGAAAAAAAAG
>JBJFIB010000057.1:0-16666 GCA_051894195.1 Acutalibacteraceae bacterium
ATATAACAGACGGAAACGGTCGTGTAACTGACGGAAACGGCATTATCGGCGATACCGAAGATTTCGTTTCAAACACGGTAAGTAATGTTGAAAGCTTTGTGACAGGAAGATAAATATTAACACAAAAATTTAAGCAACGGCTATCGGCATTGTTTGTTTTCTGCCGACAGCCGTTTTTATTTTGTAATTTATTGTAAACGGTAATTGAGAATTTCCGGTCTTTTCAATGAAATAAGCACATATAAATTTAGTAAATTATTTTAAAAGCGGTGATTTAATGCTTGTTGTACTTGATGTCAGAAAAGACGAACTCAATTCATTTATGCAAAAATTAAAAGCAATATTCCGTCCGTATGAAATAAATGCCGATATTATTACCAAAAATGAAATTGCCGTATTACATATACGATATAAGCAAAAGCGTGGAAGTATCCGATTCAATAAAATATACAAATATACCGTCGGTGCACCTAAGACGGTTCTGTGCAGTAACGACTTGTCACTTATTGACACGCCGTTTACACGCTTTGAAAGTGATGAACTGAATATTCAGATGATGAAAAATTTTATATGTTCCGCTTTAAAGACAGCCGACATTCCTCCGTCCGAACTGAAAATATCATTCTTTGACCCTACTGCCGAATATCCGCTTTTTGCAGAAAAGCTGCTGAGTTTCACCTCTTGTCTGACGGTTGTAAGCAGTATGCCGAAATTCTATGAAAACGAATCCGAAAGACATCTGAACGAACTCGGCGTTTCAACAATAGTCAGCAATTCCATTGAAAAACTAATGCCGTGTGATATTCTGATATGTCCGTCAAAAATCAAGGTTCATTTGCCGACAAAAACATCTTCTTTGATTTTTACGAGTCACCGACCTCTTGTTAATGTGAGCGGCACTGTAATAACAGGATATGTTCTCGAATTTCCCGCTGAATTCAGGGAAATAAAGCCTGAATGTGTTGATGATTTTTATTTTCTTTCCGCTCTTTATACACTATGCGGAATAACCGGACTCGAAAAGCTGAATCCGCAAAGCTGTGAATGTGATACGGCAAAATTTTCGCTTGAACAAATGGTTAAAATGATAAGAACACACTGTGCCGCCTATTCCCTTGAAAAGCAAAAAGAAATTTCTTCTGATTAAGCAAAATCGGACAGTAACTTAATACTGCCCGATTGTAAGATTTAAAATTATTTTTATTTAAGGCTAAGACCGAGATTATAAGCCTCAGTCATAAGTTTACCGTTTTCGCTGAGGTCGCTGTCACCGCCTGCGATAATTCTGCCGATAAGCTCCATTCCTTTACCCTTGAATGTATCGAGATACCAGTCGTAATGCGGCTCGTATTTCGGATAATTTTCGGGAGCTCCCTGTGCAAAAATACCGATGAGTTTTATTCCCTGTGGTATTCTGATATTACGCTCGGAATCCATAAGGCAGTAGTGACGGTTCATAAATGTTATCATAGGACCGCAAACCTGTGAATAATAGTTCGGACTTGTGACAACCAATGCTCCGCTTTCTCTTAAATCCTTGTAATATTTCTGCATATCGTCATCAATTACACAATCCCTTTTCATTTTGCGGCATGCACCACAGCCACGACAGCCCTGCAAATTCATTTTGCTGACATCATAAATTACAACTTCATTTCCGTTTTCCTTTGCACCGTCAATAAAACGCTGTGCAAGTTTTTTTGAAACGGAATTTGCTTTGCTGCTGCCGAGAACAACAGTAATTTTCATCTTTATCACTCCGTGTCTGTATTTCTGAACAGTGGATATGTAGTATTAACTCCACTCTCCACACTCCACTCTGAATATAACTCCACTCTGAATTTTATTCCTTTATCATTGAAAGAATTATGTCTTCAACTTTGAGAAGTGCTGTATCAATCTTTTCGGGATCTCCGACGCCTGCCATTGCTCTTTCTGGCTTTCCGCCGCCCTTACCGTCAACAATTTCCGCAACCTGTTTAACGATTTTTCCTGCGTGTGCACCCTTTGCCTGTGCCTCTTTTCCGCAGGCAACAGCGATTGTGCCTTTGCCGTTGTCAATTCCGAACAATACTGCAACGCACTTCGGTGCAACTTCAAGAACACGGTCTGTCATTGTTTTAAGCATTGCTGAATTTGTTGCATTGAATGCTCCCGAAACAATTCTTACGCCTTTTTTAAGAGGTGCATTTGCGAAAAGGTTATCAACACTGAGTGCCGACAGCTTTTCTGTAAGTCTGTTGATTTCCTTTTCTCTTTCTTTGAGTTCGTTTACCGTATGCTGACATACATTTACAAACTCGCTCATATTTGTGGATTTCAACAGGTGCATTGAATCGGAAATAGCCTTTGTACATTCATTGAGAAGATGAAGAACACCCTCGCCTGTTACAGCCTCTATTCTTCTTACGCCTGATGCAACCGAGCTTTCGTTGAGTATTCTGAAAAGTCCGATTTTTGCGGTGTTTTCGATATGAGTACCTCCGCAGAATTCCCTTGAAAAATCATCTACCATTACTACACGGACAATGTCGCCGTACTTTTCACCGAACAGAGCCATAGCACCGAGTTTTTTAGCCTCGTCAATAGGCATTTCCTTTGTTGCAACATCAACTGCCTTGAAAATTTCTTCATTTACAAGTTTTTCAACTTCGATTATTTCATCATCTGTGAGTGCCGAAAAATGTGTAAAGTCAAAACGGAGTTTGTCAGGTGTAACAAGCTGTCCTGCCTGTTCAACATGATTTCCGAGAACTTTTCTGAGAGCCGCCTGTAAAAGATGAGCCGCCGTATGATTACGCATTGTTGAATAGCGTGTCTTTTCGTCAACCTCAGCCTTTACGCTGTCGCCGACTTCAATAGTACCCTCTTCAATTTCACAGTGGTGCATATATATTCCGTTGTTGTCTTTTACGGTATTTCTTACGATAAGTTTTGCGTTGTCAGTTGTGATTATGCCGACATCGCCGACCTGTCCGCCGCTCTCTGCATAAAACGGTGTTGTATCAAGAACAACTACTGCATCGTCGCCTGTACCGCCGAACTGAACCTTTTCGCCGTCCTTTACGATTGCAAGAATCTTTGCATCGGCTTTAAGCTCTGTATAGCCTACAAATTTTGTTTTCTCAATTCCGCTGAAATCAACTGCGTCACTGAGCCAAGCGTCTGCTCCGGCATTTTTTCTTGCTTTTTTCGCACGCTCTTTCTGCTCTTTGAGAAGTCTGTTGAAACATTCAAGGTCAACTATCATTCCTCTTTCTTCCGATACCTCTTTGATAAGGTCAATCGGGAAACCGTAGGTATCGTTGAGTTTGAATGCGTCTTCACCTGAAATTCTGTTTACTTCTGAACGGTCAATAATATCGTTGAGAATAGTGAATCCCTTGTCAAGTGTATTTCTGAATGATTCTTCTTCCGTCTTTATAACCTTTACGATAAGTTCACGCTTTTCGGCAAGTTCAGGATAAGCCGGATTTTCGTGAATAACAGTATCAACAACCTTATACATAAACGGTTCTGTAACACCGAGAAGTCTTCCGTGACGAGCGGCACGACGAAGAAGTCTTCTGAGAACATATCCTCTGCCCTCATTTGACGGCATTACACCATCACCAATCATAAATGTCGAACTTCTGATATGGTCGGTAATTACACGCAAAGAAATATCCGTCTTTTCGCTGTCGCCGTATCCTACTCCGACAAGCTCAGAAATTTTCTTCATTATATTCTGTACGGTATCAACGAGGAAAAGGTTATCAACACCCTGCATAATGCATGCAAGTCTTTCAAGTCCCATACCTGTATCAATGTTCGGGTGAGCAAGCGGTGTGTAGTTGCCCTTGCCGTCGCTTTCAAACTGAGTAAATACATTGTTCCAGAATTCAACAAATCTGTCACAGTCACAGCCTACGCCACAGGTTGGTTTTCCACAGCCGTATTTTTCGCCACGGTCAAAATAAAGTTCAGAGCAAGGACCACAAGGACCTTCACCATGTTCCCAGAAGTTATCTTCTTTGCCAAGTCTTACGATTCTGTCAGGAGATACTCCGACTTCCTTTGTCCAGATGTCATATGCTTCGTCATCGTTTTCATAAATTGAAACCCAGATTTTGTCAACAGGCAGTTCAAGAACCTTTGTACAGAATTCCCATGCCCAAGCCGTTGCCTCGTGCTTGAAATAATCGCCGAATGAGAAGTTGCCGAGCATTTCAAAGAATGTACCGTGTCGTGCGGTAATGCCAACACGCTCAATATCAGGTGTACGGATACATTTCTGACAGGTTGTAACTCTCTTGCGTGGAGGAGTAACCTCGCCTGTAAAATACTTTTTCATCGGTGCCATACCTGAATTTATGAGGAGAAGGCTGTTGTCGTCATGCGGAATAAGCGGAAAGCTTTGCAGACGCAAATGTCCCTTTGATTCAAAAAAAGACAGGTATTTTTCTCTTAATTCATTAAGTCCGGTCCACTGCATTTTTATCACCCTTAAATATAAAAATAAATTCGGTTTTATGCTCTGACAAAATAACACTGTTTCTTTTTGAGTATCAGATGTTGGGGCTTTGCCCCAAACCCCACAAGGACTGCTCGCCCTTGACCCCGGCAGGAGTTGAACCCCTGCACCCGCAATTTTTATCAGCAGGTTTAAACTAAACAGTATAAATTAGCCAAAACTCGGATTTTGAAATAAAAAACGGATTTTTCCGCCTGTATGGGACGAAAAAATCCGTGTTACCACCCAAATTGCACACATAAATATAAAACATATGTGTACCACTCTGTAAACCATAACGCAGTTTTGGCGTTGCAGATTTTTGCTGCAAAAGCTCCGAGTCAGCCCAAGCACCACCTTGTAAAAACCTCACACCAACGGTTTTCTCTCTTTGACAAAGCCAATGCTTTTTTTCTCATCACAGCACAAATATTAAATTACCTTATATATTATAACTCATTTTGCGATTGTGTCAAGAAAAATTTTTCAAATTACACGCTCACTCTGTGGCAAGCGTCAGCCATTGATTTTACATATTCACCGACAGGCTTAACGCTGTCCTTGCCGTATTTTGCGATTATTTTTACAATGGCACTTCCGACAATCGCTCCGTCTGCATTACTGCACATTTTTGCAGCCTGTTCGGGTGTAGATATGCCAAAACCTACCGCACAAGGAATATCAGAGGCAGATTTTGCAAGAGATACAATTTCGTTTATATCGGTTTTAATTTCTGAACGCACACCTGTAACACCGAGAGATGAAACAACATACAAAAAGCCCTCTGCATCTTTTGCGATTTTTGTTATACGGTCGTGTGATGTCGGTGCAACAAGTGATACAAGCTCTATGCCATATTTGTGACAATATGGCAAAAGTTCATCTTTTTCTTCATACGGAACATCGGGAACAATAATTCCGTCAATTCCTATATCCTTACAGCGTGACATAAATTTATCTGTACCATAGCCAAAAAGAACATTCATATATGTCATAAATACAAGCGGAATTTTTATATTCGGGCGGATTTTTTCAACCATATCAAAGATTTTTTCGGTTGTTGTGCCGTTTGCAAGAGAACGGATATCAGCCTCCTGAATTACAACGCCCTCAGCTATCGGGTCAGAAAACGGTATGCCGATTTCGATTAAGTCAACGCCGTTTTTCTCCATTTCATATATCAGCTTTTCGGTTGTTTCAAGGTCAGGGTCGCCTGCTGTAAGAAAAGCTATGAATGCCTTTTTGTTTTCAAATGCTGTTCTGAGTTTAATCATGGATATCTACCCCCCTGTATCTTGCAATAGCTGCAACATCTTTATCGCCACGACCTGAAATATTTATTACAATGATTTTGTCTTTCGGCATTGTCGGTGCAAGTTTAAGTGCATAAGCAACAGCGTGTGAACTCTCGATTGCAGGAATAATACCCTCAGTGCGTGAAAGATATTCAAATGCATTAACCGCCTCTTCATCTGTAATCGGAACATATTCTGCTCTGCCTGTGTCTTTGAGGTTTGCGTGTTCTGGACCAATGCCCGGATAGTCAAGACCTGCCGAAATTGAATAAACAGGTGCAATCTGTCCGAATTCGTCCTGACAGAAATATGACTTCATACCGTGAAAAATTCCAAGTCTGCCGTTTGCCATTGTAGCGGCATTTTTCGGATTGTCAACCCCAAGACCTGCCGCCTCACAGCCGATAAGCTGTACATCTTTGTCCTCAATAAAGTGATAAAAAGCACCGATAGCATTACTGCCGCCGCCGACACAGGCAATAACTGCATCGGGAAGTCTGCCCTCTTTTTCGAGAATCTGCGACTTGATTTCCTTGCTTATAACCGACTGAAAATCACGGACTATTGTCGGAAACGGATGTGGTCCCATAACAGAACCGAGTACATAATGTGTATCATCTATTCTTGAAACCCACTCACGAAAAGTTTCGTTTACTGCGTCTTTAAGCGTCATTGTGCCGCTTGTTACAGGGTGTACCTTTGCTCCCAGAAGTTCCATTCTGTAAACATTGAGTGCCTGACGCTCGGTATCGACTTTGCCCATAAAAACTTCACATTTCATACCGAGAAGAGCCGCTACCGTTGCGGTTGCAACCCCGTGCTGTCCTGCACCTGTTTCAGCGATAAGGCGTGTCTTGCCCATTTTCTTTGCAAGAAGTGCCTGTCCGAGTGCATTATTGATTTTATGTGAACCTGTATGATTCAAGTCCTCTCTTTTAAGATATATCTTTGCTCCGCCAAGGTCTTTGGTCATTTTTTCGGCATAGTAAAGAAGTGACGGTCTGCCTGTATATTCCCTGAAAAGCTCATCAAGCTCCTGGTTGAACTGTGGGTCATTTTTGTAAAAATTATAGGCTTTTTCAAGCTCATTTACGGCATTCATAAGTGTTTCGGGAATATATTGTCCGCCGTGTATTCCAAATCTTCCTTTTGACATTTTATTCACTCCTGACAGTATTTACGATTTTAATAATCTTATCTTTATCTTTTTTTCCGTCTGTTTCAGCACCACTGCTGACATCAAGACAGTATGCCCCAACTTTCAGTGCGGATTTTATATTTTCGGCATTAAGCCCTCCCGCAAGAAAATAAGGCTTTGAAATTTTCGGAATCATATTCCAGTCAAATGTCTTTCCGCTGCCGCCATATTCACCCTTTGTGTAGGTATCTAAAAGAAGATAATCAACAGGCAGTCTGTCGGCACTGAGAATATCCTCTGTGGTCTTAACTCTCACTGCCCTGAGGATTTTTGCCGATGTTTTTTCTTTGAGCGACAGGATATAGTTTTCGTCCTCATCACCGTGAAGCTGAATTAAATCAATAATGCCGTTGTTCACAAGTGACAGAACAAAATCCATATCGTTATTAACAAAAACTCCGACAGCCTGTATATTTTTGTCAAGCTGATTTTTAAGTTTTAGTGCTGTGTCAAAATCAACCTTGCGTTTGCTTTTTTCTGCAAAAACAAATCCTATAAAATCAGGCTTTGCAGTATTCACAAAACCAATATCACATTCACAGGAAAGACCGCATATTTTTATCTTACTCATATTACTTTTTCCCTTTAAGCTGTGCAAGCATTTCTGTTTTGTTTTCGGCTCTCATAAGCGTTTCACCGATAAGAACGGCGTTGACATTCGCCTGTCTTAAAACATCAATATCTTTTGCACTTTTAATGCCGCTTTCCGCCACGAATGTAACATCTGACGGAACAAGCTTTCTGAGGTTTACACAGTTATTTATGTCAACGGTAAAATCTTTGAGATTGCGGTTATTTACGCCTATAAGTCTTGCACCGGCTTTGAGTGCCGACTGAATTTCATCTTCATCGTGTGCCTCAACAAGTGCCGAAAGTCCGAGTGTGTCGCATATGCTGATATATTTTTTGATTGTTTCCGTGTCGAGTATCGCACAGATAAGCAGTACGGCTGACGCACCAATCATACGAGCCTGATATATCATATATTCGTCAACGGTAAAGTCTTTTCTGATTATCGGAATATTTATATTTTTGCTTATTTCGCTGAGATATTCCGCACTGCCTTTGAAATATTCGGGTTCTGTCAGCACGGAAACTGCTGACGCTCCCGCTGTTTCATAGTCCCTTGCAATCTGAACATACGGAAAGTCCTCTGAAATAACGCCCTTTGATGGTGAAGCCTTTTTAACTTCACAGATAAATGCTATATCGTCCTTGCGTAGTGCTTTTTCAAATTCAAAATTAAGCTTTGGCATACTCAGGGCATAGGATTTCATCTGTTCGGGGGAAATGGTTTTCTTTTCGTTTTCCACACGCTTTTTTGTGGACTCTGCGAGTGTATCAAGAATCATATTTATTTAATCATTCCTTTATGCTTTTGCAAATTCGTTTGTCGCCTTGATAAATTCATCAAGTTTTGCCTTTGCTTTTCCGCTGTCGATAGTTTCCTGTGCAAGTTTTATACCGTCAGCTATTGTGTCTGCCTTGCCTGCAAGATAAAGACTCATTCCGGCATTGAGAACAACTGTATCACGCTTTGAATCCTTTACGCCGCTCAATACATCGTTAGTAATCTGTGCATTATCCTCAGGAGAACCGCCGAGAATTTCTTCAAGCGGTACTTTTTTCATACCGAAATCCTCTGCATTTACGGTATATGTCGAAAGTTTGCCGTCCTTAATTTCGCATACAAGGTTAGAACCTGTTACGGTCATTTCATCAAGCCTTGACGCACCGCATACAACCGCACCTCTTTTAACTCCGAGGTTTTGAAGAACCTTTGCAAGCGGTTCAACAAGTTTGTCGCTGTAAACACCCATAAGCTGATATTCTGCCGCCGCCGGATTGGTAAGCGGTCCGAGAATGTTGAATACCGAGCGTATTCCTGTTTCACGCCTTGCAGGAGCCGCAAATCTCATTGAAGAATGATATGTAGGTGCAAACATAAAGCAGATATGGCATTTTTCAAGGACTTTTTCGTTCTGTTCAGGAGTAAGTGTAAGATTTGCACCAAGATTTTCGAGGACATCAGCCGCACCACTCTGACTTGATACACTTCTGTTGCCGTGCTTTGCAACAGGTACGCCTGCACCTGCGATTACAAAAGCCGCTGTTGTTGAAATATTGAATGTTCCGACCTGATCGCCGCCTGTTCCGACAATTTCAAAGACTTCAAGACCTTTTTTGTCGAGTTTAACTCCCTTTGCACGCATAACCTCAGCACATGCTGTAATTTCTTCTATTGTTTCGCCCTTAATGCTGAGTGCGGTTATAAATGACGCTATCTGAGCATCAGTTGCCTTGCCGCTCATTATTTCGTCCATTACTTCTTTTGTTTTGTCATAGGTAAGGTCTTTGCCCTCGACCAGTTCGTGAATTGCCTCTTTAATCATTGTTAAGACTTCCTTTCAAATTTATATTATTACATATTAAGAAAATTTTCCATTATAATTCGTCCCTGAGGAGTAAGGATTGATTCGGGATGAAACTGCAAGCCGTAAAGGTCGCTTTCTTTATGCTTGACTGCCATTACTTCGCCGATATTGTCAACGGCAAGAACATCAAGACAATCGGGAAGATTTTCGGATTTTGCGATAAGTGAATGGTATCTTGCTGCGTCCATTTCACTGTCAAGACCTTTGAAAATCGGGGAATTGTTATCAATTTTTATGCGGCTCATTTTGCCGTGCATAAGCTCTTTTGCGTGAACTATTTCACCGCCGTAAGCCTCGCATATTGCCTGATGCCCAAGACAAACGCCCAGAATAGGCATTTCGCCACGCATTTTGAGTGCAACTTCTTCGCAAACTCCTGCGTCCTTAGGATAACAAGGTCCGGGCGAAAGAATTATATGCGACGGTTTAAGATTTCTTATTTCGTCAAGTGTCATTTCGTCATTTCTGATAACCTTGATGTCCGGATTTATTGAACCGGCAAGCTGTACGAGATTATATGAAAAACTGTCATAGTTATCAATAAGCAAAATCATTTTCGTTTACCTCCTCATTCAATTTCCGAACACATTTTTATTGCGTTTATTGCGGCAAGGGCTTTATTCTTTGATTCAAGATATTCATTTTCGGGAACGCTGTCGGCAACTATTCCGCCGCCTGCCTGTACATACACTTTTCCGTCTTTCTTTACTGCCATACGGATTGCGATACAGGTGTCTAAATTTCCCGAAAAGTCCATATATCCCAATGCACCTCCGTAAATTCCTCTTGGACCTTTTTCGAGTTCTTCAATAATTTCACAGGCTCTGATTTTTGGAGCACCCGAAAGCGTTCCTGCCGGAAGTACGGATTCTATCGCATCGAAAGCGTCACAATCAGGTCTTATGTTGCCCTCAACTTGTGAACATATATGCATTATTTTTGAATAGCGGTGTATCATTTTGTATTTTGTCACTTCAACAGAACCGAATTCCGATATTCTGCCGAGGTCGTTTCTTCCGAGGTCAACAAGCATATTATGCTCGGAAAGCTCCTTTTCGTCGGCAAGAAGTCCTCTTTCAAGTTCAAGGTCTTCCTCGTCTGTCTTTCCTCTCGGTCGTGAACCAGCAACCGGGAATGTGTAAAGTCTGCCGTTTTGCAGTCTTACAAGAGTTTCGGGTGATGTACTCATTATTTCCTCTCCGTCAATGCTCATAAATACCATATAAGGCGACGGATTTGTTGTTCTCAGCACTCTGTATGCATTGATAAGACTTCCGTCAAAATCCGCCTCAAAGCGTCTTGAAATAACCGCCTGAAAAATATCTCCGTCACGGATATATTCCTTTGTTTTTTCAACGACATTGCAATAGTCCTCTTTCGAGAAATTACAGGTAAATTCTGTGTTCTTTGGTGTTTTAAGTTTCGGCAGAGGTTCTTCGGAATTGATAAGTTTTGCCGTTTCATTGATTACTGTTTCAGCTTTTGCATAATTTTCTTCAAGATTATCTGTATTGATATTTACCGAAATGCTTATTTTCTGTTTAAGGTGGTCATATGCAATTATCTTTTCAAAAAGCATCATATCAAAATCGTTGAAATCGCCGCCGCTGATTTTCAGCTTTGGTTCTGCATAGCCTATCATTGAATATGCAAAATATCCGACAAATCCTCCTGTAAAAGGTGCAAACTCCGAAACAGACGGTGCTTTGTATTTTGCAAGAATTTCACGCAAAACATTAAGCGGTTTTGCAGTAGTTATGGTTTCAGTTTTGCCGTCTTTTTCGATTGTTACGACTTTGTTTTTACAGGTGACACGCATTATCGGGTCATAACCGAGGAATGAATATCGTCCCCATTTTTCTCCTCCCTCGATACTTTCAAGAAGAAAAAATCTTTTGCTTATTCCCGCAATTCTTCTTAAAAGCGTTATCGGGGTTACAACATCGGCATAAAATTCCTTTGATACAGGTATTGTGTTGTAGCTTTGTGACATAGTTTTTACGGTTTCAAAATCCGGTTTTAACATTTTCATTACCTCCGTTATTTTTATGAGAAATAAAAAAGACTTTTGCCCCTGAATACAGGGACAAAAGTCTGAAAACTTCTGCGGTACCACCCAAATTGACGATTTAACGCCCACTCAATTCATGTACATCAATATACACACTTTGCTGATAACGGTCAAAGCTCCGTCGGTCATTACTCCCGCACAAAATACGGTTTCCTACCGCCCTTACAGATCCATTCAAAAAAAGCTAAGTTACTGTCATTCCACCAACCGACAGCTCTCTGAAACGCTCACTTTAATCTACTACTTCTGTTCATCGGTTTATTTTTATTGACACTATTATAAAACCTGATTTTAAATTTGTCAACAGTTAATTTAACGGATTTTCAATATTTTTACAAAAATACAAACAAAAATCAGTCGAAATATTCCGCTTTGCTCTGTGAAACATCTTTTATGACGGCATTTTCCGAACAGACCTTACAATCGGGTGATTTATGCTTAAAAGAAACAGTACGGAATTTCATTGTAAGACCGTCAAAGGTCAGCATTTTGCCTGTAATAAGCTCGCCTGTTCCGATAATGTACTTTATTGCCTCGAATGCCTGTAAAGAACCGATTACGCCGGCATTTGCACCGAGTATTCCGACCTGTGAACTGTGCGGAACGCTGTCTTTTTTCGGAACATTTTCAAAAATACAGCGGTAACAAGGGCAATTCATATTCGGAACATAGGTCATAAGCTGTCCATTATAACCTACTACTCCGCCGTGAACAAAAGGTTTTTTTGCGATAACGCAAGCGTCATTTATCAGGAATTTTGTCGGGAAATTGTCACACGCATCAACAATAAAATCATAATCTCTGATTATTTCATTTATGTTGTCGGCATTTATCATAGTTTTGTATGTTATGATATTGACATCGGGGTTCATATCGGCAAGAGTTTGTTTTGCTGAAACAACCTTACTCACACCAAGTTTTGATGTGCAGTGCATAATCTGTCGCTGTAAATTCGACAAATCCACTTCGTCATTATCCGCAATTCCGATTGTGCCAACACCAGCAGATGCAAGATACATACAGACAGGCGAACCAAGTCCGCCTGCACCTATGACAAGAACCTTTGAGTTCAAAAGTTTTTCCTGACCGTCTTTACCCATACCGCTGAGCAAAATATTCCGTGAATAGCGTGACAACTGTTCATCAGTAAAATTCAAGTTCCGAACCCCCTGTTTTACCGTACTCACATTGAATTTTTATTTGAGTTCCTTGCCGTTTTCAATGTCGGTTATGAGGTCAACTCTGCGTTGATGTCTGCCGCCCTCAAACTCGGTTGAGATGAAAATGTCAACCATTTTGTTTGCAAGCTCAGGTGTGACATAATTCTGTCCCATACAAATTACATTTGCGTTGTTGTGACGGCGTGTCATTTCGGCAAGTTTTTCGTTTGTACATACTGCCGCACGGATACCCTTAACCTTATTTGCCGCCATTGATACTCCAAGACCTGTTGTACAGCAAATTACGCCGAAATCACATTCGTTTTTTGCTACTGCTGATGCGGCAAGATATGCAAACTTAGGATAATCTACCGATTCCTTTGAAAAACAGCCGTAATCAACATATTCAATATTTTTTTCGTCAAGGTGCTTTTTGATTGATTCTTTCAGTTCAAAAGCTCCGTGGTCTGCTCCGAGTGCAATTTTCATCTTTACATTTTCCTTTCTCCAACTTTAAAAATTCATCAAAATTTATGATTAAACTAACCGTTCACAAAACAATTATGAATTATGCATTATGAATTATGAATTATTTTTCGCTTTTCTTTCACGCTCTGCCTGTGGAAGTCTTAAATAGGTCGGCATAAGCTGTGAGGAAGTACAGAGTTTTCCCTCCTGTGCCAGCTTTTCGGCGACTTTTGCCGTTCCGTAGGCGTGC
Source organism: Acutalibacteraceae bacterium (assembly GCA_051894195.1). Lineage (GTDB taxonomy): Bacteria > Bacillota > Clostridia > Oscillospirales > Acutalibacteraceae > UBA1213. The sequence continues at coordinate 13,370 of JBJFIB010000057.1, forward strand.
TGATAGCGTATGTTCATAGGTGTAAGAACAATGTTTTTTATGTTTTCATTGTATGCTTTATAACAAAGTTCTGCACCGTCACCAGTAAGGTATATTGTGTCTTTGTATTCTTGAAGTTCTTTTTCAAGTTCGTCAAGTGACAATGCCCTGTCCTCTGTAAGACGAATTACCTGTCCGTCTGAAAGTCTGAAAAGTGCATTATATACCTGACTGCACCTTGCGTCCATAACAGAACAAACAACTCCGTCTGTATAAGGCATACAATAAGCCATTGATTCAAGAGTTGAAACTGACGCACACTTTGTATCAAACGGCATTGACATTCCTTTGACTGACGATACGCCTATTCTTACTCCCGTAAACGAACCCGGTCCTGCATTAACCGCAAAAACATCAATATCTTTAATGTCTGTTCCTGTGGTTTTGAGTATGGTATCGACAAGCGGCATAAGCGTCTGGCTGTGAGTGGTTTTTGTATTCAGAAAAAACTCTCCCGTCAAAAAGCCGTCAGTCAGTATTGCCGCTGAAACAGGGGACGCTGTGGTATCTACTGCAAGAATTTTCATATTTCTTTCGCCCCCTCGATTATTATTTCACGCTCGTTTTCAGATATGTGATTTATTGTTATCGTAATATGATTTTCGGGGAGAAATTCCTCGATATTTTCACTCCACTCAATTATCATTACACCGTTGTCGATATAGTCAAAAAATCCTGTTGAATAAAGGTCGTCCCAAGTCGAAACACGGTACATATCAAAATGATATACGGTAAATTTCCCCTCATACTCGTTTACAAGTGCAAAGGTCGGACTTGAAACGCCGTCATCTATCCCCAGTCCCCGTGCAAGTCCACGGGTAAATGCCGTTTTGCCTGCACCGAGTCCGCCGAACATCGCAATAACCTCTGTGCCGCTGAGTGTTTGTGCAAGTTTTTCGGCTATCTGTTCGGTTTCCTGCGGCGATTTGCTCAAAAATTTCTGCAATATAAAAACCCTTTCAATCTTAGAAAAGTCCTGTAATTTTGCCGTTGGAATCTACATCAATTTTTTCTGCGGCAGGAACTTTCGGCAGTCCCGGCATTGTCATAATGTTGCCTGTATAAACAACTACAAAGCCTGCACCGTTTGAAAGCTGTAAATCTCTTACGGTGATTTTGAAGTTTTCAGGGCGACCGAGAAGTTTCGGGTCGTCTGAGAGTGAATACTGTGTTTTTGCAACGCATACAGGAAGTTTTGCTGTGTCGAGTTTTTCAAGTTCGGTCAATGCTTTCTGTGCGGCTGTTGTGTATTCTACATCATCAGCACCGTAAATCTGTGTTGCTATTGTTTTGATTTTATCTTTAAGCGAAATGTCCTCAGAATAAAGAACCTTGAATTCTGACGGTTTTTCGGCTGCGGCAACAACCTTTTGTGCAAGCTCGATTGCACCGTTTCCACCCTTTGCGAATACCTCTGAAAGTGCAAAATCAGCACCGAGTTCTTTACAGTAATTTTCAATATATTCAAGTTCTGCGTCTGTATCTGCACCGAAACGGTTGATTGCAACAACAACAGGCACACCGAATTTGTGCATATTGTTGATATGTGCACCGAGGTTTACAATACCTTTTTTAAGTGCGTCGAGGTTTTCGTTTTCGAGTTCTGCCTTTGGAACGCCGCCGTTATATTTCAATGCACGAACCGTTGCAACAAGAACAACCGCTGACGGTGTAAGTCCGGCTTTGCGGCACTTGATGTCAAAGAATTTTTCTGCACCGAGGTCTGAACCGAAACCAGCCTCTGTTACGCAGTAGTCAGCAAGTTTAAGTCCGAGTTTTGTTGCTCTTACAGAGTTACAGCCGTGTGCGATATTTGCAAAAGGTCCGCCATGCATAAGTGCCGGTGTGCCTTCGAGTGTCTGTACAAGATTAGGCTTTATAGCGTCTTTGAGAAGTGCTGCCATAGCACCGTTCGCTTTGAGGTCTTTTGCATAAATCGGTGTACCGTCTGTTGAGTATGCAACAAGGATATTTCCAAGTCTTGCTTTGAGGTCGTCAAGGCTTGACGCAAGACAAAGAATAGCCATAACTTCACTTGCAACAGTTATGATAAATCCGTCTTCACGGGGAACGCCGTTCATTCTTCCGCCAAGACCTGCAACAATACTTCTGAGTTCTCTGTCGTTCATATCAAGGCAACGCTTTATGTGTATTCTTTTAACATCAATATTGAGTGCATTTCCCTGTTGAATATGGTTGTCAAGCATTGCACAAAGAAGATTATTTGCTGATGTTATTGCGTGCATATCGCCTGTAAAATGGAGATTTATGTCCTCCATAGGAATAACCTGAGCGTATCCGCCGCCGGCTGCACCGCCTTTTATTCCGAAAACAGGACCGAGTGACGGTTCACGAAGTGCAACGATTGTCTTTTTACCTATTTTTGAGAGAGCGTCGCTGAGTCCTACTGATGTTGTTGTTTTACCCTCGCCGGCAGGTGTAGGATTGATTGCCGTTACGAGAATGAGTTTGCCGTCCTTTTTATCAGCGGTTTTTGCGAAAAGTTCTTCGCTGAGTTTTGCCTTGTATTTACCGTAAAATTCAAGTTCATCTTCGGTAATTCCGAGTTTTTCGGCAATTTTCGCAATAGGTTCAGCCTGAGCCTGCTGTGCAATTTCAATATCTGTAAGCATAGATAAACTTCCCCGTTTCTTGATTTTATTTTTCAGCCGTAAAAGCTGAAAGTAAAGCAATAGCCGTTCTTAACTATTTAGTTATAGTTTATCATAAAATATAATTTTATACAATACAAAAAATAAAAATCAAGTGACAACTAATTGCTGCCACTTGATTTTCTGTTTTTTGATTTATTCAAGTTATTGAATAAATTTGATTATTGTGTTTGTATTTGTTTCAGGTAACATTTATACCCAAAACATTCGTGATAAATTCGGCTACTGTGAGTGCATTTCCTATTGTTTCACCAAAAAACGGCTGTAATGCGGAAAGTCCCATAGATACAACCAAACCGCTCCATTCTCTGATACAAGCTATAAGCATTTCCTTACCGGCAGTAATACGGTCAGCATCATTATCAGCAAGATAATATTCAAGCAGTAAATCGTATGAATTTGTGATTGACTCACATGCAGCTTTGATAGTATATACAGAATTAATCAATGACAAACCGCCAAATGTAACACCTGCCACACCACCGGCAGCCATTGTTATTGCACCTTGCACCATAGATGTAGCTCCCATCACCACATTTATTTGTGCTATCATTATTCTTGTAATACACGCCTGTGTAACTATTTC
>JBJFIB010000058.1:0-3269 GCA_051894195.1 Acutalibacteraceae bacterium
AAAATGTTAATTTATTTTTATTTATTTAAACACTGGATTTTTTGAAAATTTTGGAGTTTTTTCTGAAAATTTCTATTTTATCATACATTTATGCATTTATTGAAATTATGCTTACAATTTCCTTGTAGAATTTATGAATAGATTTTTTCAATATTGACAGAATAATGTGTTGTTTGTTACAAAGCTATGAACCGAATTATTCTTTTATCATTCTTTATATTTGCACAATAATAACTCTCAGTTCGTATTTTTATATATTTGTGTCCAAATAATTCCTGTACATTATTTTCCTGATAATTTATCTAATATTTTCCTGTCAGTGTCGGAAAGCTGTGCATTTTCAAGCAAATCGGGACGGCGTTCAAGGGTTATTTCAAGCGATTTTTCACGACGCCATTTTTCAATATTTGCGTGATGTCCGCTGAGAAGAACCTCAGGAACCTCCTTGTCACGCCACACTGACGGCTTTGTGTACTGCGGATATTCCAGTAATCCGTTAAAATGACTTTCGTCCTCAAAACAGACATCGTCAGACAGCACTCCCGGAACAGTACGACTTACTGCGTCGGCAAGCACAAGTGCCGGCAGTTCTCCGCCTGTCAGGACATAGTCGCCGATTGAAATTTCCTCATCGACATACTCGTCAAGTACACGCTGATCAACCCCCTCATAATGACCGCACAGAATTGTAATATTTTCGTGTTGTGCAAGTTCTTTTATTTTTTTCTGAGTAAGCGTTCTGCCCTTTGGTGACATATAAATAAAGTATGGTCTTTTTCCGATAGTTTTACACAGGTTTTCAAAACAAAGTGCAATCGGTTCGGCTTTCATAAGCATACCCATTCCGCCGCCGTAGGTTGTATCGTCAACTCTTTTGTGCTTATCAAACGCAAAATCCCTGAGCTGATGACACATAACCTCCAACACACCTTTTTTTCTTGCTCTGCCTATAATGCTTTCGCTCATTACAGCCTCGCACATTTCCGGAAATAATGTTATTATATCAATCCTCATCGTCAAAAATCCCTTCAAGCGGTCTTATCGTCAAAATTCCGTTTTCAATATCCGTTTTAATCACAACATCAGGAATTACGGGAATAAGATAATCCCTGCCGTCCTTTGTAATCTGATAGACATCGTTTGCACCTGTTTTCATAACATCTGTCACTTCACCATATTCCTTGTTTGTGTCGGCGTCATAGGCTTTCAGTCCGATTATATCCTGAATAAAGTAAGTGTTTTTCGGCAAATGAGCGTCTTTTCTGTCGATATAAACGATTTTTCCTCTCAGCAGCTCCGCCTGTTCAATGGAAGTTATACCCCTGAACAGAACTATTGCAATATTCTTATGCGGTCTTGCTGAAACGACCGGAATCTGTGTTCCGTCTGCATAATAGAGTTTTTTGAATTTACACAGAAACTCCGCATTGTCACACCACGGGTCAATTCTCACTTCGCCCCTGAGTCCGTGTGTTCCGACAATTTTTCCTGCTTCAAGATATTGTTTAAGCAATAAAATCCCTCTTTTCAAATTTATATTCATAACTTATGTTATTTAATATACCATATTTTCCCCAAAAAGTACAGCAGTTTATCCAGAGTGGAGTGTGGAGAGTGGAGAGTGGAGTTATTGTGAAGACGGTAAGTGTGTGCGTTAAAATAAGTATATTTTAATATTCAGTTTCTGCGTGGAATTATTACAGAAATTTATGCCGCAGAAAAAGACTTAACAGTAATAATAACTTTGAATGCGAATTGACAGCGGAGGCACTCCGCAAATCAAAAGAGTATGCCGCAAGCGACATACTCTTTTAATCAGTCTATTTCAACCTGTATTTTTTCATCGTTTCTTGAAGCAGCAGCTCTCATAACAGTTCTTATTGCTTTTGCAATTCTTCCCTGTCTGCCGATAACTCTGCCCATATCTTCCTCAGCAACATGAAGATGATAAACGATAATGCCTTCCTCGTTTTTTTCGTCAACAGTGACGGAAATTTCCTCAGGCTTTTCAACAAGTCCCTTTACTATTGAAACAAGTAAATCTTTCATTTGTTCCTCCGAAAAGACTCAATCAGATGATGTTATTCTTCTTCATAAGAGCCTTTACCGTATCGGTCGGCTGTGCACCGTTTGCAATCCACTTTTTAGCCTTTTCAGCGTCAATAGTAAATGTTGACGGTTCTGTGCGTGGGTTGTATGTGCCGATTTCCTCGATGAATCTGCCGTCACGGGAATATCTTGCGTCTGCAACAACTACACGATAAACAGGTGTTTTCTTCGCACCTACACGACGAAGTCTGATTTTTACTGCCATTTAATTTACCTCCAAAATTCTGACATAACTATTTGTAATGTCTTGTTTTTTATATTTTCACCAATAATTATTGGATGAAAGACCTGAATTATTTTCTTGACTTTTTGCCGCCCTTGCCGTGCATCATATTAGGATTATTAAAGGGCATACCGCCAAGTCCCGGCAAACGCTTTCTTCTGCCGTTTTTGTCCTTTGCGTTCATCTGTTTCATAAACTTCTGCATCTGCTCAAACTGCTTCATCAGGCGGTTCACATCTTCAACCTTCATACCGCTTCCTGCTGCAATTCTGCGTTTGCGTGACGGATTTATGATATTCGGATTTTCACGCTCTTTTGCTGTCATTGAAGAAATCATAGCAGCAATTCTGTCCATTTGCCTGTCGTCAAAATCCATATCCCTGACCTGTTTGTCAATTCCGGGAATTTTTGAAAGAATACTTTTTACAGAACCCATTTTTTTGATTTGTTTGAGCTGTTCATACAGGTCATTCATATCAAACTTGTTCTGCTGGAATTTCTTTGCCATTTCCTCGGCTTTTTTCTGGTCAAGTCTGTTTTCGGCGTCCTCAATAAGTGTAAGCACATCGCCCATACCGAGTATTCTTGACGCCATTCTGTCGGGGTGAAAAACTTCAAGGTCATCGAGTTTTTCACCGATACCGGCGAATTTAATCGGCTTTCCTGTTACGGCACGAACCGAAAGTGCAGCACCGCCACGAGTATCGCCGTCAAGCTTTGTAAGTATAACGCCTGAAATATTCAGCAACTCATCAAATGATTTTGCAACATTTACGGCGTCCTGACCTGTCATTGAGTCAACAACAAGCATAATTTCGTCCGGCTGAACCTCAGCTTTGATGTCTTTGAGTTCATTCATCAGCTTTTCGTCAATATGCAGACGACCTGCCGTATCGAGAATTACAATATCGTTTCCGTAGTCCTTTGCGTGTTTTAC
>JBJFIB010000059.1:0-13234 GCA_051894195.1 Acutalibacteraceae bacterium
CAATAAACTATGCACTGATATTTTTATGTTTTTGCCGATAGCGGCAAGGTTGTTTTATAAGTAAATCCAAAAATTTCTCTGTTTTCAGAACTTTTTACTTGAAACATGAAAAAAAGAAGTCTGAAAAACACAATGTTAATCAGACTTCCTTTTAATCTGTAATATTCACAACAACATTCAGTTCAGTAAAACGGACTTTATCTGCCTTTCTTTTCCTTAGAATTCATGACCAATGCAATAACTAATTCTACAATTCCGCTTAATACCCATAAAATGCCTATAGCTATTTTTCCCATTCCAAAAAAATAGTATAATGATATTAAAAACCATATAACAGCTAAAATCAGGCAATTTGTACTATTTATTTTTTTCATAAGAATTTCTCCCTAAACTGCCAATTTATTTTTTCATCAAAAACTGCTATAAACAAATTTTTATATTCTTAATTTCAAAAAATCCACTGTAATTCCATCGAAATTACAGTGAATTTCTGGCGGAGAGTGAGGGATTCGAACCCTCGAAACGGTTGTAGCCGTTTACACGATTTCCAATCGTGCTCCTTCGGCCAGCTCGGACAACTCTCCATAAAGCAGTCCGCAAAAGCAGAATACTTTATTATTATATATTATCGTCAGTCAAAATGCAAGTAAAAATTTCAAAAAAATCATTAAAGTTTATAATCCTCGTCCCTGATGTATTCAACAGCCTCAGCAAGACCGCTTTTGGTAAGTGGAAAGGTACGCTCGTCGATAATTTCATCAATACTTTTTTCGTAGCAGTATTTTCCCATCCATACTTTGACGGTCATTGTTTCTTCCTTTACATCAGGGAGAATTATATAATGAAATAACATATGTGATTCCGTGTAGGGATTATTGTTTGCAAACCATTCAATTTCGGGAATACTCTCACAAAGCATAATAAAGCCTCCATATTTTTTTAATATTCTATCATATTCAGGCTTATATGTCCACAACGGAAAATAATGATTTTATTGAGTTATTTCACTTTTCTTGATTTTATTCTTTTTCAGCGAAAATGTTTTTTTGTTTGTAATCATAAATGCTGTCACGGCTGAGGTTATCGGAACAGTAAGAATAACTCCGATAGTTCCCGACAAACCCTGCATAATTTCTATGCCGATAGAATATGAATTTATTATTTGCAGATACGGCAGATTGTAGGTATAGTCAAGCAGAAGTGTACTCAGCGAACTTCCTGTAAAGGCAAGTATAAGCGTGTTTGACATTGTTCCCATCATATCACGACCGACATTTATGCCGCTTTTAAAAAGCTGTATTCTTGACATATCAGGACTGTTCAGGTGAATTTCATTGATTGTTGATGAAACTGACATACCCACATCCATAACTGCACCGAGTGACGCTATGAGTATTCCCGAAAAAAGCAGACCGCCTATGTCAATATTTGTTGACTGACCTATGAAAAGCAGTGACTCAATGTCCGAAACATTATATCCGGAAATTCCCGCAAAATATCCGAAAATTGCCGCTGAAAGTCCCGATATAACAACACCGGCAACAGTTCCCGCTATTGCACAGAATGTTTTTTTCGTGTAGCCGCCTATAAGCAGCATACTTACAAATGTCGTAAGTATAACAACAACTATTGCTGCAAAAAACGGCGAAAATCCCCTGAAAATCATAGGCAGATACAGGAAAATTATACACACAAATGTAAATACCAGTCCGATTACGGATTTTATGCCGTTTTTGCCTCCGATAATACACATAATCAGCATAAATATTATGACAAAAATATAGATTATATATTGTCTGTCCTGACTGTAAACAGATGTTACCGTCACATCTCCCGATATGCTTGTCACGGTTACTACCCTCATACCGACCTTACATTCAGCACCAAAAAGATTTCCGTTTGCACTGGTTGCATCTACGGTTTGTCCTGCAAGTTCACCGCTGAGCATTTTTAATTTAAGATATTGGTTTCCTACTCTTGAACCGTCCTCCTGAATATTGTCCCTTACAATTTCGGTAACAACGGCAGTTTCAAAGGTTCTTCCGTTTGTGCTTACAAGCTCGGGCTTTTCAACCTGATTAAAAAAATACAAAAACACCGCAAAAACAACAAAGAAAATCAACGCAACCGATATTTTCACAATCTTCTTTTTATCCGAAAAAGCACACTTTATTTTATCCGACATTCATTTCATTCCTTTTTATACAATTAAGCAGGAACGGTAAATTCAGCCGTCCCTGCTCTTTTATGATTTATCCGGTTTTGTTTTTCAATTATGCTTCTTTTTTCTTCTTACAGAGTATTACTGAAAGTACAGCCGATGTAATTACTGCAATTACCGCAAAGAATACTATGTCAGTATCACCTGTGTTTACTGTGCTGTTGTCAGTGCTGTCACCCTTGCCGCTGTCAGCATTATTGTTGCTGTTGTTATTGTCAGTGTTGTTGTCGCCCTTGCTGCTGTCGTCAACATTGTTGTTGCTTGGTTCTTCACTTGGCTCCTCACTCGGCTCCTCACTTGGCTCCTCACTTGGTTCCTCGCTTGGTTCTTCACTTGGTTCTTCACTTGGTTCTTCACTTGGCTCTTCACTTGGTTCTTCACTTGGCTCTTCACTTGGTTCTTCACTTGGCTCTTCACTTGGCTCCTCCGGAACTTCAAGAGTCTTTGTGATTGTGTAAGAATCATCTATTTTATCGCCTGTGGTTACATCGTATGTATTGATTGTAAAGCTTGTTGATGAACCGTCGTCAGCAGTAGTGAAATCTATTACTGAGTATGTAGGAGTCCATGTCTGACTTCTTGCTGCGATATAATCCTGCTGTTCAGCGATAAGCTCATAGAACTTACTGCCTGTTGCCGAGTTAGCCTCCATATAGATTGTGCCTTCGGGGTCTGTTACAGTACCTGATGTTTTATCAACAATATTATAGCAGAGGTTCTGATTGAGATACTCAGGGTCTGTGCCAATACCTGCACCCTGTTCATAAGCTGTATGTTCCTGTCCGTCGCCTGTCAGCTGATAAGTTCTTGAATATGTGTGGTCGTGACCTTGGAGTACAACATCTATATCATACTTATCAAAAATCGGTGTAAGCTGTGTTCTTAATACTATACCGTCAGAATCCGAATGGTCAAGACCTGAACCGTAAATATCCTGATGGAACATTACTATTCTCCACTTTGCGTCAGGATTTTCAGTTATAGCCTTGTTAATCAGGTTTTCGTGGTCTGCACAGTTATAGTTGTTTGTGTTGATTACCATAAACAGTACATCACCGTATGTAAAGTAATAACCGTTACCTGCAACAGACGGACTTGTTTCTTCAACGAATGAGTTCGGGTTGTTGAAATGATTTTTGTAGTTTTCTGACTTTGAGTCGTGGTTGCCGATTGTTGTAGCAACAGGAAGTGACTTCAAAGCGTCAGCATTAAGAAAACCTGCATATTCATAAGCCTGTTCAAGTTCATTATCTTCTGTGCTTACATCTGTCTGGTTAATCTGGTCACCGGCTGAAAGCAAGAAACTTACATCAGGGAATTTTGATGTTGCCGCTTCAAGAGTTTTGTTCCAGTTGAAAGCATCGTTTCTTGCGGCAAGCTCAGCTGTCTGTTTGTCAGTGCTTGTTGACGGAGTCTGTCCCTTTGATGCACCAATCTGCGGGTCGCCTACATAGAATACAGAAAAGTTCTTTGTACCTTTTGTTGTGTATTTTTCGGCTTTGCTCCATTCACCGTTAAGAAGATACTGATAGTAATAAGTTGTATTTTCTTCAAGACCTGTTGCGGTAACCTTGTTTGAATAATATGTCGTGCCGTCGATTACCTTGCTGTCATCTGATGTGCCTGTAAATTCTGACGAATTACTCATATCAGCGGATTTTGATACTTTTACCTTTGCGTTACCGGCTGTTTTTGAATACCAGCCGAAGTTAAGCTGTGATGCGTCTGCACCCGGTGTCAGAACAATTTGTTCGTGGTTGTTTTTAACTGTTTCCCACTCGTTTTTCCAGCTTTCCCACTCTGCTGAAACAGCGGTATTTGTTGTCGCATCGTTCCAGTGTTCAGTTGCGGCGATTGCCGTTATTCCTGCGGAAACTCCCACAACAGAAAGTGCAAGAGCAGCAGCAACAATTTTCTTACTAATACTCATTTTCTCTTTCTCCTTTTTTCTTTTTGTTGTTTGAACAAGGCTTATTATATTTTCGCAAAGTAAAATCCGCATTGTTATCTTAGTAAAAAATAAGTTAAATATCAGTGTGGAGAGTGGAGAGTGGAGAGTGGAGTTGTTGTAGCCATTACTGTTTTCACTGAATTCAGTCATTTATAAAACCGAATCTTATCCGCTGAAAATAGTCTGCAATGATTATGCTATAACAAAAAATCCACTCCTGTATTTTCGGAGTGGAAAAATTGAATAAATTATTCATTTTTTTCAAAAGTAACTTTCAGTCCTGTATTATCGTCAAAAATTTTTGTAATGTTCCCTTCTCTGTCGGCGAAAAGCTGATATGAACCTGTGCCGCTGTTGCCCGTAAACTTAAAAATGCCGTTTTCCGACGAACAGTACAAAAGATTATCTTTAACTGAGGCTGAGGAAAGAATTTTTATTATCATAATCGGAAACGAAGTGTCAGGCAAGGTTATGCTGTCGGTTTTGCAGATAAGATTATCGCACGAAACCGAAAATTTACCGTCAGCCTGACGGAACATCAACCCCGACAGATTTTCTGGCGAATTCACTCCGACAGAAACAACTCCGTCAGTAAGCCGTGTTATGTGACATTCATAATTCATTCCGTCATATTCAACGCTTGCGTTTTTGTCGATACCGGTTATGACATCAGGCACTTTTTCCGCCGCCGAACACGAACACATAACAAAAACCGCCGCCAGCCCAAGAACAATTACACACAGCTTTTTCAATCAAACACCACCAAAATCAATTCAGCGGCAAGCTGCCACACCCAAGCGGCAAGCTGCCGCACCCAAATTGCGTTTATACTTTATTATAACCATAAGTCTTTGTCCGCAGCATTAGTTGTTATTATCATTCCTAATTCCTCATTTCACATTCCTAACTTCACTCTCCACTCTTCACTCTCCACTCTTCACTCTCCACTCTCTTATCTCCACACAGATTTAAGTTCAGAAATCATATCGGAGGGCAGCATTGAGCGTGTGGAGTATTTTTCGGCACATAAATCTCCTGCAAGACCGTGATAATATACGCCGAAAACGGCGGCTTTTTCGGCACTCATTCCCTGTGCAAGAAATGACGCAATCATTCCCGCAAGAACATCACCACTGCCGCCTCGTGCCATTCCGTTGTTGCCCGTAAGATTTACATAAACTTTTCCGTCAGGCGTTGCAACAAGAGTGTTCGCACCTTTGAGGACTACTGTTACACCATATTCTTCGGCAAAGTTTTTTGCAGTATTATAGCGGTCGGACTGTACGGTTTTTGTGTCGGACATTATAAGCCTTGCCATTTCACCAGGGTGAGGCGTAAGAATAACCGGAGCATTTGCCTTTTTCAATACATTTATATTCATACAAACCGCATTTATGCCGTCAGCGTCAAGAACAACCGGCTTTGTTGAATTTTCGATAAGCAGTGACACAAGGTCGCTCAAATCGTCATTCATTCCCAGACCACAGCCGATAAGCAACGCATTTGATTTTTCAAGGACATCATAGAGGATTTTGTTGTATTCTTCTATGCTGACAGTGCCGTCGTCATTCTGTTCAAGCGGCATAAACACCGCCTCCGTCAGCTTTGACGAAACAAGCTCATATATTGATTTCGGCACAGCCATACGCAAAAGTCCTGCTCCCGTTCTCAGAGCCGCACTGCCCGAAAGCACCGCCGCACCAGCCATTCCGTAGCTTCCGCATAATGCAAAAAGCGTTCCGTTAGTACCCTTATGTGCTGATTTTTTGCGTTTTGAGAATGGATTTTCGGAAATGTATTCGTCTGTTGTTTTCATAATGTATGAACATTGGTCAAGAGTTTGTTTTGGTACTCCGACATCTTCAACCGAAACCTCTCCGCAAAAATCCATTGACGGATACAAAATATGCAGCGGTTTAAGCAAAGTAAATGTAACGGTATAGTCAGCATTAAAACAGCCGTTTATTATTTCGCCTGTATCGCACACAATTCCGCTCGGCAGGTCAACGGCAATTTTTACAGCTTTTTCGTTGCCGTTATAATATTCGGACAGTTCGTGCATTTCAGATTTTAATGCACCTTTAAAGCCTATTCCGTATATTGCGTCAAACAGTATGTCGGCATTTTTTATGCTGTCAATACAGTTTTGTTTTTCAGAAATATATGAAATTGTTTTTACATTTTGCGGCATAAGGTCAAAATTCAGCTTTGCGTCAGAGGTTTTCGGCTCGCCGTCAGCAAGAATTACCGTAATATGACAGTCCTCCGACGACAAAAATCTTGCCGCAACAAATCCGTCGCCGCCGTTATTGCCCTTGCCGCAAAGAATTACAACATTTTTGAGATTTTTTTCCGTAATTATTTTTGCCGCCTTTTCAGCGACACTGCCTCCTGCTTTTTCCATAAGTCCGAGATATGTACTTCCGCTTTCAACAGCATTTTTTTCGATATTTCTCATTTCATCACTTGTTACAACCAACATATATATCACCCTTATCAAAGTAAATTTCAAAACAGATGTTATTTAATTATTCTAACACAACCTATATAACTTTTCAATTTTTATGATATAAAATTGTATATTTTCTTCAACAGCAAGCAAAAAAATTCCCCCTTTTGCAAGGAGGAATTAAAAGGTCAGATTTCATTTCTGAGGAATTGCTTTTTGAGTTCAACCGAAAAATACGGGCGAATCATATTCATTGTTTTTTCGTTAGGCGTAAATAGAAGAAGTGCAGGTTTCTGTCTGATTTTATCGTGAATTATGATGTAGTAAGTATCTTCGCTGTTTTCGTTTTCACAGGCTGTGAGAACAAGCTGATATTTTGATGTATCAATTTTTTTCTTTTTTGTTTCGGGGTCAATATATTTTCCCATTTTATCTATTGATTTTACATCAAAAACGGTAATTCTTTTACGCTTGTTTTTGCCCTTTATCTTGTCAATACGCATTTCTCCGAGTACAAAGGTATATTCATACTCTATGCCGGAATTTTTCAGCATATAATACGCAAGATAAATTCCAAGACAAAACAGCAGTATCGCAACAGGCACAAGCCAGCCGAAATACATCGAAAGATACACGCTCACAAAAACTATAAGCGTAATCATACACAGCGAAACAATCAGTGTAGTGAATGTTGTCGGTGAAAATTTCTTTTTGACTATCTGTTCGGAATAGTTAGTCATATCTTCCAAATAACTTTCCATATTCCACAAAACCTCCGTATTATTTTAGTATTCCTGTATATTATAACACCTGTCAAAAAAATATTCAAATACTATTTTGTAAACTTTTAAAATATTTATGATACAGCAGTAGCTTTTCAGTGCTTTTTTATCTGCATTGCAATAACGGTTATATCGTCGTCGTGACCGTCATTACGCCGTGCGGTTGCCTCGTCTGTAATAAGGTCGGCAAGCTGCTGCATACTTTTGTCCTCCCAAGAACTTATGATGTGTTCAATCCATTCTTCACCCGTTGCCGTTGCACCGTCGGAAACCATAACGATAATATCTCCCTCGCTGAGAGTATCCTCCGTGTAGGTAAATTCAATTTCGGGGAGTATTCCGACAGGCAGTGACGGCGTTTCAACACGGTACATATCGCCGTCCTTGCGTATGAATGACAATGCCGCACCCGCTTTCATAAAATCCGTGTCGCCCGAATATAAATCAACCGAAACAACATCAAGCGTTGCAAGGGATTCATCACCTGATTTCACAAGCAAGGCGGAATTCACCACTTTAAGCGAACAGTCAAATCCAAGACCTGCCTTTATCAGCTTTGACATAATGCTGACCGCCATACCGCCGTCAACAGCCGCACGACCGCCTGTTCCCATTCCGTCGCTGAGTACGGTTATCATTCTTCCCATTCCGTCGTTAAAATATCTGAAATGGTCGCCGCAAAGCTGTCCGCTGCCGCTGATGTGCTGACTGCCGGCAATTTCAACATCAAAGCACGGTCTTTCACAAAGCACAATCCGGCACCGTCCGTAAGCCGCCGTAACACTCGGACTGTCAAACCGCCGTCCGCATATTGACGAAATTTCTTTCATAATTACTGCCCGTTTTATTTTTTTGCGGTCAATGTCAGCCGTTTCAATTTCAACGGTCATTCTGCCCATATAATCAATATGACAGCTTACATCGACAGGCACAAGTCCAAGACCTTTGAGCATCATACATATCCGCTCGGAATTTTCATTGTCAAAGAACTCATAGTTTTCATATTCCTCAGCCATTTCGCCGAGTATGTCGCCAAGTCCGCAGAACTGCCCTGCAACAACCGTTCTCACCTCGTCAACACGGTGTTGTGCCGCCTCCGACGCAAGATAATTTTCGTAATACCTGTTGACAGCCGCCGCCATCTCGGCAGTACGACAGCACTTTTTCTTAAAATCCTCACGAAAATCCTCCGCAGTGATTGAACCCTCTTTATTCAGTTTTTCGCTGACATAATCAAACGACTGTAATGTAACTCCGTCACGGTGTTCCCAACAAAACACCCTCATACCACAGCGTTGACAGACATCTCCGACAGCATTCGAGTAAACTCCGTCTATTGTCGGTGTTATAATATGCGACAGCTTTTCGGAAACCTCCTCGACATCGCTTGAAACATCTGACAAAGCCTTTGACGCAAAGTCAAGCCGCATAATAACAGACCGTCGCAAACCCTCGCAGTGTTCGTCACTGTTTTTTGATGTGAATACTCCTGTAATGAATTTTCCTGCATTTTTCGGCAACACAATAAATATCAGCGTTGACGCAGTAACCTCATAAAGTCCCTGTATTACAGCAGTAATGTCACCTGTCTGTATTGAGATAACGGCATTACTGAATATGAACGCAACCGCCATAACCACTCTGCCGACCGGTGCAAAAAGTCCTGCCATAAGTCCGCCGAAAGCATAAGCCGCCCCAAGAAACGAAAATGTCGCCGACGAAAGTCCAAGAACCGTTCCTGTTGATATTCCCGCAACAGCACCACCGGTAATTCCGCCGTATCTTGCCGACATCAGCACCACAACAACCGCAAAAATTCTTCCAACCGACAGCGAACCTATACACACATTTGCAAGCGACAAAATTCCGATACAGCCGCTGAGTACAAGACAAGCCACCTCCTGTGGCATTAACATTCCAAGACTTCTTGTGCCGTTAATCATAACAACCGTTCTTGAAATAAAATAAGCACCTGCACCGCCGATAAGTGCCTCAATTATATAGAGTACCGTGTCCTTTGCCGTAAAGCCGCTTACACTCATCATCGCAAGTCCCGTTGCAAGCGTCGGCACAAAGCACACCGCAAATGCAAAAAATGAATGTCGGTTAAGTTTTTTTATATCGTTCAGTGTCCATCTTATCGCAATTACCGCCGCCATTGCCGCAATATAGCGAAAATTATTTCCGCTGCCCGAAAATACAATATAGCCTATCAGCGAACCTATGAATGACGAAAAAACATTCTTAAACGGCACTGCTGCAACCATTGAAATTCCGAACGGGGCATAGGCCCCGAAAACTGAGCCGTTTGACATAATAAATCCACAGCCTGAATACACAAGCTGCACAAGAATTTTTCTTGCACCGCTGCCAAGACTTATTTTGCGGTATGAATGTTTTGCAGCAAGCTCACGGACCTTCAACAAAACCACCCCAATATAATAATTTCAGTAATTTTATGCGGAATATATGAATTTACACAATAGTTATAAACTACTCCACAATAAATTTACCAAGTTATCTATATTATACTCAACATTCATATACATCTTTGTCAAAACAGCGACACCAGTTAAAATAATTAGCAAGCAGGAATAATTTTGCGGACGGTCAGCCTGATGTTCTGAGATTAGATATTTTATATTACATATAATTCATAAAAAGTGTTGACATATGCGTATATTATGCGTATAATAATAAAGAGGGGGCAATAAAATGAAACACAGAGATTTAGTTAAATTACTTTAAAAGAACGGTTGGTATTTTCTGCGAGATGGCGGACGGCATGATATATATACAAACGGCACTTATTCCGAACCAATACCAAGACACCGTGAAATTAACGAAAATCTTGCAAAAGCTATCATAAGAAAATACGGGCTTAAATAAGTCCGTATTTACCCCTTCTACTAAAATAATTATATGCAAGGAGAATGTGTTATGAAAACTGCTTATCCTGTTGTTCTTATTCATGATAATGACGGCTATCTTGTCAAAATTCCCGATTTTGACTTTATGACGCAGGGCGAGAACATTCCCGACGCTATTGATATGGCAAGGGACGCAATATCTCTTATGGGTGTTCAGTATCAGGACGAAAAAAAAGAATTGCCGCAACCGTCACAGCCTTATGATATATCGCACAGTGAAAATGAAATTATCACTCTTGTTGATGTTGATTTTCAGGCATACCGCAAAATGCTTGAAAATCGTTCCGTAAGAAAAAACTGCACAATTCCCGCATGGCTCAATACAATAGCCGAGAAAAACAACATCAATTTTTCCGCTGTTCTTCAAGCCGCTTTAATGGAAAAATTAGGCTTGAACTCATAAAAGGGGTAAAACAAAAATGCCGATGACTTCAAAACAAATGGAAAAATTACTGTTGCAGAATGGTTTTGTATTTCAAAGACAAAAAGGTTCTCACAGAGTCTATTATAACCCTCAGAGTAAGCGAACAGTAATCGTTCCAATGCATGGCACAGACCTTAAAAAAGGCACAGAACAACAAATACTAAAAGACGCAGGTCTTAAATAACTTATTTAATGATATTGATTATATACAACACAACAAAAGGAGGATTTTTATGAGTACCAAAATTTATTATCCGGCGGTTTTTCAAAAAGAAGATAAAGGCTATTCTGTATGGATTCCGGATATTCCGGGTTGTGTGTCACAGGGCGACAGCTTTGAAGAAGCAAATAACTATATAATTGAGGCAATCGGTCTTTGTCTTGAAAGCTATGCCGAACATAATCAGGATATTCCAAGACCATCATCACCTGAAAACATCAAGACCGAACACAATCAATTTGTTTCAATGATTATGTTTGACCCTATGGAATACGAAAGGGCTTACGGTAATAAATCAGTCAAAAAGACCTTGACAATACCAAGTTGGTTAAATACTATGTCCGAAAAAAACAACATCAATTTTTCCGCTGTTCTTCAAGCCGCTTTAATGGAAAAATTAGGCTTGAACTCATAATCAAAACCCCCGTCAGAAATCATTTCCGACGGGGGTTGAATTTTATTATGCTTTATTTTATTTAATGCAAATATAGCATACGCAAGCGGCAAGTACAACAGCGGCTACAATAAGTATGCCTATGTTTAAGCCTTTGCGTGTAGTTTCGGTTTTTTCGGTTTTCGGGATAAGGTTTGATTTTTCGAGAACTGATATAGTCGGATAAAGCATAACCGCAAGTGCAGAATTCAATGCACCCTTAAAAAGATTGAACGGCAAAAATATCGGGATAAGCATTTGTACAACTGCCTCTCTCGGCATTCCCATATAAAGCGGTGTAATGAGATAATTCCAGATAATCATTACAACAGTCATCGCAAGAGTTCCTGCGACAAGACCGATAACCGCATTTTTAAGACACGGTTTTCTCTTGTGGATAAGGGCGGCTACACACGCAAAGCTTGCTGAGGCAAGAACATTCATAATCAAGCCTATCCAGCCTGTTGGACTGATTGTAACAAGTTCAATAAGCGAACAGACAACCGACATAACAAATCCCGCAAGAGGTCCGAATATAAAAGCGGCAAACACGAGTATTGTGTCCTTGAAATCCAGTGTTAAGAAACTGAACATAGGAATATGCACAAAGAATGTTATCAGATAGGCTATTGCGGTCATAATCGACATAATAGTCAGTTTCTTTACACGGAAAGATTTTTCGGTGTGTGTCAGTCTTGCGGTTTGTTCTGTTTTCATCATAACAGCATCTCCTTAAAATAAATTAAATTTATGCTGTCAACGCAAAAAATCCCACAAATTATATAAATAATCTGTGGGACGAAATTATACCGTTTAAGGCTATACTTATGCCTGTTGCAATATAAAAGGTCTTCTTTCATCCGGACTGTACCGTCGGTATTGGAATCGCACCAATTCGGCAAAAAGCTCGTGGACTTATTTCCTTTCGGAAAATCACCACCGGTGAGGAATTGCACCTCGCCCCGAAGACAGCATTTTAAATTTGAATATATTATACCACTCTGTATTATATGTGTCAATAGCCGAAAAATCGACTTTATGTTTTAAAACGGTAATAAAATTAGTTATGTAATTTTCTGTACTTTCTTATTAACGGCAGAACAGCCGCCGTAAGTATCAAAGCAAAACCTACAAAATAGAATATATATGTACCAATTCCGCCTGTTGACGGCAACTGATTGCCTGAATTGTTCAGAATTTCAACAACAGCGACAATGTATTATTAACTGTGATTGCTCCGTTAGCACCGATTACAACCATAACAGAACCTGACAAGCTGTTAAAACCTGCCGGAGTACCTGTTTCCGTAAGATAATATGTACCTGAGTCCAAACCGTTTATAACAAATTCACCGCTGGTATCGGTGGTGATTTCTGTAAAAGCACCTGATTCACCCGTTTTTGCTACACGATATTGATTAGCAGTACCCGTGCTGACAAGGTTAATCGGATTAGAACCGTTAGAAGTTTTGCTCAGTGTGAATGTTGCACCGGCAACAGGCATTTTTTGATCTACTTCATTAGCGAGCAGAGCAATACCAACATCGTCGTTGTAGACTTTTGCACCTGTAACATCTGTCTTTTTGCCGGTAGTGAGCATAGAAATACTTACATCGTCGTCATTTTCATAACCAGTAAAGAAATCTTCGTAATGTTCTCCGGTATTAGCACCGCCCATATTTGTTTCGCCGTCAGGAACCGGCAAGGTATATTTGAATACAGGCATTTTCCATGTATATGTAACGGTCTGACTTTCAGCTGTGGAACTTCCTCCATTATCACCGTAAGTTAAATAGCTTTTGTTTGTGTTGCCGTCGCCGGCGAT
>JBJFIB010000059.1:13334-16425 GCA_051894195.1 Acutalibacteraceae bacterium
TCGGCGGCAAAGGCAACTGTATTCAGCGAAAAGACTAAAATCAGCGTCAGCAGCACACCGATAAACTTTTTTGCATACTTCATTGTTTTTATTCCTTTCTTTTTCGGATTTTGACGGCACGGCTTTAATATTCCTGTACCGAATTATTATACCGCATAATTTCCATTTTACAATATAATAATTTAGTAATAATTATATATTTAATATATCACGACAGCGTTGAAAAATCAAGCGTGCGTGAACAAAAATTATGTAAAATCACGAAAAATAATAAAACAAATCAGTATTATATATGTCAATAGCCTTAAAAATCGACTTTATTTACAGACACTCAGGAATATATTTTTTATAAGTTCGGGAGTATCGGGCAAATGTTTGTTTATTGCTGACAAAAGGTCATTATAATTTACATTATCCTTTAAAAATTCCGCCGTACCGCTTACGCTGTCGCCTATTGCGATTTTACCGCTTGCATAGCCGCCCATAGCGATATTATTCGCCAAAGCACAGCCGCCAATACTGTAAACTCCAATGGCAAGACCGCCTGTTGCAAAATATCCCAAAGCAACTCCGCCTGCGGCAACTCCTCCGACTGCAACAGCACCAAACGCAAGCAAACCGAGTGATAATGCACCGCCTGCAATAAGCAATCCCAAAGCCAAAGCACCAAACGCCAGTAATCCTATTGACACAAGTCCTATCGAAATCACTCCGACAGATATATTACCTATTGCGATAATGCCCTTTGCTTTATGTACGCCCATTCCGACATTTATATGCACAAGCGGAACATTAAAAACGGTTCTTTTGCTTTTATATTCGTAATGAATATCCTTTAAACCAAATTGAGATACAACATTATTTGAAGATACATCTTTTTCGGTGTTGTTTTCCTTTTCGGCTTCGTTTCCGACTAATTCATCAATGCTTATCTCAAACAGCCGGCTTAATTCAATCAGCTTGTTCATTTCGGGAGTAGTAACACCGAGTTCCCATTTTGAAACAGTCTGCCTTGTGACATCAAGTTCATTTCCAAGCTGTTCCTGTGACATTCCCTTTGATTTGCGAAGTTCAATAAGTTTTTCGTTGAAGTTCATCTAACCATCTCCATATCAATTTTGATGAAAATATCGTATCATATTCCGTCAACAAAATCTACCAATTACCCCTTGCAATTTGTCAACTAAACTTAACATTGGCTTTATAAGCGGGTTTTCAGACATATTTTTTTATATCAACAAAGAGTCTGCCCTTTTTGCTGACTCCCGAAACTCCACAAATTTCAGCCTTGCCCTTTCCACGCATAGAAATCTTGTCACCGTTTTTTATCTCTCTTGATGTGTCGGTACAGACAAGCCAGTTCACCGAAACCGCACCACGCTTAATAAATTCAGCGGCTTTTGTCCTCGAAATACCAAAACATTCAGCGGCAACGCTGTCAACACGCATTGAACTTATGTTGATTGTCATATCTTTGGTTTTTACTGCGGCAATATCGGACAGAGTATCTTTTTTTATGGTTACGGTATAGCGTCCGACTTTTTTCAGGTTAATTGCAATAAATTCCGACACAGAATTATGGCAGAAAAACTGTGCATTTTTTCCGTCTGCAATTATGTCGCCTATCATTTCACGCTTTATGCCAAGCCCCATAAGCGAACCGAGAATATCCCTGTGTGAAAAATCAGCGTCATTTGCCGTTGCCGTAACGGAATATAATTCTATCGGCAAGCCATCATCAATATTATATTCGTTTGTGCTGATACGGCAAAGTCGCCTTTCAGCGTTTTCATATCCGCCGTCAAAGCCGATATACCCGAAAAACTCATCAACTCCTGACACAAGCGTCTGTTCGGCAGGCGTAAGAAAATGAGAATACACCACACTACAAATCTTTTCGCTTTTCTTAACAAGGTCGTTTATCTTTCGCAAAAGTATCTTATCATCATCATTTTCAACATATTTCAAAGTAAAATCTTTCAATATATAATCCTCACTTTACATTCATGCAACAACTAAATATTAAAACACACTAATCTCCACACAATAATCTGACAGTCACACTCATTCCTCACTCCTCACTCCTAACTCCTAACTTCACTCTCCACTCTCCACTCTCCACACTGTATCAGCGTTTTTCCAGAGGATTTTCTCCTGTTCGTCATGGGTAAGATTAAGAGTTAAAAAGTTTTTAAGTTCTTCTGTCGGGTTCCACATAGGAAAATCCGAACCGAACATCAGTCTGTCAGCACCATAAATCTTTATGTATTCATACACCTTTTCTGTGCCGAGAAATGGCATTGTACTCGAAATATCCATATAACATCTGCGGTTTTTGAGGTAAGTAACGGCGTCATCAAATACAGACCAGCCGCCAAGATGTGCCGCAACAACCGTAAGTTCCGGAAAAGCGTCAAGAACATTTGCCAGTCTGCGTGGGTGTGAAAAATCATAACGGTAATCCCCACAATGCATAAGTACAGGCAATCTGCCACTGATTTTCTCATACATTTTCATTGCCTTGTCGCTGTCCATATTAAAATTCTGTGTGTCGGGGTGAAGTTTTATCCCATGAAGTCCGAGAGAAATAATATGTTCAATTTCCTCGTCCATATTTTCCATATCGGGATGAAGTGTTCCCAGTCCGACAAATTCAGGGTGTTTTTTACATTCACCTGCGATATAGTCGTTCAGCTTTCTTACGGGTTTCGGAGTAAGTGCAACGGCATTTACAACAAACTTTTTTATCGGCGATGATTTTGACATTTCAATCAATTCATCAGCCGTACCGTTGCAGTTCATTTTTATATTGTAAAATTCCCCGACATTTTGTACTGCACGGGGTGCTATATCATCTTGATATATATGATTATGACAGTCTATTACATACATTTTAAATTCCCACCTTTTCAGTCTGTCATAATTATATTATCATTGTATATTCAAGTCAATAAATCTAAAATCCCCTGTTTTGAACAAATAGCTTTATTTGCACTGTTGTTATATATCCGGCAACAAAAATCCTGCACAGATAATTTGTGGTGACCCCCAAAAGTTAGACATTAAAGCGTAGTAGCAAATTTAGCTGCTG
>JBJFIB010000060.1:0-3228 GCA_051894195.1 Acutalibacteraceae bacterium
TATTTTTAATAAAATCTTTTATAAATTTTATTGTTTTTAATATTTTTTATAGCGTTGATGAAAAAAGAAATATCTGTTAGAATGTATAAGATGTAATTGGATTTATTTACATTGTTATGTTATAATATGTTAAACAAGGGCATAATAAAAAGGCTGTATTTTTAACTATGTTCCGGAATAAAATAAAAACAAAGGATGATGAATATAATGCTGCAATTAGAGCATATTTCGTGGAATACACCCGACGGAACACCGATACTTAATGACCTGAGCCTTACTGTACCTGACGGTAAACTTATGGTTATTACAGGTCCTAACGGCGGCGGAAAAACCACTCTTGCAAAGGTTATTGCAGGAATTGACACAAATAACAGCGGTAAAATTATACTTGACGGTGAGGACATAACATCTCTTGACATAACAGAGCGTGCAAAAAAAGGCGTCAGCTTTGCATTTCAGCAGCCTGTAAGATTCAAGGGCATTACCGTAAGAAAACTGATTGAACTTGCGTCGGGAAACACAATGTCAGAAAACGAATTATGCAACATACTCAGTCAGGTAGGACTTTGTGCAAGAGAATATATCGACAGAGAAATAAACTCTACCCTTTCAGGCGGCGAAATAAAGCGTATTGAGATTGCAAGCGTTCTTGCAAGACATACAAAACTGACTATCTTTGATGAGCCTGAGGCGGGAATTGATTTGTGGAGCTTTACAAATCTCATCAAGGTATTTCAGGATATGAAGAAAAATCTTAAAGGTACACTGATAATCATTTCACATCAGGAAAGAATAATGCAGATTGCCGACGAAATTGCCGTTGTTGCAAACGGTACAATTACGGCGTCGGGTTCGGCTGATGAAATGCTTAACGGTATTCTCTCAAACAAAGATGTTCTTCCATCTTGCTCAAAACAGGAGGCTATGTTTAAATGAACGATATAACAAAGGACCTTTTAAAACAAATTTCAGACTGGAACGGCAGTTTTGAGGGTGCATACAATCTTCGTGTTGACGGTACTTGTGCCGGTCGTCAGTCAAGCAAGAATATACAAATCAAATCCAAAACCGACAAACCCGGTCTTGATATTATTATCGCACCAAACACAAAGGGCGAAACCGTTTCTATTCCTGCCTGTGTTACGCACGGAAACGAAAACGACCTTGTTTACAACGATTTCTATGTAGGCGAAAACGCAGATGTTGTGATTGTTGCCGGCTGTGGAGTTCATACCGAAACCGGCGAGCCTGCCCGTCATAACGGTATTCACCGTTTCTTTCTGCAAAAGGGTTCAAAGGTAAAATATGTCGAAAAGCACATCGGAACAGGTCACGGCACAGGAATACGCTCAATAGACCCTGTTACTGAGGCTGTACTCGAAGAAAACTCGGTTCTCGAAATGGATACCGCACAAATCGGCGGTGTTGACCGTACATTACGCAAGACAAGTGCTAAACTTCAAAGCGGAGCAAAACTGCTTATCCGTGAAAGAATACTTACCGAAAAAAATCAGAATGCGTCAACGGATTTTGTCGTTGAACTGAACGGAAAGGATTCGGGCGTTGACCTTATTTCCCGTTCTGTCGCAAAGGACGATTCACATCAGGATTATCATTCCGTTATAATTGGAAATGCACCCTGTACGGGACATTCGGAATGTGATGCAATTATTTCGGGCAACGGCAAGGTTGACGCTGCACCCGAACTTCACGCACACGACAATGACGCCGCACTCATTCACGAGGCGGCAATCGGAAAAATTGCAGGAGAACAGCTGTTAAAGCTGCGTACTCTCGGTCTTTCTGAAAAAGAGGCTGAGGCTACAATAATCGACGGTTTCCTCAGTTAAGTTTGAATAAAGAACGACATAAGAAACGGCAGAAATCGGTATAGTTTACCTTTTCTGCCGTTTTTATAAAGAAAGAAGTATTTTTATGAAAAAGATAATTTCAGTTTTTTTGATTGTATTTACACTTATTGTATCTTCATTTGGTGTTAATGCTCAAAATCCGCAAAATATGCTGATTTTAGGAGATTCAATCGCAACAGGCTACGGTCTTGAAAACTACACATATCAAAGTCCTGAAAATGCAAAAGACAGCTTTGCAAACATTATTGCCGATAAATGCGGTCTTGTTTATGGAGAAAACTATTTTAACCTTGCTGTAAACGGTGCAAAAAGCTATGATGTTTATAATAATGTATCAGCTATAACTTATGATTATTTGCCGTATGCCGATACGGTTTTGCTGTCAGTCGGCGGAAATGATTTGCTTTATACTCTCGGTGATGTCATAGGTCAGGCAATAAATTCTCAGTCAGATGTTCTTGATTCATACGGAATAAGCGTTGACACTTCATCTTATTCCACTGCTATACGCTCTCTTCTGAGTATTGCGGCTGTTGACACTGACGGAACAATTATGAAAAAAATCCAAAGCGAATGTACAAACGAAACAGCGGAAAATACATACAGGACAGCCTGTGAAAGTTTCAGAAAAAATCTTGATTCCATGCTTGATGAAATATACAGTGCTAACCCGTCTGTAAAGGTTTATCTGCTGACTTTATACAATCCTTTTGACGCAATATCTTCTTTCAAAGATGTGTATGATGTATCAGAAAAAACAGTATCTATGCTTAACGATATAATAAAAAAATCAGCTGAAAAAAATCCTGAAAATCTTTTTATTGTTGATGTCGAAAAGGCTTTTAAAGGGAAATCCGCTGAACTTACAAATATTATGTCAATGGATATTCACCCCAACAAAAAAGGTCATTCCGTTATTGCAGAACTTATTGAAAATGAAATGGGGATTCCCAAAAGTGAAAACAGCAAAACTCAGTCATCAGTAAACAGTGTTTCACAAATATCGGAAACCTCAGAAATTTCGTCAGACAGTAAGGTTTCACCCGACAGTTCAGAAAACAAACAGGAAATATCCGACACAAGCACAAACTCTGCTGTATGGATAATCACAGGCGGCATAGTCGTTGCCGTTATTGCTGTTGGTGGTATTTTTGTCTTTATTTACAATCGGAAAAAGCACAGATGATTTTATAACACAAGCAAACCCCCGCTGCGATTATTGCAACGGGGGTTTTACTTTTATGTGGATTTATCTTAAAATAACTTATTTTTTATTGTGGCACTTGTCGCACATAGCACAAGAGGAACAGTTACAGCCACACGAGCTTTTTCCCCTCTTTTTGTTTCTTACCATAAC
>JBJFIB010000061.1:0-7287 GCA_051894195.1 Acutalibacteraceae bacterium
ACATTAAATCTGAACAGAACAATGTCGCCGTCGTTCATAACATACTCCTTGCCCTCTGAACGAACAAGACCTTTTTCTTTTGCCGCTGTCATAGAACCGCATTTCATAAGGTCATCAAACGATACTACTTCTGCACGGATAAATCCACGCTCAAAGTCGGTGTGAATTTTGCCGGCTGCCTGTGGTGCTTTTGTACCCTTTGTAATTGTCCACGCTCTTACCTCAGGTTTTCCGGCTGTAAGGTATGAGATAAGTCCAAGCAAATCGTAACAAGCCGTTATAAGTCTGTCAAGACCTGACTGTTCAAGTCCCATTTCAGAAAGAAAAAGTTCCTTTTCATCAGGCTCCATACCCGAAATTTCAGCCTCTGCCTCAGCACATATAGGAAGAACACCGGCGTGTTCGCTTTCGGCAATTTCCTTTACCATATTGAAATATTTGTTGCCGTCAACATTTCCGTTGGAAAAATCGTCCTCACTCATATTTGCCGCATAGATAATCGGCTTATTTGTAAGAAGTGAAACGGTTGAAAGCAGCTCCGCCTCCTCAGGTGTACATTCAACTGAACGAGCCGGCTTGCCGCTGTCGAGTGCCTCTTTTACACGCATAAAGAAGTCGTAGTCTGCCTGATATTTTTTGTCGCCCTTAATGAGCTTTTGTGTTTTGTCGATACGCCTTTCAAGAACCTCAATATCCGACAGAATAAGCTCAACATTTATTGTATCAATATCACGCTTTGGGTCGATACTGCCCTCAACATGTACAATATCATCGTTTTCAAAACAGCGTACAACATGTACGATAGCGTCAACCTCACGAATGTTTGACAGGAATTTGTTTCCGAGTCCCTCGCCCTTTGACGCACCCTTTACAAGTCCTGCAATATCAACAAATTCAATGGTTGCGGGTGTGTATTTTTCAGGCTGATACATTTCTGCAAGTTTATCAAGACGCTTATCCGGAACGGCAACAACTCCGACATTTGGTTCAATCGTACAGAACGGATAGTTTGCCGACTGTGCTCCTGCATTAGTTATAGCGTTAAAAAGTGTACTTTTGCCGACATTAGGCAAACCTACAATACCAAGTTTCATTTCAAAATTCCTTTCTTATATCATTTAATATCCTTGAAAATAATAGCACAAAATAAATAATCGTACAATAGAAAAACGCAAAAAAGCTATTACAACTCCACTCTTCACTCTCCACTCTCCACACTGTTATGCTTTCTGCATAAAATAATTTGTAAGAAATACACCCTTGCGTTCAACCTGATTTTCTCTTATAACATTAAAGCCTCTTTTTTCAAAAAACGGTCTGGCGGTAATTGACGCATAGACTGTTATTATTTTTCCACGACAATTATATTCAAGTAAATCACATATTGCACTTGCAATTCCCTGACGCTGAAAATCCTTATGCACAAACAGTCTGTCAAGACAGCCAGTTTCGTCTATATCTCCAAAACCCACAAGCTGTTTATCTTTTATTGCTACAAGAGAATAATGTTCAAGCAAAGACTTGTTCCACTTTTCAAGGTCGGTTTTTCCGTCAGCCCATACATTCAGCTGTTGACTGCTGTAATCCTTTGCATTGACGCTATGCACCGTATCATAGAAAAGTTTTGCTGTCTGCTTACAATATTCAGGCTCATACTGTTTTATTGAATACAACTCCACTCTTCACTCTCCACTCTCCACACTGTTCAGGATTTCTTCAAGGATTGTGGCGGCGTCCTCAACACAGCCGGCACAACTTCTCAGCGGCGGTGTTTTTGTTTTTATGCCTTTGAGTTCACAGCATATATCCGAGCCGTTTTTAGACTTGAATTTATCTTTGAGTTCCTGTATCTTTTTGTAGGTTTCAATTTTTGTTGACGGATTTTCGGGGTCTGCACTGCTGTTTTTTATACTGAGTACGGCGACTGCACCCGACAATGCACCGCATATTCCCTGCATATCGCCCATACCACGACCAAAGCCCTCCATAAGTGCAAACATTGTCTTTTCGTCAATTCCGACTTCATCACAGAACGCACAGGCAAGTGCCTGACTGCAATTATAGCCTTTCTTCATATTTTCCTTTGCCTTTTCCACTCTATTCATTGTGAATACCTCCTGTATATAAATTCTTGTTATTCTGTTTTATATTTTAACCGCCTGTAAGAACAGCTATTATCGCAAAAATTCCCATAACCAAAAACAGAATTCCCATAGCTGACATTATAATTCTGAAAGATGCCGAGCGTTTAGGTTCATAAATATCGCCCGGGTCACTCGGATTGATAAATATCTCGGTTTTTATACCTGTAACCATACTCTGATTTGTGTACAAGTCTGAACCCTGTGTATATTCTCTTCCACTGTAATAATATTTGTAAACAGGTGCATAGGTTCTTGATGTTCCGTCCTCATCTCTTGAAATTCTTGTTTTAAAATCAACTATTTCAGCCACAACAGAAACAGTACACCGTTTTTTGTCTTTTATCTGCTTTACTATCGGTACAACCGTCAGACATACACCGACTATAACAAACAACATACAAACAAGCACTGCAACAATATTTTCGCCGAGCATATAACTCAGCTTTTTCATTGTCTGACTGTCGGTAAATTCATAAAAAAGCCCCCCTGCCATAATCAAAGCACCGACAACCGCAAAAAGTAAATTAAAAATATATTTAACACATAACTTATTCACAGACTTCTTTGTGTTTACAAAGGTGATAATGCCAAACACTAAGAACAGCTGACCGAACATAGCCGCCATAAGACCGTCATGCCCCGTGTCAGCCAATAAAAACAATGCAATCACCGAACCGATAAACCACACTAAAAAAATTACGGTAATAACCCACGACTTTGAACTTTTATGATTTTGCGGTACATTATAATTTTCGTTTCCGTAATTATATGAATCTGACTGTGTATTATTCTGAGTGCTTTCGGTATTATCAAACGGGCTTTTCCGTTCATTTGTTGAAGTTTTTTTATTATATGCTTCAAGTTCCTTTTCGGTGTCGGTTCTTCTGTCAAATAAACTCATATATATTTTTCCTTTCTGAGCTGTAAGGCTGACAAATTGCTACAATCTTCTCACATTACATCAAAATCATCTGAGAAATGATATTAACACAAAAATTCCCATAATCATAAAAACAGAACCGATTATTGTTGATGTAATCGCATTAGCCGACATACGCTGGGGTTCATAAATATCGTTTGCATCATTCGGGTTAATAAGTATCTCCGTCTGACTGCCTGTTATAACTCTTTGACTTGTGTATATATCAGAATCCTTTATATATTCTCTGCCGCCATAATAATATCTGTAAACAGGTGCATAGTGACGGGTAGTATGTCCGTCATGCCTTGAAGTTTTGACTTTTACATCAATAATTTCAGCCATAACAGAAACATTACAATTATTTCTTTGCTTTGAACGCTTTACATTCGCAGAAATGCAAAGAACCGCACCGACTATTACAAATACCGAACACAAAACTATCGCAATAAGTTTTCCGCCGAGAAAATAGCTCATACTTAACATCATTGTCTGACCGCCGGCAAATCCGTTAAGAAAACCGCCTGCCATCATGAACAAGCCTACAAGCGAAAAAATCAGCACACCCAAAGACGAAACAATTGATTTTTTTCCTGATTTAAGATTGCTTATAAAACCGATAATTCCGAACAGAAAAAATATCTGACCGAACATCGCAAATGTCAAAGCACCGTATCCGATATTTGCCAGAACAAACATTCCTATAAAAGAACATATCAGCAACACAACAAGAATTGCGATAATTATATTTGCTACTGTATGTTTTTTATTGCTTTTGGTATTAGTGTATGTATTTCTGTATGTGTTTGTTTGGTTTATGTTGTTGGTATTCTGAGTGGTATTATAATTTTCGCTGCTGTAATTATACGAATCTGACTTTGTATTGTTCTGAGTGTTTTCGGTGTTATTATATTTATCAAACGGGCTTTGTCGTTCATTTGTTGATGTTCTTTTCTGATATGCTTCAAGTTCCTTTTCGGTGTCCGTTCTTCTGTCAAATAAACTCATACAAATTTCTCCTTTTCAAGCTGTTCAATCGTTTTACCTTGATTATATGTTATTTTGCTGATATAATCTATTTTATGGAAATTATAGCACATCAAAAATATTTTGAACAGCACAAAATATAAAATTCAAAAGAAAAAATGGAGGGATTTTTATGGGTGAAGCTGCAAAAGAAGCTCCGAAATTAAAGCCAAAAACCAAACCGAGAATACATACACTTGATGAACTGCGTGGATTTGCAGTCTTTTGTATGATATTCTATCACGCATTTTTTTCAATCGGTGTTTTTTTCAAAATACCGTGGGGACTTACCCTTGTAAAATTCTTTGAACCTGCTGAACCGTATTTTGCAGGACTGTTCATACTTATTTCGGGCATATCGTCACAACTCAGTCACTCTAATCTTGAACGGGGCGTAAAGCTGTGGTTTATTGCGTATGCGGTCACGCTTGTGACATATTTCGCACTCGGAAGTCATGATATGATTCGTTTCGGTATTCTTCATATGCTTGCCGTGTGTATGATGGCATACGGCATAATCGGGAAATATCTGAATTTAATCCCGATGTGGATTGGCTTTGTTATAAACGCCATATTATTTGTGCTTTTCTACAATATAACAACGGGTTCAATCGGACTGCCGTTTTTGTTTTCGTACAATCTCCCGACACAGTGGTATAATACGGACTTTATGTATGTATTCGGCTGTCCGAGCAGAACTTTTACATCATCGGACTATTTTCCGCTGCTGCCTTGGATGTTTATATTCTTTGCAGGAACATTTCTTGGAAAAGCCGCCGCCGCAAACAAATTCCCGAAAGCTATGTACAAAAAAAGAATACCGTTTCTTTCGTGGCTTGGCAGGCACGCACTTCTGATTTATATCTTACATCAGCCTGTAATATGGGGCATATGCTATGCTGTCCAATGGATAGTCGGACTTTTCACACACAGCTGATAATTTTAGTTTTTATGAAAGGATAAATTTACTTATGGATTATGCGAAACAGCTTTCGGAACAGTTTAATATTAAACCCGAATATGCACAAAATATAATAAATCTTCTTGATGAGGGCAATACAATTCCGTTTATTGCACGATACAGAAAAGAAATGCACGGAACTCTTGACGACCAGACAATAAGAGAAATAAGCGAGCGGCTTGAATATCTCCGCAGTCTTGACAAAAGGCGTGAGGAGGTTTACGCACTTATTGACGGTCTTGGAAAAATGACCGACGAAATTTCATCAGCACTCGAAAACGCAAAAATGCTTTCAGAAATTGAGGACATTTACCGTCCGTACAAGCCGAAAAGAAAAACCCGTGCGTCAGTTGCAAAGGAAAAAGGTCTTGAAGGACTTGCAAACGAAATTTTTGCACAGAAAAACGGTATTCCGTCAGAAATGGCAGAAAAATACATCAACGCTGAAAAAGGTGTTGAAAATGCCGATGACGCCGTTCAGGGTGCTATGGATATTATTGCTGAAAATGTATCCGACAATGCCGAAATACGCAAAAGACTGAAAAACATAATCCGCCTTAACGGATTTATCGTTTCAAAAGCCACAGACAGTGAAAAAGACAGCGTTTACAGTGCATATTACGATTTCAGGGAACCTGTAAATAAGATTGCAGGACACCGTATTCTTGCACTCAACAGAGGTGAGCGTGAGGGCTTTCTTAAAGTCGGAATTGAAATTGAGAGTGACAGATGTCTTAATATAATTTACAGACTTCTTATAACAGCACAGAATGAATGTGCCGAAACTGTAAAAACTGCCTGTACTGACGCATATTCAAGGCTGATTTTTCCGTCTGTTGAAACCGAAATACGCTCCGAACTCACCGACAAAGCCGACGAACAGGCAATCAAGCTTTTTGCACTCAATCTTCGTCAGCTTTTAATGCAGCCGCCTGTAAAGGGACATACGGCGATAGGTCTTGACCCCGGCTACCGTACAGGCTGTAAACTTGCCGTTGTTGACCCGACAGGACGAGTTCTTGACACGGCGGTAATTTATCCCACACACAACGAACAACAGGTTCAGAAATCAAAACAGACACTCAAAAATATGATTAAAAAATACCACGCTGAAATAATCGCTATCGGAAACGGAACAGCCTCAAAGGAAACGGAAATGTTTACCGCCGAATGTATCTCAGAAATTGATGATAAGGTTTCATATATGGTTGTAAGTGAAGCGGGTGCGTCGGTTTACTCGGCATCAAAACTTGCCGCCGCCGAAATGCCCGATCTTGATTTAACGCTCAGAAGTGCCGTATCTATTGCAAGAAGATTACAGGACCCTCTTGCAGAGCTTGTAAAAATCGAACCAAAGGCAATAGGCGTAGGACAGTACCAGCACGATATGCCGCAAAAACAGCTTGGTGAGGCTCTTGACGGCGTTGTTGAGGACTGCGTTAATAATGTCGGTGCTGATTTGAACACAGCCTCCCCTGCACTGCTTTCAAGGGTTGCAGGACTAAGCTCAGCTGTTTCAAAAAATATCGTGGCTTACCGAGAAGAAAACGGTGCTTTTCACTCACGCTCGGAGCTTAAAAAGGTCCCGAAACTCGGTCCGAAAACATTTGAACAGTGTGCAGGCTTTTTGCGTGTACCCGAAAGCAAGAATCCGCTTGACCACACTGCCGTTCACCCCGAATCCTACACTGCCGCCGAAAAACTTCTTGAACTCTGCGGATATACAACCGCTGACATTGTAAATGGCGGAGTTGACGGTCTGCGTGAAAAGATTAAAAGCATAGGTGAAACAACAGCCGCCGAAAAAATCGGTGTAGGCGTTCCTACACTTAATGATATTGCCGACGAACTCACAAAACCCGGTCGTGACCCCCGTGACGAACTGCCGCCGCCGCTTTTGCGTACAGATGTCCTCGACATCAAGGACTTAAAGCCCGGAATGGAACTCAAAGGCACTGTGAGAAATGTAATTGACTTCGGTGCATTTGTCGATATAGGCGTTCATCAGGACGGACTTGTGCATATTTCTCAGATCAGCGACAAACGCATAAATCACCCGTCAGATGTTCTGAAAGTCGGTGATGTTGTAAATGTCCGTGTTCTCAGCGTTGATACAACAAAGGGAAGAATTTCACTGACAATGAAAAACAATGCGTGATTTATAATTCGTAATTCGTAATGCGTAATTCGTAATGCGTAATTATTGTGACCGCAAGTGTATGCGAGTAGCGTTTTTT
>JBJFIB010000061.1:7387-16386 GCA_051894195.1 Acutalibacteraceae bacterium
GTAATTCGTAATGCGTAATTATTGTGACCGCAAGTGTATGCGAGTAGCGTTTTTTTGATGATAAGTAGCGTTTTTTCGATAAAAAGTAGCGTTTTTTCGAGGATAAGTAGCGTTTTTTCGATAAAAAGTAGCACTTTTTTTAATGGTTAAAATACTCAAAACCCGCATAAATACTGGGCTTTTGAATAATAAATATAAATAAGTAGCACTTTTTTTAAAATTTATTATACAAGAAAAAAATAAAAATAATCTTATTATATATAGAGATACTCAAAAAATGCAAAAAACGCTACTAAATCGCTGAAAGCCGCATAAACACTGACTTTTTCAAGTAGCGTTTTTTTAAAAAGTGCTACTTGGTGCTACAAAACCCATAAAAACGCTACAAACTGACGGTCACATCAACTCCTGACTAAATAACCGTTTTTGCGGGAGAAAATTTATAAAAAAGGATTTTTGAAATGAAAAAATACGATATTGCACTTTTTGACCTTGACGGCACTCTCAGCGAATCGGGCGAGGGTATTCTGGACTGCGTCCGTCAGGTTTTCAAACGCACAAACCGACCCTTGCCGTCTGAGGAAATTATAAAAAGTTTTATAGGACCGCCTATGTATGACAGCCTTAAACGCTGCGGATTTTCTCACGATGAGGCAGAAAACGGCGTTAAAATCTACAAAGAGGAATTTATAAAAAGCGGAATTTACAAAAATAAAGTTTATGACGGAATAAACGAACTGCTTTTTTCACTCAAAGAAAACGGTGTTCTTCTTGGCGTTGCAACAACAAAATATCAGCCTTTTGCCGACAAAATTATCGCTATGCTGAAACTTGACAGATTTTTTGATTTTATCGGCGGTGCAACGGCAGGGACTGAACGCCGTACAAAAGAAAAGGTTATACGCTATTCTCTCGAAAATCTCGGTGCAAATTCCGACAGCCGTGTTGTTATGGTCGGCGACACAAAATTTGACGCTGAGGGTGCGGCAAAGGTCGGCTGTGATTTTATTGGCGTACTTTACGGCTACGGCACAAAACAGGAAATGGAACACTTCTACAAAAATGCCATATTTGTAAACACCCCGTCAGAAATCAAAAACATTATACTATAAATTCAGAGTGGAGTGTGGAGAGTGGAGTGTGGAGTTGTTGTGACAGCTGATGTTTCCGCTGAGCTGAGTTATGAATAAAACACGAACTTACTGCATATAAATTATCAAAGATTTTTCGTATTTCAGGCACTTTTATGAATATATTATTTTCACTCCGTCAACAATAAAGACGGAGGTGCAAAGTATGAAAAATATGAAGAACGAAAGAAACGAAAAAAAATCCCCGAAGAAAAATGCGGGATTTTATATTGCTCTTGCAATATGCGTTGTTGCCATAGCTGCGGCGGCTTGGACTACTTACGGAAGTGTGCTGCAATATTCGGATTTGCAGCAGGAAACATCAGAACAGGAAAACTCTGAAAATATAGAGGCAGGAAAAGATGTAAAAGGCGAAAAATACGAAAGCTCTGCCACAGACGAAAGCAGCAGTGAATCGTCTGAAAACAGCGTTGAAAATTCAGAAAACTCAGATGTTGAGGCAAGTGAAACAGCACTTGATACAACAAGAGTACAGCCGATTGAAAACGGTAAAATAATCAAGGTTTTCAGTCCGCAAAATCCGGTTTATTCAAAAACAACATCAGACTGGCGTACTCACAGCGGCGTTGACATAAGTGCGTCAGAGGGAACTCCTGTCCGTGCGATAACAAGCGGCACAGTAAAGTCAATAACAAAAGACGCTATGCTCGGAAATGTAATCTGTATAAATCACATAGGCGGATATACAGCCTATTACTGCGGTATAAGCGACACTCCCGTTGTAAATGAGGGAAATATTGTTTCAACCGGCGACACAATCGGTTATGTTTCAGCCGTTCCGTCAGAAATGCTTGACGAAAGTCATCTTCATCTTGCGGTAATGCTTGAAAATGAATATATAGACCCGACAACGCTTTATTGAGAAAAAGATTTTCACTGCCCTCGCAATTTTATCGTTAAAGGGGCATAAATTTACGGGGAAAACGGTTCTGTTTGTACCGTTCCCCGTATTTTTGTAATTTCATTTAAAAATAACACAAATGATACAAAATTAACTTTTTGATATTTCCTATGCTTTAAATATTGTATATTTATAAATTTAATATATTATATTCATCGAATTCAAAATAGCGTATTTTAATAATAAATCATACTGTATTTTGTTGTATATTTTTGCCTGATTTAAAATTCACCAAAAAAATACTTTATTTTTATTCCATTTTTACAAAAAAGAATTTTTGCACTATAATAACCGAGCATTTTTTGACGGTTGTCGTGTTTTTTTGTTTTTGTTATTAAAATGTTCATAATTCATTATCAATTTGTTTTAATATAAAATGACAAACTGTGATATATTAAAAACGAAGGGAATTGAGGTTGTATTTGTTGGGACAACATCAATTATTACAAGTTTTCGTTAGTTATACCTCAGAAATTTTGAAAGCATATCAAGCCATAATGAAGTGTCACATTAGGTTCGATATGCTTTCTTTTTTGTGTTCTTTTTTGGTTTACTTGTTAATTGACATTAGGCTTATGTTAGAGTAAAATATTCTATAAAAAGATTTTAGTACGAAAAATTTAAAGACATCTTTGTATTTAATGACAGAAAGGCATTTCGTATGGATACATATTTAAGAAGAACTTGGGCTGAGGTAAATATCGACGCCGTTCAACATAACTTTAATATAATAAAACAAACAGTAGGAAACAACGCAAAAATTATGTGCGTTATCAAGGCAGACGCTTACGGTCACGGTGCTGTTTTTCTCGCAAAACTTTATGAACAGTGCGGTGCGTCATATTTTGCCGTTTCTAATATTGAGGAGGCAATTCAGCTTCGTGAAAACGGCATAACACTGCCCGTTCTCATACTCGGATTTACTCCTGCATGTATGGCGAAAACTCTTGCCGACAATAATATAAGTCAGGCGGTATTTTCGGAGGATTATGCACAGCAGCTTTCTGATTATGCCGCAAAGGAAAATGTAAATGTAAAAATTCATATCAAACTTGATACCGGTATGAGCCGTATCGGATTTATGTATCAGAATATTCAGCGTGACATCGGCTCCATTGAACAGATTGAGCGTGTGTGTAAACTCCCGAATCTCATTCACGAGGGTATTTTCACTCACTTTGCACTCTCAGACGAGGCTGAGGAGGGCAAAACAGCAACACTCACACAATTTGAATGTTTCTCTGACGCTGTGGAAAAGCTCCGTGCAAAAGGCATTGAATTTGAAATAACGCACTGTTCAAACAGCGGTGCAATAATCGACTATAAGCAGACATATTTTAACTGTGTCCGTGCAGGAATAATTCTCTACGGACTTTCTCCGTCGCCAAAACTCAAAGGCAAAATGGAACTTATTCCGGTAATGCAGATTAAAAGCGTTATTGCACAGATAAAAACCGTCGAACCCGACACTCATGTAAGCTACGGCGGAACCTATGTAACAAAAAAACCGACACGAATTGCAACCGTTCCGATAGGCTATGCCGACGGCTACACAAGAAGTCTTGGAAACCGTGCATATATGACGGTAAACGGAAAAAAAGCTGCCGTAATCGGAAGGGTATGTATGGATCAGCTTATGCTTGATATATCCGATATTGACGGAGTTAATACAGGTGATGAAGTAACGGTTATCGGTGACGGAAATAACAACACACTTTCATTTGACGATATTGCGGAAATGACGGGAACAATCAACTATGAGGTTGTATGCCTTGTCGGAAAGCGTGTTCCCCGTGTTTATCTGCACAACGGAAAAAGCGTAGGCATAATGGACAGCATATGCTCCACAAAAATCTGAAAGACGGAGGTAAGCGTTTATGAAACTGCTTGTACTTGACGGAAACAGTATTCTTAACCGTGCATTTTACGGCATAAAACTCCTTACAACAAAAGACGGTCAGTACACAAACGCAATATACGGTTTTATGACGACATTTCAGCGACTGCTTGACGAAAGTCACCCCGATGCAGTTGCCGTTGCGTTTGACCTCAAAGCACCTACATTCCGCCACAAAGCCTATGACGGCTACAAGGCACAGCGTAAGGGTATGCCGCCCGAACTCGCATCACAGCTTGAACCGCTCAAAGAACTTATAACATATCTTGGCTACAAAATCGTTGTATGTGAGGGTTTTGAGGCAGACGATATTCTTGGAACTCTTGCAAATACCTGTACGGAAACAGGCAACGAATGTATTATTGCGACAGGTGACCGTGACAGCTTACAGCTTGTGTCGCCGTCAGTAAGCGTGCGTATTGCCGCAACAAAAATGGGTAAGCCCGAAGTAACCGTTTATGACGAGGCAAAAATTGCTGAGGTTTACGGCGTAACGCCAAAACAGCTTATCGACATCAAGGCAATTCAGGGCGACACATCAGACAATATTCCCGGTGTTGCCGGAATAGGTCAGAAAGGTGCCGCTGACCTTATTCAGCGTTTCCATGACCTCGACAATATTTACGACAATATCGACACAATAGACATCAAACCCGGTGTAAGAAACAAACTTATTGCCGGAAAAGACAGTGCATATATGAGCCGTATGCTCGGAACAATCCGCACAGATGCACCGATTGACACGAACATAAGCGACTATATTCCAAAACAGCGTGACAACGCAAATGCCGTAAGACTTATGGCAAAGCTGGAATTTTTCTCGCTTATCGACAAAATGGGACTTCGCTCCGACAATGAGCCTCTCCCCTCTGCTGAGGAAGAAACTGCCGAAACAAAAACTCTTGTTTTTGACACCAATTCCGACACGGACAAAATATACAATAACATTATAAACAAACAAGTGGATTTTCTCGCCGGAACAGACGGTGAAAATATAACCTCAATCGTTTTGTGTGACGGCGAAAAAATATACAGTCTTGATTCATTCAGTATAGGATTTAATGCTTTTATCGAAAAATTCTTTTCTGACGCAAGCATAAAAAAACGCACACACAATTCAAAGCCTGTTTTCGCTGTTCTTGAAAAATACGGAATTGAATGTAATTCTCTTGTATTTGACACTATGCTTGCCGCCTATCTGCTTAACCCCAATGCGTCGGACTACGATATTCAAAGACTTGCACAGGAATACGGTGTTGTGCCTTTCAAAACAGAAAAAACTGCTGAAATTGCGGTGTTCTCTCCACTTGCCGACAAACTTTCAAAAGAAATTGACGAAAAAGAACAAACAAAACTTCTCTCTGAAATCGAAATTCCGCTTGCACAGGTTCTTGCGTCAATGGAAAACGCAGGCTTTGCCGTCGACCGAAAAGGCATTGAAGAATACGGAAAAATTCTGCAAAAGGATATTGACCGCCTGCAACAAAGCATTTATGAGCAGGTCGGCTATGAATTCAATATAAATTCCCCGAAACAGCTCGGCACGGCACTTTTTGAAAAACTCGGACTGCCCGCAAAAAAGAAAACAAAAAGCGGTTATTCAACAAATGCCGATGTGCTTGAAGATTTAAAAAATTATCACCCTGTAATCAACGATATTCTTGAATACCGTACACTCACAAAACTTAAATCAACCTACTGTGACGGTCTTGTAAAGGTCATAGCGGCTGACGGAAGAATACATTCCAGCTTTAATCAGACAGAAACACGCACGGGTCGCATAAGCTCGACAGAACCGAACTTGCAGAATATACCTGTTCGTACAGAGCGTGGAAAGGAACTCCGCAGATTTTTCTGTGCAAAGAACGATTGTGTACTCGTTGACGCCGACTACTCACAGATTGAACTCAGGGTGCTTTCACATATTGCTGACGACCAGAATATGATTGACGCTTTTAAAAATAATTATGATATTCATACATCAACTGCCGCAAAGGTTTTCGGACTGCCACAGGAAATGGTAACTCCGGCTTTAAGAAGTCGTGCAAAAGCGGTAAATTTCGGTATCGTTTACGGCATAGGTGCATTTTCTCTTGCAAAGGACATAGGCGTTTCAAGAAAAGAGGCGGATAAATACATCAAGGATTATCTTGCACTCTATTCGGGAATTGACGGCTATATGAACAGAGTTGTTGAGAACGCAAAGAATGACGGCTATGTCACAACAATGTTCGGAAGAAGAAGATACCTGCCCGAGCTGACATCATCAAACCGCAATATCCGTGCTTTCGGCGAGCGTGTCGCAAGAAATATGCCGATACAGGGTACTGCCGCAGATATAATTAAAATTGCTATGATAAAAGTCTATAACAGACTTAAAAAGGAAAATATGAAGTCACGCCTTATTTTACAGGTTCACGACGAACTTATCGTTGAAGCCCCCGAAAACGAGGCTCAAAAAGCTGCACAAATCCTTAATGAAGAAATGGAAAATGCGGTGAAACTTTCTGTTCCTCTCACAGCAGACGCTGCAACAGGAAAAACATGGTATGACGCAAAAGCGTAAAAATTATGGAGGTGTAAAAAATGCTGCATGTATTATTTTTATGTACAGGAAATACCTGCCGCAGTCCTATGGCTAAGGCACTGTACAGTGAAATTTCCGAAAAATATCATATTAAAAGTATTTTCAGTAGTGCGGCTCTCGGTTTTTGTTTTGACCAGACCGTATCGTCTAATGCCGTAACGGTATGCAACGAAATCGGACTTGACATAAGCAAACATCAGCCGAGAATACTCCGTGAACATGATATAGACATAACCGATATTTTTGCCGTTATGTCGCAGTCACACGCTGAGGCACTTCTGGGACTTGGCGTTCCGAAAAGCAAAATATATATTCTCGGTGGCGGTATTGCTGACCCATACGGTTCAGACCTTGTAACTTACCGTCGCTGCCGCAATCAGCTTGCAGACGCTATTGACGAATTATGCAGAATTATCCGTAAAAGACTTGACAACGGAACATTAAAGGATAACAATAATGAACCATATTACAATAACGCCAATGGAGCGTAAACACCTTGACAGCCTTGTTGAACTTGAAAAAATATGTTTTTCACAGCCATGGTCATACAAAAGCCTTGAAGAAGAACTGACAAACGACACCGCATATTTTTATGTTGCACTCAAAGATGATGAGGTTGTCGGATATATCGGGCTTTATATCGTATGCGAAAGCTGTTTTATTACTAATGTAGCAGTATTTCCGCAGTATCGTAATCAGGGAATTGCAACTGCACTTATCCGTCGTGCTTTTCTTGCCGCAACCTCACACGGCACGGATTTTATTTCGCTTGAAGTACGCAAATCCAACACAAAGGCAATTTCCCTTTATGAAACATTACAGTTTGAAGAAATGGGTGTACGCAAAAACTATTACAGAAATCCTCCCGAGGACGCTCTCATTATGACAAGGCTGTTTACAAAAGAAACATAATCAGTGTGGAGTGTGGAGAGTGGAGTGTAATCAGTGTGGAGTGTGGAGAGTGGAGTGTGGAGTTTAATTCATAATTACACACATAACCGTAACCGCTGAAAAAATTTTTAAGGAATGATAATATGAAACTACTTTCAATAGAAAGTTCGTGCGACGAAACCGCCGCCGCCGTAATTGAAGACGGACGAAAAATTATATCCTCGATAGTTGCAACACAGGTTGAAGAACACAAGCTTTACGGCGGAGTTGTGCCTGAAATTGCATCACGCAGACATTGTGAGGCTATAAACGGCGTTGTCAGCGAGGCACTGACACAGGCTGACACAGACCTTTCGGGCATTGACGGAATTGCCGTGACATTTGCACCGGGACTAATCGGAGCGTTGCTTGTAGGCGTAAACTTTGCAAAAGGTCTTTCGCTTGCCTCAGGCTTGCCGCTGATACCGGTACATCATCTGCGTTCTCATATAGCGTCAAACTATCTTGCACATCAGGATTTAAAGCCGCCGTTTCTGTGCCTTGTTGTTTCGGGAGGACACAGCCACATTGTTGAGGTTCTTGACTATACAACAATGAAAATCATCGGCAAAACCCGTGACGATGCCGCAGGCGAGGCTTTCGACAAGGCGGCTCGTTCAATGGGAATGTCCTACCCCGGCGGAATACAGCTTGACAAAGTTGCGGAAAGCGGTGACCCTACGGCTTTTAAATTTCCTCACCCGAAAGTTGACGGTTCGCCCTATGATTTCAGTTTTTCGGGACTTAAAACAGCCGTAATAAATCAGATACACAATGCATCTCAGAAAGGAATTACACTTCCCGTAAACGACCTTTCAGCGTCATTCCGAAAAGCCGTTGTTGACTGCCTTATTGATAATTTCATCAAAGCCGCCGAAAATCTCGGATACAAAAAGCTTGTGCTTGCCGGCGGTGTTTCTGCAAATTCACTTCTCAGAAAGCGTGTTGCCGAAGAATGTACAAAGCGTGGCTGGGAATATTACTATCCGCCGCTTGAACTTTGCGGTGACAATGCCGCTATGGTCGGTTCACAGGGATATTTTGAATTTCTTGCCGGTCACACAGCCTCAACCGACCTCAACGCAAGGGCAACAATGTCTATTGATTTCTGATAATTTTCCATTTTCAACTTTCAATTTTCAATTTAAAAAGTCCGTCTGTGGTATTTCACTTGCCACAGGCGGACTTTCGATTTATGTAATTATTATTTTATTGTGTTATGCGTTTTTTCGGTGCTTGCGGATTGTCGATAAAGCACATAGCATTTACGGATTGTGTTACACTGTTTTGATTTAATGCAACAGAATAACACTTTTCATCATATTTAAGGTCGGATTTATCAGCATAACAGTCAACAATATCTCTTACACAGTGTTTTACACCCAATAAAACTTCTAAATCATTTGTAACGCCTTTTGAATTAAAATCGCTCATTTTATCATCTCCAAGAATTTTTCGCAACGGTATTACTACAACTTATTTTTCCTCCACCTACGGCAGAGGAGAAATAAAACCCGATAAATAGTATATAAC
>JBJFIB010000062.1:0-16331 GCA_051894195.1 Acutalibacteraceae bacterium
CGGGGCTTTGCCCCAAACCCCACAAGGGCTGCTCGCCCTTGACCTCGGCAGGGGTTGAACCCCTGCACCCGCAATTTTTATACTCAGTTTTAAAGAAAAATAGTATTATAGTATTAAACGCAAAATCGGGTGCAGCGTCACGCTGCCTTTGCAACTTTCTTTGCAATTACGGCAGAGATTGTGTTAATTACAAGTACAAGTATCAGAAGAACAACCGCCGTTGCGTATGCCTGATCAGTATGAAGTCCCTCGTTTGAAAGAACATACATATGAAGTGCAAGCGTTCTGCCAGGGTCTGCGATACCTTTTGCAAGTTCAGCACTTGAACCTGATGTATAAAGCAAAGCAGCTGTTTCACCGACAATTCTGCCGACTGCAAGAATTACGCCCGAAAGAATACCCGGAACTGCCGACGGAAGAACAATTCTGAATACCGTTCTGAGTTTGCCGGCACCGAGTCCGAAACTGCCCTCACGGAAGCTGTCCGGAACAGTGAGAAGTGCCTCCTCAGTTGTACGCATAATAAGCGGAAGAATCATAATCGCAACGGTAAATGCACCTGCAATTATGGAATATCCCCAGCCGAGTGCATAGTTGAAACACAACATACCGAAAAGACCATAAACGATTGACGGTACACCCGAAAGTGTTTCGGCTGTCATACGGATTATTTTTACGAATTTGTTGCCTTTTTTCGCATACTCAACAAGATATATTGCCGAGAATATTCCGAGCGGCACGGCGATAACAAGTCCGATAAGCGTCAGCATAATTGTATTCAACAATGCCGGAACACAGGACAGGTTTTCGGAATTATAGTTCCATGAGAAGAATTCCGGAGTAAGATGCGGTATTCCGTTTATGAGAATGTAGCCGATGATGAACACCAACGCTGACACCGTGATAAGTGTTGCGAGCATTACGAGTATCAGGAGAATAAGTGAACCGGGCTTGTTTTTATAGAGTTTAAGCCTCTTTTTAAAGGTCATTGTGTTTATTCCGTGAATTGATGAGGCATCAGATTCCTTTTCAGTTTCTGACGGGACTTTTGGTAAAGATGTATTTATTTCCATAATTCTCACCTCTTATGCTTTTGAGTTGCTTTTGTTTTTGAGTGCGGAACAACAGAGATTGATGAGAAGTATGAATACAAAAAGCACAACCGCTGTTGCTATGAGTGCCTCACGGTGCAGACCTGTTGAATAACCCATCTCCATAACTATATTCGTTGTAAGGGTACGAACACCGCTGAGTATGCTGTTCGGAATTACCGTCTGGTTGCCGACTATAAGCTGAACCGCCATTGTTTCACCGATTGCACGGCCTA
The DNA here is from genome assembly GCA_051894195.1 of Acutalibacteraceae bacterium. Lineage (GTDB taxonomy): Bacteria > Bacillota > Clostridia > Oscillospirales > Acutalibacteraceae > UBA1213. The sequence goes on from JBJFIB010000062.1 coordinate 1,328, forward strand.
TACCGAGTACGATACCGGCTGTTACACCTGATTTTGCTGCGGGAAGAACAGTAGCAAACACAGCTCTTTCGTGGCTTGCACCAAGTCCTACTGCTCCCTCATAGTAGCTTGACGGAACTGCACGGAGTGAAGATTCGGTAACTTCGATTATTGTAGGAAGTATCATTATTCCGAGTATTATTGAGGCTGTAAGAATACTGCTGCCTGTTCCGCCGAAATTGTTGCGTACAAATGGTACTAAAACAACAAGTCCGAAAAATCCGTAAACTACCGACGGTATTCCGGCAAGAAGCTGGATTGCGGGTTTAAGAATCTTATAAAGAGGCTTTGGACAGTAGTGTGCCATAAATACTGCCGTAAACAGTCCTATCGGAACGCCTATTATCAATGCACCTGCCGTTACATAAAGGCTTCCGACAATCATAGGCAAAATTCCGTAGCTTGCCGGAACATTCGCCGGTGCCCAGTTTGTACCGCACAGAAAGTCAAAAAGTCCTATTTTTGCCATTGCAGGCACTCCGTTTGCAAACAGGAATATACATATAAGTGCTACTGCGAGTACAGACATCAAAGCACAAATGAAGAACAGCACCTTCATTCCTACTTCCGTAACCTTCCTCATTACTTAATCAATCCTTTCAAATATTAAAGCTGATTTTTTACTATACAAGCATAGGCACACCTGTGCAGTGTGCCTCCGCCGTTGATTAAATCTTAAATTTACCGTTAAATGTTGCCCCAGTCTATAACTTCACCTGTGTAGATTTTCTTAATCTGTTCGATTGTAAGGTCATCTGTTGTGTTCTCGTTGTTTACGATTACTGCGATACCGTCAAGGGCAATTTTTGTAGCTGTAACGCCTGTTTCGGTATCTTTGAGATCTCTTGATGCCATACCGATGTCAACGCTTCCGTTGATTGCTGATGAGATACCTGTTGATGAATCTGATGTCTGGAACTGAATTGTTGCGTTCGGGTTTACTGCTGCATAAGCCTCTTTGAGTTTTTCCATTACAGGTCCTACTGATGTTGAACCGTCGATTGTGATTGTGCCGCTTGGTTTCTTTCCTTCGTATGCCTTTGCACCTGAATCAACCGGTACATATTTGTTGTCCTGAACAATCTTCTGACCGTCAGCACTCATAATGTAATTAACGAAATCCTGAGCAACTTCGCTGAGTCCTGACTTTGTAACGATGTTAAGCGGACGCTGTAACTTGTATGTTCCGTCTTTTACTGTTTCTGTTGACGGTGCAACACCCTCAACCTTTACTGCCTTAACGCTGTCGTTGAGTGAACCGAGTGAAATGTAGCCGATTGCTGCTTTATCGCCTGCAACATTACTCATAACTGCCTGTGTTCCGTTGAGTGTTACTGCACCTGAATATGTTTTATCGGTTTTTGAACCGTCGCTGCCTTTTTCAAGAACGCCTGTGAGTTCTGTGAAAGCATCTCTTGTGCCTGAACCCTGTTCTCTTGTTACAACATTTACTGTACCTGTAATCTTATCCTGTGATGATGCTTCTGCTGAACTGTCTGTTGAGCTGCTTACGCTTGATTCAGCAGGTGCTGATGAGTTTGAACCTGAATTTGAGTTGCTGCATCCTGTGAATGCTGCTGCTGCAAGAGCCGCAATAAGAAGTGCTGTAAAAATCTTTTTCATGAGTGATTTCTCCTTTTGTTTTTAATGTTTTTTCCTTGAACAATTCATATAATAATATTGCTGTGTAAAATCAGTAACCGAAGTTTTGTAAAGTTGATGTAAATTTATATTTTTGCATAAAAAAACACAGCCGAAAAAATTCAATCGGCTGTGCAATAGGTATGTTATTATTTGATTTTTTAAAACTGGAATTTGAAGAACGGAATACAGCTTGCGGTGGGAACGGCTGCTATTCCGCAGATAATGCCGAACAACATTCCTGCCAGAACATCTGTCGGATAATGTACAAGCAAGTACATTCTTGAAAATGCAATAAGGCACGAAAGTATCAGCACCGGAGCAATCAGCATAGGACACATAATTGAAATTACCGTCGATACCGCAAAAGACGAGGCTGTATGTCCTGACGGAAAAGAATATTCCGGCGGATTCTTGATGAGGAGGTCTTTTTCAAATTCCTTTTTACAGGGACGAACACGACCTACTATATTCTTGATGGTAATTTCTCCTCCAAGATATGCAAAAGCCATTGAAAGAAGAATAGTAAATCCTGTAAGACGCCATTTATTCATAAAAAGAAACGGAACAGAAAAAGCAAACCAGACTATTCCATGATTTCCGATTTTTGATATTAAAATCATAAATTTATTTAATTTTGGAGTATGTTTTTTCAGAAGATGTCTTAAAATATTTTCATCCCATGCCTGAATACGAGCCAGCATAATTTCTCCTTTCATTAAATAATACTATTTCTTTTTTGAGTAATGGATGTCGGGGCTTTGCCCCAAACCCCACAAGGGCTGCTCGCCCTTGACCTCGGCAGGGGTTGAACCCCTGCACCCGCAATTTTTATCCACGATTTTAATTAAAAATAGTATAAAGAACTGTTCATATATATTATTTATTATAACATAATTCGGCTTAAAATCAAAACAAAAATATTGGGCAATTTTTTATAAAATAAAGCACAAAAAAATATATATCTTTACCAAAAACACAAAAAGACGACAGCGTTTGCTGCCGTCCTGTATGTTTTGTTCAGCTGAAAATCATACCGCCATATCCTGATGTGCGTGTTTCTTGATTCTGAATATTCTCCTCAGAAAAAAGCCCCAGAATTTAGGATTGTCAACTACAACAAATTTCATAAAGCTGCCTCCTGTTATAATCTGCAACACTTCCGCCACATTATCGCCATAATTATAAGTAGAATGGCAACAATCACGACAAGCCAGCATTGAGGAAATATAAACGAAACCAACAGTCCTAAGCTGAACGCAAGAATATTTCCGTTTTTTATACAATTTCTCATATTAACACCGCCCGATGAACAGTAAGTAAAGTTTACTGCCGGTTTCGTACTTACACTAACATAATATACATAACAGGTCAGGTGTGACACAAAATTTATTATTCTTTTACAAGCATTATTACGGCGGTGCCTTTGTGAATTGTTATCTGTGCTTTGTCCGAGGTTATTTCGTTGCTGACGCCAAGAGGAAAATCGGATTTGAGCGTTCCTTTATTCAGTTCATACATAAAGCCGCTGAGTGTTACCTCACAGCTTTCACAGCCGAATGGAAAAACCGAAAAAGTCATTCCTTTTTTGCCGCAAAGCTGTTTTACTCCGCTTGTCATAACCGAAATGACGGTTTTTGAGTCAACTATTTCTGCATAAATCTTTTTTTCGGCAAGGAATTTAAGTGTACACAGATTTGCAAAAGTGTGGTCAAATCTGCCGCCTGTTCCGCCGAGAATGACAAAATTATTGAATCCACGCTTTAAACATTCTTTAACGCAATAAAGAGTGTCGGTGTCGTCTTTTTGTACAGGCAGGGTTATAATCTCACCGCCATAATTCTGCGGAAAAGCTGACGAGTCAAAATCCCCGATAATGAGGTTAGGAGTAATTTTTGCCTGTTGTGCATAAACATATCCGCCGTCAGCACATACGACAAAATCTCCGCTTTTTATGTTTTCGGTCAGCATTGATATTTCTGTATCGGGTGATGAACCGATAATTACACAGCGTTTTTCTGACAATTCTTTCACTCCGTATTATTTTTTCTGCTGCCAGTCAGGAATTGACTTTACTTCATCATACATAAATTTGTAGCTGTTATGGCGTGAAACCGGAATTTCACCGTTATTTACCGCATCAATTACGGCACAGCCACGCTCACAGGTATGCGAACAGCTTGTGAATTTGCAGTTATTGATATAGGGTTCAAACTCAGGAAAACAGTATGCAAGCTCGTCACGCCTTATGATTTCATAGCGTTCAATATCAACCGTTGAAAATCCCGGTGTATCGGCAACATAACCGCCGCCGACCTTATAAAGCTCACTGTGGCGTGTTGTGTGGCGACCTCGTCCGAGTTTGCGGCTTATTTCGCCTGTTTCAATGTTCAAATCAGGAAAAAGAGCGTTAAGCAGTGAGGATTTGCCTACACCTGTATTGCCTGTGAAAGCCGAAATTCTGTTTTCAAGAAGTGAAATAATTTCGTCACTTCCGGTTTTGTCCTTTATACTGTACTGCAAAGCCTTTATGCCGGCTTTTTTGTAAATTTCCAGAAGTTCACCGCAATCGGCAAGGTCGGATTTTGTGAATATCACAACAGGTTCTATCCCCTTGCTGACGGCAACCGCAGTAATTTTGTCAATTATAACGGTATTTGCACTCGGCTCGGCAACAGACGATACGATAAAAAGCCGGTCAAGGTTCGCAAGCGGTGGTCTTATGAGATAATTCTTTCTCGGCAATACATCGTCAAGTGAGGCTTTGCCGTCATTCATAACGGTTATTGTTACCCTGTCGCCAACCGAGGGACTTATGCCCTTTTTTCTGAAAACGCCCCGTGCCTTACATTCATAAAGTGTGTCAGCGGCTTCAACATAGTAGAAGCCGCTGATTGCTTTTATTATCAATCCGTTTAATGTTTCCATAGTTCTTTGCCCTTAAAACATCATCAGGGCATCGGCATTGTAGCCATGGTTCTGCCGATGCATAAGTGATGTTTCGCCTGTGCCGCTCTCGTCTGAGGGCTGAGGTTCAAATGATGGTTCAGGCTCAGACGACGGCTCGTCTGACGGTTCGTCTGATGGTTCATCTGACGGAAGTGGAGGTTCGTCAGACGGAAGTGATGGTTCAAGTGACGATTCAACTGATGACTCAGGCGGTCCTTGCTTGACAATATAAGTCGGCATATTGTCAAAGTTTGTGATTACGGTCTGAGCCTTGAAGTCAAATGTATATGAAATATAATTTACTCCGTCAATCTTGACGATAACCTTTTTCTGCAAGTTATTGTTTACGCTTGTCGGGTCAAGTTTAATCGACTTGGTAAAGCCGTCAGCAGGTATTCCGCTGGTTTCCTCGAACTTCTGACCGTCAACATAAATACCGACGGTAATTGACGCATATTCGTCCTGCGGAAGATTTATGTCCTGAGTGAGTGATTTTACTATCTTGCTGCCGTCGCTTACCTGAATTGTGACAAGCGAACCTGTTGAAAGCTTATTGCCTGCAAGCGGGTCTGTACCTATTACCTTGCCTTCCTTTTCGGCACTTGCAACGGTGGATTTCTGTGTTGTAAAGCCCTTTGCTTCGAGGGCAGCCTTTGCCTGTTCGTAGGTATTGCCTACTACATCAGGAATTTCAACCTGCTGTGTTTCGGGACCGTCGCTGACGATAAGAGTAATTGTTGTGCCGATTTCCTGCTGAGTTCCCTCCTGAGGTGAACAGTCGATTACATATCCCTTTGCGACATCACTGCTGTTTACTCTTGAAACCGAGTAGTTAAGATATTTTGCCTGTAATTTATCTATTGCTTCCTGTTCGGAATAGTTTTTCAGCTTAGGAACTTCAACGGTTGTGCTTGTACTGTTGATTACAAGTTTGATTGTTGAGTTTTCTTTTACCTGTTTTGAACCAGCCTCAGGGTCCTGTGAAAGAACAATATTTACAGGCTGTGTGTTGTCATATTTTGCCGTGATTTCAAACTTGAATTTGTAATTCGGATTTTTCTGAATATCTTCATACATCTGTCCGACAAAATTCGGAACATCTACATTCTTTACATCGGTAGATTTGAACGCATTTGATACTGCCATATATACAAATACGACTATTGCGGCGAGTACAAGCACGGCTACGCTTATTGTTATCCATTTTACAGCGGTTTTTGAGCGTGCTGCGGCTGCGTCGTCGTCGGGTTCGTTGAAATCGTCATCATAAACAGGTTCGGGTGACGCTGAACGGACATTGTTTATTGCGTCAACATACTTTGTAGGAGTTTCATCGACAAAATAGTTATACTGAAAACGCACTGCCGGATTGTGACGGAAAATTTCGATAGCTTCAAGCATTTCCTTAGCTGATGTATAACGCTGTTTCGGGTCTTTACGCATAGCTTTGAGGGTAATTTCTTCAAGTCCCTCAGGAATCTGGTCGTTTATGTCACGCAGCGGCTTGGGGTCATTCTGTAACTGCATTATTGCAACAGAAACGGCACTGTCTGCCTCAAACGGCAGCTTGCCTGTCAGCATTTCATAAAGCATAACGCCGACTGAATAAATATCCGCCTTGCCGTCAGTTACATCGCCTCTTGCCTGTTCGGGAGCAATATAGTGTACTGAACCTATCGCCTTGTCGGTCATTGTGCGTGTTTCTGTATTTGAAAAGCGTGCAATACCAAAATCTGTAACCTTGATTGTGCCGTCCTGTAAAAGCATAATATTCTGCGGCTTTACATCACGGTGTACAATGCCTTTTTCGTGAGCGTGTTGGAGTGCCTGTAAAATCTGCACTGTGAAATGTACAGCCTCTTTCCACGGGATAACATGCTGATGACTGATATATTCTTTGAGGGTAATGCCGTCGATATACTCCATAACGATATACTGTATTCTGTCACCAAAGCTGACATCATACACTTTTACTATGTTCGGGTGAGAAAGAACGGCAATAGCCTTTGATTCGTTTTTGAAACGGCGGATAAATTCCTCGTTTCCGAGAAATTCATCTTTGAGAATTTTGATTGCGACGGTTTTGTCGTCTATTGCGTCATAGGCACGATAAACCATTGCCATACCGCCAACGCCGATAAGCTCCTGTATTTCGTATCTGCCGTCAAGCCTTTTGCCTGTATATTTATCCATAAAAGAAAACTCCTTTCAAGATTTTCAGCCGGCAATAAGTGCAACAGTAATATTGTCGCTGCCGCCGAGTTCTTTTGCAGATTCAATAAGTTTTTCAGTCAATTCTTCGCCGCTGTTGTTACGGATAAAGTACAGCAGGCTTTCCTTGCTGACATAATTGGACAGTCCGTCTGTACAGATTATCAGCAGTGAATTTTCATCAAACACTGTTGTCGTATAGTCTGTACGAAGTTCAGGCTCAATGCCAAGTGCCCGAGTAATGTAGTTTCGCTGAGGGTGATTTTGAGCCTGTTCGGGAGTAAGCTGACCTGCCGACACCATTTCCTGAACCATTGAGTGATCGGTGGTAAGCTGCCGGATTTCATCATTCCTGTAAAGGTATGCACGGCTGTCGCCTGCGTGGACAATATGCAGCCGATTGTCCTTTATCATAGCACAAACAACCGTTGTACCCATTCCGTAAAGTGATTCGTCGTTTGACGCCATATCATAGACCGCCGTGTTCGCCTTTTGTACTGCAAACTCAATAAGCGACTTCGTTTCTTCGGGTTTAAGTGAAGAATCATAGCCGTTATTTATGGAGGCTACTATGGTTTCGACAGCAACACGGCTTGCCGTACAGCCGCCGTTTGCTCCGCCCATACCGTCACATACAACAGCAAAAACCGTTCCGTCAGGAAAAGTTCCGGTCTTGCAGTAATCCTGATTGGAATTGCGTTTAAGACCTATGTCACTTCCGGAATATACCTTCATTATGATTTATCCCCCTTTTCGACACTGCCGTCAATAACTGACCGTCTGAGCTGACCGCACGACGCATTTATGTCACTTCCGAGTGTTCTTCTTACAGTTGCCGTTATCCCTGATTTTTCGAGAATTGCAATAAAATTCTTCATTCTGTCCCTTTTGCTTTTTTTGTAGCCTGTTCCGCTGACCGTGTTCACAGGTATAAGATTGACATGGCACGACATTCCCGTAAGTTTTGAGGCAAGCTCTCTTGCACAGGAATCGCTGTCATTAACGCCGTCAATCATTGCATATTCAAATGAAATTCTTCTTCCTGTCTGTTTGAAATAATATCTGCACGCTTTGAGAAGTTCGTCAATATCGTATTTTCTGTTTACCGGCATAGTGCGGCTGCGTATCTGATTGTTCGGTGCATGAAGCGAAACCGAAAGCGTAAGCTGCAATTTCATATCCGCAAGCTCATATATTCTCGGAACAAGTCCGCATGTAGAAAGCGAAATGTGACGCATACCTATGTTCATACCGTGTTCACTGCTTACAAGATGAAGAAACCGCACTACATTGTCAAAATTATCGAGCGGTTCGCCCATTCCCATAAGCACAACATTTGAAATCCGTATATTGTTGTCCGACTGTTCGGTCTGCAACTGTGCAAGCATTTCTGAGGCAGTAAGGTTTCGTGAAAAACCGCTTTTGCCCGTTGCACAGAAGGTACAGCCCATTTTACAGCCGACCTGTGTTGAAATACAGCTTGTATATCCGTGGTGATAACTCATCAGTACAGACTCGACAGCCTCGCCGTCAGCAAACGAAAACAGATATTTCTTTGTATCATCATAATCCGAAATCAATTTTTTTTCAATAGCTGCATAAGATATATGGTAATTCTCCACAAGTTTTTGTCTTAATGATTTTGGAATATTAGTCATTTCATCAAAGGATTTTACACCGCTATGCAGCCATTTATATACCTGAGCGGCTCTGTATGAAGGTTCTCCGAGTTTTGCAAACTCCTCTTTGAGTTCGTCCTCATACATTGACTTGATGTCCGTAAGCAAAATATCACCTCTTTCTGAAAACGCTTATGAAAAATCCGTCTGTATTGTTTATGTGCGGAAACAGCGTGAGTTCATTCGGCTTTTCGTCAATGCCACGCTTGATGTTTTTCGGTAAATTTATTTCAACAGGTTCAAAGTCGCTGTGTTCTTCAAGGAATTTTTCGGCATTGAGATTATTTTCTGACGGATTAAGCGTACAGGTTGAATACACAAGGATACCGCCCTCTTTTACAAATGCCGAACTGTTACACAGTATAAGGTACTGCAAATGTGGCAAAATGTCAAGTCCGAGTTCATTTTTATATCTCAGTTCGGGTTTTCGTCTGATTATTCCGAGTCCCGAACACGGAACATCACAAAGCACCCTGTCAGCCTTTGGCAAATCCTTTACTTCCGCCGCATTACATGCATTTGTTGAAATTATGTCGAGCGAAAGTCTTTTTGCACCGTCATTTACGAGATTAAGCCTTGACGGGTACAAATCACAGGAGATTATTTTTCCCCTGTTTTTCATAAGCTCCGCTATCGTAAAGGTTTTTCCGCCGGGTGCCGAACATACATCAAGCACGGTCTGGTTTTCGAGCGGATTCAAAAGCTCACAGCATATCTGTGACGCTGTGTCCTGTATGTGAAAAAGTCCGTCTTTATATTCCTGTAATTTCTCAACTGCACCTGTATTTTCAAGAAGAAGTGCGTTTTCGAGGATTTCGGAATTTTTTACTGTTATGCCGTTTTGTGACAGCGACTGTCTGAGTTTTTCCGCTGTTGTTTTTGTTGTGTTTACTCTTGCTGTCAGCGGCGGTCTGCCGTCAAGCGACTGCAAAACTCCCTCTGTAATTTCATCACCGTAGCTTTGCCGCCATAATTTTATTATATCCTCCGGACAGGAATATTTTATGGACAGATATTTATTTTTGCCTTTTTTCTTGTCGGGATATTTTATCTGATTGTTTGAGGCGGCACTTCTCAGCACCGCATTTACATAAGATGAGGCACTGTAAAGTTTATTAGCTTTACAGAGTTTTACCGACTCATTTACTGCCGCCGACGCAGGAACCTTGTCCATAAAGAAAAGCTGATACATTCCCATTCGCAGAATTGTGAGAATTTTCGTGTCAAGTTTATTTACAGGAATTTTTGAGAAAGCCGCAATATTATAGTCAATAAGCAGTTTTTTCTCGATTACTCCGTAAAAAATCGTTGTCGCAAACGACTTATCTGCCGACGAAAGACGGCTTTTTGAAAGAACGCTGTCGAGCGTAATATTTGAATATGAATTATCGTTTTCGACACGCAAAAGTGCCTGTAAAGCTGTTTGCCTTGACACATCTGTCATCTTAAAAATCTCCTGTTAAGTCACAATTTATTCAGTAAAATCTATATCATAGCATACGCCGTCAGAAAACAACAGACCGTTTGTGAGTTCAATACAAAGAATAATTGTATTCTCATCATCAAAATTATTGTGTCCGTTATCAATCCACGCCGCAAATGCAGTTTTCAGTTTTTCCGCAATATCAGCGTTTTCTTTTTTACGGAAATATCCCAGATTTTTTGCTTTTCCGTGTGCGGTAAACCATTCGCCCGAAATTGCAACAAGCGGATTTTTTTCTATCTGTTTCATTTTGTTTGAAGTAGCGTATGTAATGATATAAAAAGCTCCATCTTCGTAAAAAGCGTCCACACTTCGTACATACGGAACATTATTTTCCGTTGTTGCCAAAGCAATAAGGCTGTCTTTGCCGAAACGCCCGTTCATAATTTTTTCGGTCTTTTGAGTCATTTTTTCCACTTGAAATCGCCCCTTTCATAATGAAATTTTCGATTGATTTTAAGTTATGCCTTTGTTTAAATGAATTTTATTCAAACCTGAGTTCTTCTGCCTTAATATTATGCAGTCCGTTAATAAAGGATTGTGCCGACATTTTCTTTTTGCCCTCAGGCTGTAATTCCGTTATTTCGACAGCACCCTCTCCACAGGCGACAACAAGCGGATTCAGCGACAACACCTGTCCCGGTTCTCCTTTGCCGTGTGCAATAAGTGTGCGGTGAATTTTAACTCTCTTGCCGCCTAATAATGCACTTGCTGACGGCCACGAGTTAAGTCCTCTTACCTGATTGTGTACTTCCTGTGCCGATTTGGTAAAGTCAATTTTTGACATTTCTTTTGTCAGCATTTTTGCATAACAGGATTTTGAATCGTCCTGTTTTTCTCTTGTAAGCGTGCCGTCAAGTGCTGAATGTACCACTTTTACGATAAGTTCCGAACCTAAAACAGAAAGTCTGTCGTGAAGTTCGTCGGCGGTTTCGTTTTCGCCTATTTCGGTTTCGGACTTCATAAGCATATCGCCTGTGTCAAGTCCTATATCCATATACATTGCGGTAACGCCTGTTTTTTTCTTGCCGTCAAGCACTGCCCATTGGATAGGTGCCGCACCACGATATTCAGGAAGAAGTGAAGCATGTACATTTATACAGCCGTACTCTGGCAAATCTATTATTTCTTTCGGAAGAATTTTTCCGTAAGCAACGACAACTATCATTTCCGGATTGAGTTTTTTGAGTATTTCAAGAGCCGTGCCGTCTTTGAGTGTTTTCGGCTGAAATACTTCTATATTGTTTTCGAGTGCCGTTACCTTTACAGGCGGCGGAGTAAGAGTATATCCTCTGCCCTTTGGCTTATCGGGTTGTGTGAAAACTCCGACAATTTCGTTTTTATCCTCTATAAGTGCTTTAAGACATGGAACGGCAAAATCAGGTGTTCCCATAAAAACTATACGCACACTGCTTCATCTCTTTCTACATATCAAAATTAGTTTTTCAAATATTTTATTCTTCGCCGGGAGCAAGCGGTCTTATTACATGTTCTTTGAAAAGTATTCCGTCGAGGTGGTCGTTTTCGTGGCAAATAGCCTTTGCAAGAAGTCCCTCAGCATGAATTGTAAACTGGTCGCCGTATCTGTTCTGTGCGATTGCGGTAACATACATTGGGCGTTTTGTTATTCCGAATTCGCCCGGACAGGACAGACAACCCTCGCTTGATTCCTGTATTCCTTTTGTTTTTACGATTTTCGGATTGACAAATTCTATTTTGCCCTCGCCGATGTCGATAACGAACACACGCCTTAAAATTCCGACCTGTGGACCTGCAAGACCGACACCGTTGCCGTCAATCATTGTTTCGTACATATCATCAATAAGTGTTGCAAGTCTGTCATCAAATTTTTCAACAGGACGGCATACCTTTGTAAGTATCGGGTCGCCCTCTTTTACTATATTGCGTATTGCCATAATTCTTTCTTCCTTTCATCTTTTATACTCAATGTCTTAAAAACTAACCGTCCACACAACTCCACACTCCACTCTAAATAATGTTGTCTGGGTCTATGTCGGCGTAGGCTGTGACTTCGGAATAGGTGCGGTTTTTGCCGAAATCTGTGAGAAGTACGGACAGCATTTCACGAAAACGCCTGTTGTTTTTGAATTTTATGATAAGGCGGTAACGGAATTTATTGTTTATTCGTGAAACCATAGCCGGTGACGGTCCGAGAACTCTCAGCGGCTGTTCGCTGTATGAAGTCTTTGCAAGGTCGGTAAGATTTTTTGTAAAAAATTCAGATGCCTCTTTTGTCTTTTTCTGGTCTGTGCCTATGAACGCTATCACGCATATATCGGCAAACGGCGGATAAAGCATTGACCGCCTTAATCTTATCTCATTTTTGAAAAATTCATTGTAATCCTGTGCGGCGGCAAGCTCAATTATCGGATTTTCGGGTTCAAAGGTCTGAATTATCGCTCTGCCTTCAAGTCCTCCTCTGCCTGAACGCCCTACAACCTGTGTCAGAAGTGAAAAAGTGCGTTCATAACTGCGGTAATCGTAGTTATGCATCATCTGGTCTGCCGAGAGAACTCCGACAAGTGTTACATTCGGAAAGTCAAGTCCCTTTGCGACCATTTGTGTGCCGAGCATTATATCGTACTCGCCGCTTTGAAAAGCCGAAAGCTTTTTTTCGTATGCAAATTTCTGCATTGTAGAGTCGGTATCAAGGCGTAAAATTCTTGCCGACGGAAAAATCTCCTGTATTTCCTGTTCTGCCCTCTGTGTTCCTGAACCCGAATATCTTATTTTTGGCGAATGACAGTATGGACATTCACTCGGTGCAGGAATTGAATAGCCACAGTAATGGCACATAAGGCGGTTATTCGCACTGTGATAGGTCAGCGAAATCGAACAGTTCGGACAGCTTATGACCTCACGGCACTGTCTGCACGAAACAAAGGTATTGTGTCCACGGCGGTTCAAAAGTATAATCGACTGATGTCCGTGTTCGAGATTATCGTCAATCGCCTCCAACAGCACGGAACTGTAATTTGACATATTGCCCTGCTGTTGTTCAAGGTTCATATCAACGGTAATTACATACGGCAATTTTGCCTTTCCGTAGCGTGAAGTCAGCGTTTCAAGGGAATATCTGCCCTGTTGTGCATAGTAATAGCTTTCAACTGACGGTGTCGCCGACGAAAGCAGTAAAAGACAGTCGTTATAACTGCACCTGATTTTCGCAAGGTCACGGGCGTGAAAGCGTGGCACAGATGACGATTTATAGGTGTATTCCTGTTCCTCGTCAATGACGATAAGTCCTATATTTTTCATAGGTGCAAAAATTGCCGAGCGTGTACCGACAGCAATAGTCGCCTCGCCGTTTTTTACACGCTTCCATTCTTCAAGCCTTTTTGAAAGCGACAAGCCACTGTGGAAAACCGCAACATTGTTGCCGTATCTCGCCTTGAATTTTGCAAGCAGCTGCGGCGTTAATGCAATTTCGGGAACCATACAGATAACACCCTTGCCGTCAGCGTTTGCACGGTCAATGAGTTTCATAAAAACTGATGTTTTACCACTGCCCGTAATTCCGTAAAGAAGTGAAACAGACGGTTTTTCGCTTTGATATTTTTCGATAAGAGAATTATACGCCTTTTCCTGCTGAGGAGTTAAGACTATATTTTCTTTGTCGGAAATTATATTTTCACTTTCGGTAATTTTTGGCGGTTCTTCATCAAAATATTCGCATATTCCCTTTTTTACAAGGGTATCTATGACCGCCGTTGAAACACCTGTAAAATAGCATATTTCCTTGCGTGAAACCGAGCCTGCCGCACGAAGAATATTTACAACATCACTCTGTCGTGGCGAAAGGCTGACATCAACATCGTCATTTACAAGCCTTACCATTTTTACGGTAATATCCTGCAAACGCTTTTTTACTGCCTCAGTTCTTGAAAGCAAGCCGTTTTTGGTCATTTTTACAAGAACGGAATCCTCAGAAAGTCCCAGTATTTTCAGCAGTCTGTCCTGTCTTACGGGAACTTTTCGTGTTCTGAGATAGGTTATTATCTGTTTTTCGGTTTCGGAAAGCTTCGGTGATGTTTCGTCGGCAATATCGGTTATTGTGTAGCTGTATGTGACTTTCAGCGATAAACCCGGCGGCAACATCGCCGCACAAGCCTCAAAAAAGGTACAATAGCACCGTTCTTTCATACTTTTTGCAAGCAAAAGTAATTCTTCTGACAGCACGGGTTCTTTATCGAGAAGTTCACTTATTTTTTTTAGTCCTGTAATGTCGTCTGTCTTATGCAGTGACATTATCATTCCCTGTCGGAGTGAACCTCGCCCGAAACTTATCATTACACGACAGCCAGCCTTTGCAAATTCTGCCGAATCCGACGGAATAATGTAATCATACAGCTTGTCAAAATGATATGCTGTGTTTTCAACGGCAACCTCAGCAACAAGAAATAAATCAGTCATCTATATCGGGTTCAAGAATTGTGAATTTGTGGTCTTTGAATTCATCAACCGCAACAAGAACAGGCTTATCGCAAACCTTGCCCTTATCGTCCTGCATATCGTCTGTAATTTCTCTTGCTCTTTTTGCAATAGCTATTGCAAGTGAATATTTGCTTACTTTTCCTGCAAAAAGGTCATCTACTGACGGTCTTGTGTAATTTTCGTATTTCATAATAAAATCTCCCTGTATAATATATTTTTGTTTGTCCTAAACAGCGGACAGAACTTTTGAATGAATTATATCAGAATCTGAATCTTTTTGATTTCAGTTTTTCTGCATTTATTATTGATAAAACATCGTCAACACATTCCTCAATAGGTCCGTTTATGACAACATAGTCGTACTCGGGTGCTTTGAGAATTTCCTCTTTTGCACGGGCAAGGCGTTTTTGTATAACTTCTTCGTCTGTTTCCGTACCTCTGCCACGCAGTCTTTTTTCAAGAACCTCCATTGACGGCGGCATAATGAAAATAGTCACGCAGTCGGGATTATTCTTTTTGATTTGTTCGCAACCCTGAACCTCAATCT
>JBJFIB010000063.1:0-3196 GCA_051894195.1 Acutalibacteraceae bacterium
TTAAAATCACGGCTTAATGATTTCGGCGTTATAATAGACGTTGACAAAATTAATGAAAAATTCGGCGGTGACAGGCTTCTCGGCGGCAAGCACGCTGTTTCGTTAATTAACAACTGCATTGAAAAAGGAATTACATTCACGCAGGAAACAACACTCAGCGGAGTCAGAACCGAGAAAACTATCATCAAAGCAAAAGAGCGTGGGTACTATATCAGGCTCTACTATGTCGGACTTGACACTGCATCAGAGTCGCTGGAGCGGATTGCAAACCGAGTAAGAAAAGGCGGTCATGATATTCCGAAAGACGACGTTCTGAAAAGATTTGAGCACAGGTTTGAAAACCTTGAACGAATTCTCCCCTACTGCGACATTGCGTATTTTTACGATAATTTCAACGGCTATAAAGAAGTTGGTATGTATAAAAACGGAGAAATCATCTCACAAGGCGATGAACAGCCGGACTGGATGAAAGAGCTGATATCAAGGCAAAACCAAAAGCTTGATCAATTATCAAAGCCACGAAAACAACACAGATAACAATCCCCTTGAGTACATTGCATTTCTGCAAGCTCAAGGGGATTTATTTGCGTATTGAATTGTGTAAAAAGCGGAACCGGTTCCGGTTTTTTCTTATTTTTTTCTTATTTAAGGAATTCGTAACTGAATAAAGTCGGAACAATTTCAGAGTTGTAGTATTCTTTAATTAGAGCTTTTAAGGTCTGAATTGCAGAGTGAAGCTCAATGTGCTTTCGATGCGTGTTGCCTTCTTCATCCTTGTACAACGTATCTATTTCGGCGAAAATCTGAAACACACCGTAGGTAAGTTTAGAGTCATATTCTTCACACTTCTTTGCCTCTTGCAGTATAATTTGCCATTGTTCCATAATTACTTTTTCCCTATCGTTCATATTCAGTTTCTGAATATCTATACAAGCTAATGTGTTTCCGTTTGTGTCATCAAAACACAATTCATTTCTGTATATTCTTCCATCGGAACCGGTAATTGTACGACAATGATTTTGCATTTCCAAACAAGTAAATAAAAGACATTTCAGTAGAAACTGCTCGAGGCTGCCTGACTTTACATCATTAAAGTACCTGACTGCACCATCAGCAGATTTCATAATTCTGCCTCTTTCAGTCCATTTACGGTTATAAGTTATGTATCTAGCTGCACAAAACTGCGGTAACATCGCAAGATAATTATCTTTTCGTAAATAAAAACCATTCCCGTCATATCTTCCTGCTATTAATAAACCGGAATTTAAGTCCGGATGATCAAATCCTGATGTGTTGGCGATTAAATATCCTATTATGTTCCCGTTGTATTTTGGCTTGTTTCTTACTTTACCGTTATGTTTTTCTAAGCCGTCTAATCCTATTAAAACACCCTCCTGCAAATCATCGTCAAATTTTCTTTTATCGTAGTATTTTTGGCTGAATGTTGCATTAATCTTTTTTACATCCATAACACCACAGTCCACAAGGTTATTTTGTTCATCAATGTCAAAACCTCGAATTCTGATTGATGATGTTGTATAGTCATCTTCATTCGACCACAACGCACACATTATACAAGCGTTTATCTTCGTATGGAAATGTTTTCTGTTAAACGCAAAGCCATCTATAAATTTTTTATTTATCAGATGTTGTGCTTTCCAGTATTTTACCGGACTATAAACTATAAGACTATCTGTGCTTTGGCGAAGATAATATTTAAATGATGACCAGATAAACGCATTGCCCATATCATTCAAAGCAGAACCTTTTACTTCTTTTTTCATTTCCGTTACAACATAGCTGTTTTTCCAAGTTGAAGCCTCTTCACCTTTACCTCGTTTTTGATGCTCAACCGATGTAGTTTCTGCGTATGGTGGATTTATGTAAACAATAATGCTGCATTTATCGTCATTATAATAGCTTATATCGTTATCAGGAGCCTTAAGATTTTGAATGTATTCAATATATTCTTTGCTCAAAGCATCAGCACCTGTAACCAGACCTGCATTAAATGTCTCCTTAGTTTCAAAAGGTGGAATTATGTGTCGAACCTTACTTCCGATTCTCTCTAATAGGACTTTGTACTCGTAATATTCTAATGTTGAAACAACACAATGGGACAAAATATTATCCGGCAACACTTCCTCTAAATTTCCTGTTCCGGCAGAATTGTCAATAATAATATAGTCATTCCCTTCAGGAACCCTATCAATCGCTTTCAAAAGCAGTTCTATGCTTTTCTCACAATACTTTGCTGCTGTGTAAAATGCCCCGAGTTGCTTTTTCTGCATAGTGTCATTAAGTTTATCCATAAGATATTTAAACTTTTTATTGGATTTACCTTTATACGGGTAGATATATTCCTTGAATACCCGAGGGTTTCTAATTTCTCCAACCGATTGATGTTTGCCTGTTTCATCACCAATGAAATATTCTTTTGTGGAGTTTGGAACAGTTTTATAGTAATTTTCAGCCCATCCGATTATACAATTTTCGTCAATATGTATTTTGGTCCATTTTTTAGTCTTTAACTCAGCAATAAGGTTCTCAGCTTCATTCATATCATCGGAATAGTGAAATATCTTCTTGACTCCTTTTCCCACAAATCCACAATTTCCTTTGGACGCCGCTCCCGGATATACTCTTTCAATTTCACCTAAATAATCTTGTGATATGTACATATAATCTGTTTCCGTGCTTAAATCTATAATGTGTATGTTATAAGGAACAGGTTTTCCTTTTATTCGTCTTGCCGATAGATATTTAACAGCCTGAAAAAGATGTTCGTTAAGATCTGTGATTGATTTTTTAAATTCAAGAATATTCCCGTTAATAACTCCGTCATTGTTATCGGACAATACCTCTTCATATGTAAGTTCAGAATCAACTCTTTTTAGAATAGATTCATAGAATTGCATTTGCCCTGCTCGCTCATCAATATTGTAAGCCATAATTACTCCTCCATTCAATAAAATATCCACAACCGGGCTTTTATTGACGTACTCTAAATTAAAATTATATAGCCTTATGTGAATGGTGTCAACGCTATTTATATCAATTATATCTTTTGCTTTCAATTTTCAAAACTATTAATAGCGGAACCGGTTCCGGTTTTTCCGGGCAGAAAATAAAAACGGGCATAAGAAAAGGCAGAGCGTTTCATTGAACAACTCTGCCTGAATTCCTTATTATGTTA
>JBJFIB010000064.1:0-3180 GCA_051894195.1 Acutalibacteraceae bacterium
CTATTCCGGCAATCATTGTTACAGCCGCAAGTATCTGTGATACACGAAGATTTAAAAACGGCGTGTAAAGGCTGTCTGTACGCAAACCCTCAACAATCATTCTTTCAAAGCCGTACCACACAAGATACATAAGGAAAATCTGACCGTCATATTTGCGGTACTTTTTGCTGATATAGTTCAGCACGAAAAATCCGAGAATACACCACAGCGACTCATACAGGAAACACGGGTGAACTGCAACCCCGTTTGTGTTCTCACTCAGCATACCCCACGGCAAGTCGGTAGGTGTGCCGAATGCCTCCTGATTTATGAAATTTCCCCAGCGACCTATTCCCTGTCCGATAAGAAAACCGAGTACGGCAACATCAAGTATAGCCGGAATACTTATTTTCTTGATTTTTGCAACAATACAGCCGCCGAGAAGTCCGCCGATTATGCCGCCGTAAATTGCAAGACCGCCATTGTGTATTGACAGAATTTCCGACGGGTTAGCCATATAATAATCCCAGCGAAAAATAACATAATATGCTCTTGCACCGATAATTCCGCATATAAGACCGACAAGAACGCAATCAAAAAATCCGTCACGGTCAATGCCAAATCTTTTAAGACTTTTCAGTGCATAAAGCAGTGCAAGCAAAAATCCACAGCCGATAATAATTCCGTACCAATAGACGCTGAAATCACCTATGGAGAATGCCACAGGGTTAATGTGAAAATTAAGATTCAACGACGGAAACTGAACATTATATCCTGTCATAAAAATTCCTCCGATATTATTCTTCCATAGACTTAACAACCGAAAGGCTGTAATTTTCGGGGTCAAGTTCGTCTTTCAGCCTGTTGTTTACATCATCAAGCGTAATATCCGAAAATACATCAACGGATTCAAAAATTTCTCTGCCCCAGAATTCCGCATTGATTATTCCCGACGCTATTGACGACGGACTGTCAAATCCCGCAATAAGTTTTCCATAAACGGAACGCTTTGCGGTTTCAAAATCTTCTTTTGAAATTCCGTTTTTGTGGAGTTTCTTAACGGCGTCAAGGATAATTTCTGCGGCTTTCTGCGGATTTCTTGATTCTCCCGAAAAGATAACCGCACGGTAGCCGCTGCCTTCGAGATATTCCGAGTCAAAGGTTGAATTTATGAGTTTTTCGTCAATGAGTTTTCTGTAAAGTGACGACGATTCTGCCGCAAAAGCCGTAAGAAGAATATTTGTGCATATAAGTTCCTTTGTTGTTGCACAGGTTTTGGGAGCATTTTCCTTAAAGCCTATTTCAAACATAGGAACGGCAACGGGAAGTATCTGTTCGGTATAGTTTTTGACAACTTCATACGGTTCATCGGGGAAAATACTCTGTGTGTCGCATTTTTCAGCATTTCTGAGCTTTCTGTCGGCAATTTCAAGCACCTGTTCGGGCGTTACATTTCCTGCAATACACATAAGCATATTGTTAAGATTATAATAGCTGTTGTAGCACTCGTAAAGTGTTTCAGGCGTAATCTGTGCAATAGTGTCAACAGTACCTGCAATATCAATATTTATAGGGTGATTTTTGTACATCGACTGCAAGAGATTCATCATAACTCTCCAATCGGGATCGTCCTCGTACATTTTTATTTCCTGTCCGATTATGCCCTGTTCCTTTGCGACGGTTTCGGGTGTAAAATACGGCGACTGTATAAGGTCAATGAGTATTTCGAGTGACTCCTCAAATTTATCCGTACAAGAGAAAAGATAACAGGTTACATTAAACGAAGTATAGGCGTTTGCCGATGCACCCGTCTTTGCATATTTTGAAAAAGCGTCACCGTCTTCACTCTCAAACAACTTATGTTCAAGATAATGTGCCGTACCGTCGGGAACATGAACATTTTTTCCGTTATGAACAAACTGTGAGTTTATCGAGCCGAATTTTGTTGCAATCGTGGCATATACGGAGTGAAAGTCCTTTTTAGGATATACGATTATGTTCAGTCCCGAACTGTGATGTATCTTGTAATATTTTTCGCCAAGGCGTTTGTTTTCAATTTCAGTAAAATTCATTCAAAGACCGCTGTTTTTTCTGACAGCGGCAGACACCTCTTTTCGTTAAAAATTATTCGTTTCCGATAAGCGAGAAAACGGTATCAGGCTTTATCTGTCTTGCAAGAGATATAATCTGTTCTTTTGTGATGTTATCAACTATTTCAGCCGCTTTCTGCGGTGTGAGCGTAATTCCGCTGAGAATACCGTTAAGATAGAAAGTCTGCATTGACGCAAAGTTATCAAGCAGGGATATATAGCTGTTTTTGAGTGCCAGCTTTGCGGAACTCAGTTCTTCATCGGTAATATTTCCGTGTGCGGCTATTTCAAGCTGTTCAAGTATTGCCTTTTCAGCTTTGTCTATATTTCCCGTTTCTACGCCGCTGTCAATAAGCATAATGCCTTTTTCGTTATAAACACGGCTTGCACAGTAATAACAAAGGCTCATTTTTTCTCTTACATTTGCAAACAGCTTTGATGTTGGTATTCCTCCGATAACAGCCGACATAAGAGAATTTGCAACAGTTTCTTCGGCTGTTTTCGGATATGCACAGCGAAATCCCATAACGAGTTTTGACTGTGCGACATCTTCCGTTTCGATAATTCTTTTTACTTCACCGACATTTGTTACAATCTGTGTTGACGCATTTTGTCGGCGTGGCTTGTTTGCAAAATATTTTTTGAATCCCTCAAAAGCGTTTTTCGGGTCGGTATTTCCAAGCATTGTGAGTTCAACTCTTGCATTATCAAGAAGATTTCTCCATGCATTATAAATATCCTCGTTTTTCAGGGCAACAACATCTTCACGACTGCCAAAGCGACCTATCGAGAAAAGTTCATCTCTGCACATAATCTCAATACAGCGGTTTATTGCATAAGTACGCTTGTCGTTGAACTCAGCGTCAATATTTTCAATAAGCTGGCGGCGTTCCTGTTCTATTTCCTCATCAACAAAACGACCGTCTGTAATATTCGGTTCAAATATAATCGAACACAAAAGGTCGGTAAGTTCAGACGAAACCGAAACATCGTCGAGTGCATATTTATCGTCAATTCCTATAACGGAAATTATCAGTGCCTGAAAGTCCCCTATCCGCCTTATTGACGGATAGAGAGATGCACCATAAAGCTCGTCAAGTTTCCGGCTTAG
>JBJFIB010000065.1:0-1918 GCA_051894195.1 Acutalibacteraceae bacterium
TTCTTTTTCTGCCGGGTGCAGCTCGATTTAACCAAAACCGGAACCGGTTCCGCTTCCGGTTAGGAGCGATAGGATTTTGATAATAAAAATAATAAGAAAGGAATTTTTAAATGAAAATTATGAGAACGATTGTGAAAAAAAGAAAAAAGGCTGACATTGTTTATTGTCGCAGAGCCGAGCTTCTCGACATTCTTAACGCTGATGGCGGCAAGCGATGGGTTCAGGAGGATAAGTTTGACTATGAATATGCTTATGAAACGGTTTGCAAATGCAGAGATTTCATTGCACATAACTCTCCACACGGCTCCTCCGGCAAGGGAGCTTGTGTTGGTTGCGGTGCTCCGGGCGATCTTTCACCTCGCCAAATTAATCTGACAAAAATCATTGTATTTTATCTGACAGATGGTAAATTCAGCAACGCTTATCACGAATTGTACGATGTGATAGATAATTTGGGAGCAAAGGCTGAAAATCTGTATCAGCCGGAAGTAGCTATTATTTACGTCTTGACAAATCTGTATATATCTTTCTATCAGCGCAAACAAGAAACCGGAACCGATTCCGGTTTTGATGAAGAGTTGGGAGATGGGGTCGGTAAAGATTCGGATTTCATCCAATTTTTGAACGATGTTTCTACGGCTGTAAACGAAGATTTAGAGTACATAAACTGGAAAATTAATTTTCTCTCAGAATCTTTTAACGTTTTAATCTCGTTAACAAAAGCGCTTGAGCGGGGAAAGTTTTTTGCAGATGAGATAATTCATAAACAAAAACAGTTAATTGATTTACTCGGAGGCTCAGAGCAGCAGAACGAAATTGACAATACTGAAACTATGTAATAGAATGGAGATAAAATAAATGATTGTTGTATCCGCAATTGTAATAATTGCTCTTGTATTGATAGCGGCGTTCGTGGCTTTATATATGGTAGAAGAAATTTGTGATTTATTTAAGCTTAGAAAAAACAAGGACGAGCCGTATTATAAGCTTGATTTAAGCAAACAGCTTGTTACTGTTGAAATAGCTTTTTTGTATATTGTCATAGACATATTGAGTATTTATCTGATTGTGGGAGGAGAATATATTATGCCTGACATTTTAGTTGACATTATAGTCGGCGTTATAAGCAGCATAGTTGTTTCGGCGTTTACGACTATTTTTATTTACTTTAAGTATTTGAAGCATATTCCCGATGAAACACGGAAGCAGATGGATAAGCTTTTGAATGAGCGTCTGAACTACGAAACAGCAAACCATAATTCGGAGTTACAGAAGTCTGATTACATAAGGGAAAGTCTTTCGAGGGAGCATTCCGAATTGAGAGGTCACATTGTTGATGCAAATAAAGGGATTGACTCTATATCAAGAAAATTTGACTCCGAAAAAGAATTGAAAGAGCTAAGATATCAATACCTGCAAAATAATGATAAAGCTCTGATTGATAGCATAAATAAGCTGATGGCGTTAGGCGATGCGTTGGAAAGAGTCAACTTTGAAAACAAGAACCTTGAAGCAGAAAATAAGGCGCTTGAGCTTGAAAATGCCGAGCTTAAGTCACGGCTTGCTCAAGCTGAAGGAGCGGAGCAGGAAAGAAAGGTAACGCCCAAATTGTAATAGCAGGTCAAGCGTGACAGTAAAAAGCGGAACCGGTTCCGCTTTTTACACAATTCAATACATAAATAAATCCCCTTGAGCTTATGCAGGCTGCACTGTGTACTCAAGGGGATTTATTATTACTGCTTTTCTGACAAAATTATGCGATTGTTCGCTTCATCAGAGCAGCTCGGGCGACTTGGGTATAATTTTCTTTTTCTGCCGGGTACGGCTCGCTTCAACCAAAACCGGAACCGGCTCCGCTTTTTGAAAATTTTAATTAAGGAGAAAGTCTGAAATGATTAAGAAAAAACTGATGAAAAAT
>JBJFIB010000065.1:2018-3123 GCA_051894195.1 Acutalibacteraceae bacterium
AAAATTTTAATTAAGGAGAAAGTCTGAAATGATTAAGAAAAAACTGATGAAAAATATTATTGAAAACCTGCACACGATTAATCCACGAAGCTTTTCTGAGCTAAGTCAACAAATAGATGGTGTTTTAAAGAATTATGATAATTATTCTGCGGATGATGTATCCATAGAAAGCGTTGGCGATGAATTGCTCTTTTTAACAGAAACTCTTTCGTTTGACTGTGCATTTCTTTATTCAAGCGAAAAAGCTGCGATAAAGGGTAAGGATATATACTTATCGGATCACAGAAAAACAAAAGCCGGCAGAGAACGGTATCGAATTATCAGAAAAGGATTGTATAGTGGAGCAGAGCAAGAAGAATATATAAAAAGATATAAGAAATGTGTTGTCTCAGAGGCTGATGGTATTTATGGAGTTGTGAAATATAGTCTTGTTATCTTATCTCTTCTGAACTCTGACATTGAAAAAATGCAGGAAAATGATGATGAATATTGTTCTGATTTGAGAAGTTCTATTTACGATACCCTCGTTTCGCTGTATAATGCACTGTGTGGACAGGTACATAGCTTCCTTAAATTATATCAGAAATACAAATATGAATTTTATCACGATTTTATCCGTTGTATATGCACATTACTGCATTTAGTTATAAAGGAGACAAAGCTGTGAAATTTATTTTTGATAAAAATAGTGACAATAGAAAACGACTTGAAAACATTTTGAGATTTATACGAGATATACTTGAGAGCAGGGAGCCATATAAATCGCAAACGGTTTTTTATATAATAAAAATTCTGACTGACAGAATAAATTCCGGAAAGTGTATTGACAAACTGTGTGAAAGTCATTCAAAGCCTGATTATGGTATAGATATTGAAGATGATAATATTACAAAATATGGATATTGTTATCGTAATATATCCGAGAATAAAAAAATAGAAGAGGTACCATTTGAATATGGCTGTATTTTTGAGATAGGCAGGCTCATAAAAGAACATAACATCTCATTCTTAAATATTAAATACAGCGAATTTGAGAGTGAGAACGAGTAAAAACCGGAACCGGTTCCGCTTTTTACACAATTCAATACGCAAATAAATCCCCTTG
>JBJFIB010000066.1:0-15853 GCA_051894195.1 Acutalibacteraceae bacterium
AAACTGTTTTTTATATTCTTCCATAAAAAATTCCTCCGCTTTTCAAAATTCAATTTATTATATCATAAAATCCCTGCCATGTAAACAAATTTATTGAGAGTGGAGTGTGGAGAGTGGAGAGTGGAGTTGATGTCAACCGTCAGTTCTTTGCCGCACCGTTAATTATTCATTATTCATCATTCATTATTCATTATTCATTAAAAAAATTTTGCTCGTGGCTTAATTGTCACGGGCATTTTTTATGCCAAAAAATAAACTTTTAAAGAGAGTGGAGTGTGGAGAATGGAGAGTGAAGAATGGAGAGTGAAGAGTGGAGAGTGGAGAGTGGAGAGTGGAGTTGTTGTGATTTTAAGTATATGCGTTGGGTTTAGTTAAGATGAATACATAAATAATCGCTTGTTTTTTGTGTCAGAACTGGATTTTATTGTTAATTGTTCCAAAGATTATTAAATCACTTTATAACTATTGACAAAAAATAAAAAGGTGCGTAATATATAAACAGCGTTAGAAAATTAAACAGTGTTTAATTTTGTCGAATTAAAACGATTTAAGCAAAAGAGGGATAAAATGGGCAGAGAAAGACAACAGCAGAAAAACGCCGAAACCCGTAATGCAATACTTAATGCGGCAATAGAAATCGGTCTTGAAGATGGCTTTGACGAACTTTCAATAAGAAAAATAACCGATAAGCTCGGCTACTCTGTTGCAATAGTTTATCACTACTTCAAGGATAAACAGGAAATACTCGATACCATACACAATCAGACAAGTATGGAGCTTATGGAATCTGTCAAGTCCTGTATCAAGCCTGAGAGAACTTTCGCAAAAAACTGTAAAACAGTTTACAAAATGATAAGCGAAATTATGGTTTATAATCCCGATACTTTTAAACTGATTTTTCTTAATCAATATTCGCCTAACAACGAAAGCATAAAACCGTGGCTCAATATGATAAAACAAAGTATTGAATACGGAAAATCAAAGGGTGAACTCAGGGAAGTTGACAGCGAAATACTTTCGTATATTCTTCTTGACGCATTCGTTGTAAATCAGATGATTATAAACGACAAGGAAGATATAAGCAACGAGAAAATCGAACAGATTTTTCTTACTGAACTGGATATTATACTTAACGGTATTATCAAAAAATAAATTTTTAAAAAAGCAGGTGTTTTTATGGAATGGTGGATATGGGCTTTAATCATTATAGCCGCATTGGTTGTCATTACTGCAATAGTGTTCTTTTGTGTATCAATTTATTTTTTCAGATTTACGATACTCAGAAAACCTACCGCAACCCTCGACAAGAATATCAATGCAAATACAGACTGGCACAAGCATATTCCTTTTATCGAGGAACGAAAAAAATGGCTTGATACGCAAAATCTGCAAAAAGTCAGCATAACATCTGATGACGGTCTTAAACTCAGTGCGACTCTCATCAAAAATGAAAACAACTCAAATAAAGTTATTATATGTTTTCACGGATATACAGCCGACGGTATGACCAACTACGGTGCATTGTCAAAATTCCTCTATGAACAGGGTTTCAATGTTCTTTTAGTTGACCAGAGAGCTCACGGACAAAGTGAGGGAAAATACATAGGCTTTGGCGTACTCGACAGATTCGACGCTGTAAAGTGGATTGATTATGCGATTAACACCTTTGGCAAGGACTGCAAGATATTTCTTCACGGAACATCAATGGGTGCATCAACCGTGCTTATGACAAGCGGTCTTGAACTTCCCGAAAATGTAAAGGGTATTATCGCTGACTGCGGCTTTACAAGTGCATTTAATGTATTTTCGCATATTCTCAAAAGGGACTATCATCTCCCGAAATTCCCGCTTATGAATCTTACTGAAATGTGGACAAAGAAATTCGCCGGATACGGATATAATGATGTCTGTACTCTTGACGAGGTTCAGAAAACAAAAATACCTATTCTGTTTATTCACGGTGACAAAGACGACTTTGTTCCTACATATATGAGCGAGCAGAATTATAATGCCTGCAAGTCCGATAAAAAACTTCTTATCATAAAAGGTGCCGACCACGCTGAATCCTACTATGTAGGCACAGAGGCTTATGAAGCCGCCGCAAAACAGCTTTTTGACAAATACGGCAACGACTGATTTTTTAACAAAAAGCCTTCTGCTGACATATGCGTTGAGATTACTTTGTTGTTACATATCGTTGTTGCGTAAAATAAACACAAAGCACTAATCCTGCGGACAATGATTTAATGGTAACAATAACTTTGAACGCAATTCGACAGCTAAGGCACTCCGCATAGTGTCCGTCCCCTATTATTTATAGGGTTAATATAATCTTTTATATAATATGAGAGGAGAAAACAATTTATGGAACAGAATGTAAAAATGTATCCGCTGACTTATGCACAGAAAATGCATTACTTTACGGTTAAGTATTGCCCGTATAAGCAGGTACTGAATATCGGCGTCAGCCTCACAATCGAGATTGATGTTGATGTTGATGTACTCAGGGAAAGCATTTATGAGGCTTACGATCATTTTGAGTGTTCAAGAATCCGTTTTCACGAAAACGAAAAAGGCGAAGTAATGCAATACATCGCCGAAAAAGAAACACGCTACATTCCGTATTTTGAGTTCCGTCACTGGAAGTATGAGGACGCCGAAAGCGAAATGAGAAAATGGACAGAAGTTCCTTTTGAGCGTCAGGATTCACCTATGAACAAAATTATGATTATCGCTATGCCTGACGGTTTTCAGGGAGTTTATTTCTGCGTTGACCATATGACAATGGACGCACAGGCTCTTATCGTTTTCCTCAGCGACATAATGATGATATACAGCCACAAAAAGTACGACTATAAGTACACAAACCCTGCAAAATCATACATAGCACAGCTTGAAAAAGACCTTAAATACGAGGATAACTCAAAGGCATTACAGCGTGACAGAAAATACTGGACTGATGTAATTCAGAGTTCAGAGCCTATGTTCACTGATATTATGGGTACAAAGCTGCTTGATGACCAGCGTTTTGCGTCAAATAACTTCAAGCTTCGTGCCGCTGCAAACGCTAACGAAAGCATGGAGGCAGGTATTGCAACATTCCACCTTGAACCTGCTCCGACTGAACAAATCCTCAAATTCTGTAAAGAAAACGATGTTCCTGTTGTATGTCTGCTGATGATGGCACTCAGAACATATCTGCAAAAGGCAAACAGAAACGAACAGGATATTTCAATTCAGTCAACCGTTTCACGCCGTGCAACAATTTCAGAAAAATTCTCAGGCGGTACAAGAGTTCACTTCTTCCCTTGCAGAACAATCGTTGACCTTGACGATACATTCATTGAGGGCTGCCGCAAAATTCAGGAAAACCAGCTTGCAAACTTCCGCCACGCAAACTTCAATCCTATCGAATTTATGACAAGCCGTGCACAGTATTATCATCTTAACGGTCAGAGCTATGAAGGACTTTCACTGACTTATCAGCCGCTTTCAATGCGTTCTGACGAAATACCCGCTGACCTTAAATACAAGTCAAACTGGTATTCAAACGGTGTTGCTGCACAGGCACTTTACCTCACGGTATCTCATCGCCCGATTGACAACGGTATGGATTTCAGCTTTGAATACAAAAAGTGCAAATATGACCACAACAGCCTTGAAATGCTTTATTATTATCTTTCAAAGATAATATTCCAGGGTATTGCTTCACCGAACAAAAAAGTCGGTGCAATAATTGAAAGCGTTTGATTTGAGAGGAGATTGAAAATTATGTTAGAAAGACTTAAACCGATTATTACAAACTATGTTAATGTTAATCCTGATGAAATTACCGAAAACTCTGAGTTCATCAATGACCTTGGCTTTAATTCATACGACTTTATGAGCTTTCTCGGCGAAATTGAGGACGAATTTGACATTGAAGTCAACGAGCGTGATGTTATGAACCTTAAAACAGTAGGACAGGCTATCGAATATATTGAGTCATTAACTAAGTGAGGTAAATTTATGGATAAAAGTTTGATTAAACCTATGAAAAGATACCCGAACCTCAAAGAACTGGTAAATTCCGCTGCTGAAAATTACGGCACAATGGACGCTTATAAATTCAAACGCAACAAGGAAATCGTTTCAAAGACCTTTGTTGAGCTTAAAGCGGATTCACAGGCATTCTCTAACTTCCTCAAAGCAAAAGACCTTCTCGGCAAACATATTGCCGTAATAGGTCTGAGCAGCTATGAATGGGTTGTTACATATTTCGGTACAGTCAACAGCAACAGTGTAATCGTTCCGATTGACAAGGAACTTCCTGCAAGCGAAATTTCTGAACTTCTCAACCGTGCCGATGTTGAGGCTCTTGTTTTTGACGATGTTCTGTCCGACAGAATTGACGCTATAATTAACAGCTGTCCTGACATAAAATATTTTATCGGAATGAACAAAGAAAATGACGAGGGCAATATCCTTTCATTCCAGAAAATCATTGACGAAAATCAGGGTGCATTTGATGTTGAAATCGACAACGATAAAATGTGCACTATCCTCTTTACATCAGGTACAACAGGCAAAAGCAAGGGCGTAATGCTCACTCATACATCTCTTATCGACAACACAACCTGTGTTGAAATGGGCGAACAGAAAAATTCAACCGTGCTTTCGGTTCTTCCGATACATCATGTATATTGCTTTACCTGTGATATTCTGGTTGGACTGCACCTCGGTTCTGTTGTTTGCTTTAACGACTCAATAATGCGTCTTGCAAAAAATATTGCAGTATTCAAGCCGCATATAATCCTGCTCGTTCCTATGATAATAGAAACACTTCTCTTTAAGCTCAACGAGGCTTCAAAGGCAAACCCGAATGTTCCGAAAAACATAATCGGACAGTCTGTATTCGGCGAAAACCTCAGAAGAATATACAGCGGTGGTGCTTATCTTAACCCGAAACTGACTGACGGTATGGCTGAATTCGGCATAGAAGTTTTACAGGGCTACGGAATGTCTGAGTTCTCTCCCCGTATCAGCGTAAACATACACGGTCATTCAAAAAGAGGTTCAGTAGGCTTTGTTGTTCCGGGAGCTGAGGCTAAGATTGAGGACGGCGAAATTCTTGTAAGAGGCAAGAGTATGATGCTCGGATATTACAAGGACGAAAAGAATACCGCTGAAACAATCGTTGACGGCTGGCTTAAAACAGGCGACCTCGGATACATTGATGAAGACGGTTTCATCTTTATCACCGGCAGAAAGAAGAATCTTATCATTCTTGCAAACGGCGAAAATGTATCACCGGAAGAACTCGAAAACAAATTCAACGGCTGGTATGTTGCAAAGGAACTTATGGTATATTCCGAAAACAATCAGATAACCTGTGAGATTTATCCTAACAGTGAATTTATCGCAAAAGCAAATATTGCAGATGTTAATGCCGCAGTAAATGCAAAGGTTGACGAAGTAAACCGTGAGCTTCCGCTTTACAAGCGTATAGCTGTCGTAAAAATCCGTGAAAACGAATTTGAAAAGACCGCATCAGGCAAAATCAAACGCAAATAATTGAATTTACACCTACGCCCCCTGTCACTTCAAAAGACAGAGGGCGTTTTTTTATAAGTTGAAAATTATAAGGTGACACTTTTTAATAAAAGGTGACACTTTGGTGACACTTCTGTGACACTTTTTTGAAAAAAATTTTGTTAAGAAAGTCAGTATTTATGCGGGTTTCAGCCATTCTGTGACACCTGTGACACTTTTTTCTTACTTCTTACGCAAGGAGAAATAAAATTATTTTTTTATATATAAAAGAAACTCTTAAAAAAGTGTCACCACTGTCACAACAAGCAAAAAAGTCAGTATTTATGCGGCTTTGAGCGGTGACACTTTTACTTTGAAAGTGTCACCATACTGTCACGGAAGTGTCAGCGGAGTGCCTCCGGTGGCGTGCCGCCACTGTCAAATTGCGTTCAAACTAATTGTTACCGTTTAGTCTTTGTCCGCAGCGTTAGTCATTGTTATAACTTTTTTCATCAACCTGATGTTTAATTTTCGTTATTCGGGTGAAAATTCAATCTTGAACATCAGATACCCCCAGTATTTTTTTTACTTCGGAAATATCTGTCCAACCATTTTCCTTTGCTGATTGTTCACCCTTTGAAAGTTCTGACATTAGTTTGAGGACTGCCTTTGTTTGTTCGTATTCCTCAATATCAACGATAGCATATCTTCCTCTGCCGTTCTTTGTAAGAAATACAGGTTTAATGTTTGGCATAATATAAAACCACCTTTATATTTTATATGATGTATTTTATTATGCTATAATTTATTGTAAAATACAACAGCAAAACTTAAATCTGTGGAAAATGACTTAATGATAAAATAAACCCTGAACGCAACTCCACTCTCCACTCTTCACTCTTCACTCTCCGAACAACTTCTGACTCATAAAAATGTTATGAGATGAATAAATTTAAATATATACAAAAAATTTATTTTTTCTATTGACTTTTAGTATGTTTTAATGTATTATATCTGTATTGAATTTAATTTTTGTTTTTTCAGTACAAAAATTAAAAGATACGGTATATTTATTTTAGTAATATTAAAGGAGTTTTTTTACTATGACATTTCAGGAAGTTTTCGACGAAGTACGCAATGTTTTTATGCAGGCAGATGTAAGCGACTATCAGGGTCATCTTGCACTTCAAGTTAATTTACAGGGTGACGGCTCGGGTGCGTTCTACGCCGAACTCAACAACGGTACTCTTAATGTTGAACCTTATGAATATTATGACCGTGATGTTATCTTTACGGTTGATTCAAAGGATTTTCTCAAAATAGTACACAAAAAAATGGACCCCGTATTTGCTTTTACGGTTGGCAAGCTGAGAATAGACGGCGACCTCGGAAAAGCACTTGAAATTCAAAAACTTATTAAAAATTGACAGATAACCCCCTGAAACCTGAAATTTCCTGTGTGGAGTTTCAGGTTTTTTGTTGCACTTTTGTTGCACTGAATTGTTTATTATTATAGTAAAACATAATTTTTACCATTTATTGTATTATAAAACTTCCTTGTCTGACAAAATCATATATGTTATACTGTAAAAAGTGTATGAACGGCAATAAAGAGCAACTGTTCGTACTCAAAAACCTAAACTTTACATCTTACTCTTAAAAGACAGGGTGTTACATATCAGAAAGAAGTTTTAAGATGACCGAAGAAATCAAACTTATAAATATTGCCTTTGAATTGTGCGGTATTTTTCTTTGTATTGCCGAAATTGCTGCTGTGTGCATAGGTGCGAAAATCGGAAAAAACACAAGCCGATACTTTATTACAATATTTTTATCACTTATGTTTTATCTTGTGTCCAATATTCTTGGACTGATGTTTCGTGGTATGGAGGGAGAATTCGGATTTTATGCCGTGCGTATTTCTAATTTCTGCGAATTCTTTTTTTCGGAATTGCTGTCGTTTTGTGCAACGCTTTATTTTACATTTATCGTCGACGAAAACAGAAAAAAGAAAAAGCTGTACATATTCATAGGTTTTTATTATGCATTACAGCTTGTACTCCTGATTGTTTCTCAGTTTACGAATATGTATTATTATTTTGACGAAACAAACACATATCAGCGTGGAGAGTTTTTCCTGATTTCTCAGATTCTTGTTATCGGTACAATGATTATGAACGCCGTTATTCTTATCGTAAATCGTGCCTGTCTTTCAAAAAAAGAAAAAATTGCTTTCGGAATATATATCGTACTGCCTTCTGTCAGTATTTTCATTCAGATGTTTTCATATGGTCTGAATATTGTAATGCTTTCGCTTATTACCGCCGCATTCATTTTGTTTTTCTGTATTCTTAATGAACAGACAGAAAAATACTGCGAAAAAGAGCGTGAAAATACAGATATGAGGGTATCAATTATGCTCAGTCAGATTCAGCCGCATTTTCTTTATAACACGCTGACATCAATATACTGTCTGTGCGACAAAGACCCTCAGGCTGCAAAACAGGCAATAAGTCAGTTTTCTAAATATCTGCGTGGCAACCTTGACTCAATCCGCCGTGAAATGCCTATTTCCTTTGATGATGAACTTAAACATGTTCAGAATTATCTTGCACTCGAAAAAATGCGTTTTGAGGACGAACTGCAAATTGTCTATGACATACAGGCAAACGATTTTCTTATTCCTGCACTGACGGTTCAGCCGCTGGTTGAAAATGCGGTAAAGCACGGACTCGGCGACTCAGCCGACGGAGGCACTGTAAAAATATCATCAAGAGAACTTGGCGACTGTTTTGAAATTGAAATTACGGATAATGGCGTAGGCTTTGACGCCGAAAATATTATCAGCGGCGGCGAATTTCACATAGGCATTGAAAATGTACGAAACCGCCTTGAACTTTCCTGCGGCGGCACTCTCACAATAAACAGTACTGTCGGCAAAGGTACAACCGCAGTTATTAAAATACCTAAGGAGGTTTAAATTTGAACATTCTTGCTGTTGACGACGAAAAACTGGCGTTGGAAGTTCTTGTTAATGCAATCTCGGAAATTGTTCCCGACGCCGATATTTACAGCTTTCGCAAACCCTCTGAGGCAATAGAACTTGCCGCTGACATTCCGTGCGATATTGCATTTCTTGATATAAAAATGCGTGGAATGACGGGACTTGAACTCGCAAAAAGGCTGAAAGAAATAAATGGTAAAATAAACATAATTTTTGTTACAGGTTATTCGGAGTATTCGCTTGACGCATTCCGGCTTTATGCAAGCGACTATCTGCTTAAACCGGTTGATGTTCATCAGGTTAAATCCGCTATGGAAAACCTGCGTTATCCCGTAAAGCACACTTCAAAGGAAAAACTGCAAATACAGTGTTTCGGGAATTTTGAGGTTTTTTCAAACGGCGTACCTTTGTATTTTAACCGTAACAAGACAAAGGAGTTACTCGCCTATTTAACCGACAGAAAGGGTGCTTCCTGCACAATGGGCGAACTGACTGCGATACTCTGGGAAAACAAACCCGACAGCATTTCTCAGCGTAGTAATCTCCGAAATCTTATACACGACCTGAAAAACACCCTTGCAAGTGTTGACGCAGACGACATTATCCTCAAAAACCGCAACACAATAAGCCTTAAAACCGACGCCGTTGAATGTGATTACTTTGATTTTCTGCGTGGAAAAACCTCTGCTGTCAATCTTTATCACGGCGAATATATGCTTCAAT
The DNA here is from genome assembly GCA_051894195.1 of Acutalibacteraceae bacterium. Lineage (GTDB taxonomy): Bacteria > Bacillota > Clostridia > Oscillospirales > Acutalibacteraceae > UBA1213. The sequence goes on from JBJFIB010000066.1 coordinate 9,239, forward strand.
ATTCATGGGCTGAGATGACAACCGCAACACTCAGCAATACATAAATTCAAAAACAAAAGTCAGGTATTCTTTTTACGGAATATCTGACTTTTTTATTGTCATAAATATTAAAATGTAACTAATGCCGATACAATCGCAACAAGAATAATAATCAGCGTCAAAGGAATGATTTTTTTCTTCTGACTTACTATCAAGCCGACGAACTCACGGATAAAGGCGTTAGGCCAGAAATACCATTTTGTCTTACTGCCTGTTCCCTCTGCTTTAAGCCCTGCCTGAGATGCAAAAATACCACTTCTGAACACATGATAGTTTGTTGTAGAGAACAGAACTTTTGCGTTGCTGTCGCCTATAATTTCTTTTGAAAACTTCATATTTTCGAGGGTGTTTTTGGATTTTGTTTCAGGCTTAATCTGTTCTTCGGGTATACCCTGAGTGACAAGATAACGCTTTATTGCCTCACCCTCTGAGATTATTTCATCACTTCCCTGTCCTCCTGACGGAACAAACACAGCTTTTTTGCCTGTTGCGTCAAGCTGTTTGTGATAAAATTCAATAGCTTTGTCGGCTCTGCCTTTTAGCAGCGGCAACAGTGTTCCGTCTTTTCTTATGCCACAGCCGAGAATAATTATGTAATCCTTATCATATTTTGGCTTATGCTTTGCGGCAATAAGGGCACATATCTTTGTACTGAGCAAATACACCTCAAAGAAAGCATACAAGGCACTTATTATCGGATAAACCATGGCAAACTCAATACTGTTTATATGGTAAACAAATACAGGCAAAACAATACAGGTTACTACACCGACAATGAGTGCGACACTTATTGCAATACCGAGAGCGTTTGCAATACGGAATCCCTCGTGACGAATAAGTGAAATATTACTTACAGTCATCGCAACAGAATAAATAAGCACAAACGGAACAGATGCAAACATAAGCATAAACATAATTATTGCCGTTAAGTTTTGCATACTTTCCGACTGATAATCACGGTAATGAAACAGCAGATAAACAGACAATGCTGTAAATACAATTCCCATAATAACACACATTATCATAAGTGAACACTTAAAGACCGTATCATAGGAATACATATTGTTTTTCAGGCTTTTTCGGAACCTTATAATCATATACACAGCCATTATACAAAAGAACAGTGCCTCCGTTATGTAAACTGCCGGATATGCCGCAATATTCGGTATGCTTGTTGACGCACTTTCATACAGAATATTAAATTCTCCCACATTCAGCTTATACATTTGTTTTCTGATGGAAATGTCAGTATCACTGCCTGTGTTGTAAAAGGTTACACTAACTTCCGTCTGTCCTTTATTGAGTGAAGTGAACGGTATTCTGATATAGCCGTTTTCGTGTATCGGTGTTTCAGCTTTGACAATATTATCGTCTGAATATTCAATATCGACCTTTGAATAATATATTCCCTCAGGTTCGGGCATATAGATTGAATAGGTTTTACAGCTTGACACTATGTACACTGACAAAGCCGACAGCAAAACAACCGCTGTCAACAGCGGAAACAATATTTTCTTTTTAAGCATTACTTACTCCCCTTAATTTTCCGATTTCCAGAATATATATTATTACATAAACTGCAACAAATCAAGAACTTTATAAATAATTCAAACGCCTGTTTATAGCCGAACTGTAAACAGGCATTTGATTGAAGTTTACTTATTTTTACTTTTTGATTTCAAGGATTTTTTCACCTGCTGAAATATTGCCGTCTGCAACAGCCTTTATCAAGCTGTAATTGTCGGTGTTACAGATAATCATAGGTGTTGTGAGCTTGTAGCCTGCCTTTTTTATTCCGTCAACATCAAACGAAATAAGCAAGTCGCCCTTTTTGACTTTCTGACCGTTTGAAATATGCGATTCAAAAAATTCTCCGTTCAGCTTTACAGTATCAATGCCGATATGAAGAACAATCTCACAGCCGTTTTCCGAAACAAGACTGACTGCGTGTTTTGTATCGAATACCGTTTCAACCTTTGCGTCACACGGTGCATAGAGTTTGCCCTCAGCTGTCGGTTCAACCGCTATTCCGTCACCGAGAATTTTCGCCGAGAATACTGCGTCATCAACATTTTCAAGCGGTACAACCTTACCATTGAGATGTGAATACAGAATTTCTGCCTGTTCTTCCGGCTTTTCTTTTGGCTTTTCTTTTGGCTGTTCATCTGCGGTTTTATTTTTTTGTTCGTCGGGTGTTTTTTCAGTTATAATCTCGTCAACATTATCTGCCGCAGCGGAATCAAGAAAATCTTCAAGATTTGATTTGATAACAGCAACCTGTGGTCCGTAAACAACCTGTACGCCGTTGCCCTTGTGAATTACTCCTGACGCTCCGCTTTCTTTAAGAAGACTGTCGCTGACCTTTTCTGAGTTTACAACGGTAATTCTCAGTCTGGTTGCACAGCAGTCAATATCTGAAATATTTGCTTTTCCGCCGAGTCCCTTTACAATCAATGAACTCACGCTGTCCGGACTTTTTGTGGATTTGCTGTCTGTCTGTTTCTTGCGTTCCTCCATATCCTGACGGGTATAGAGCTTTGTTTCTTCATCGTCAGCCTCACGCCCCGGCGTCTTGAAATTGAACTTTTTAATCATAAAATAGAAAACGAAATAATAAACCACGGCATAAGCAATACCGACAATCACAATCCATATCCAGTTTGTCTTGCTGTTGCCCTGCAAAATGCCGAACAGTGTAAGGTCGATTAAACCTCCCGAAAAAGTCATTCCTACCCCGACATTCAATATATGCATAAGCATATACGAAAGACCGGCAAGCACACAATGCACGGCATACATCACAGGTGCTACGAACAGGAATGTAAATTCAAGCGGTTCCGTAATGCCCGTAATCATTGATGTAAGTGCCGCTGATAACAGCAAACCGCCTACTGCCTTTTTCTTTTCGGGACGAGCGGCTTTATACATAGCGAATGCGGCGGCTGGAAGTCCGAAAATCATAAACGGGAACTTGCCCGACATAAATCTTGTTGCCTCAACCGAGAAATGTTCTGTTGATTTTGATGCCAGTTCCGCAAAGAAAATATTTTGTGCTCCCTGAACGGTAACTCCGTCAATTATCATTGAACCGCCGAGCTCCGTCTGCCAGAACGGCATATAGAAAACATGGTGCAACCCAAACGGAATCAATGCTCTTTCGATTATGCCGTAAACCCATGTTCCAGCGTATCCCGATTGAAGTACAAGCTGACCAAGCTGTGCTATACCCATCTGTACAATCGGCCACACAAAGAACATAACAGCACCGACAATAAGATACACAACACTGCATATTATCGGGACAAATCTCGTTCCGCCGAAAAACGACAAAACCTGTGGCAGTTGTATTTTATAGAACCTGTTGTGAAGTGCCGCAACGCCCAGTCCGACAATAATACCACCGAAAACACCCATTTGAAGTGTTGTTATGCCGAGTGTAGTTGTTGTTGAGTTTGCCGCCATAGCCTCAACGCCGCCCTTTGCGTCAATAAGAGTGCTTATGGTGGTGTTCATAATGAGATAGCTTATTGCACCCGAAAGTGCGGCGACAGCTTTTTCTTTTTTCGCCATACCTATGGCAACACCCATCGCAAAAAGTAATGCAAGGTTATCAAAAACTATACTGCCTGTCTTTCTCATAACATCAAAGACAGTATAGAGAAATCCTCCCTCCTGAATAACTCCCGTGAGGTTATATGCTTCAAGAGTTGTGGCATTTGTAAACGAACTGCCTATGCCCAGAAGTAAGCCTGCAATCGGCAACAGTGCAATCGGCAGCATAAATGAACGACCGACTCTCTGCAAAACTCCGAAAATCTTATCTTTCAATTTTATCATCCCCGTAAGTATTTTTTAACGGCATTAAAAATTATACCCAAAAATAATTATAAAACATCATTTTCTGATAAATCGTCAAAGGTAAATCATTCCTTTGAAAAAAATTTCTTAATACATTTTTATAAGCCTCCCTTATATCTTTTTGAACTCCTTGCAACAAAATAACGCAAAAAATATTCATTTCACAAAAACTTTTATATTCTTTTAATATATTTTACAACACGAAGTGCAACAGAAGTGCAACAAATCAAAAAAATATTTAAATTTTCTGTTGCACTTTTGTTGCACTGTTTGTTATATTATATAATAAGTTTTATATAAAATTATAAGGAGGACTTTCAATGAAAAAAACAAAGACAATATCGCTTGTTCTTTCGGTAATGCTTGTATTCTGTATGATTTTTTCTGCATTGCCGACATCTGCAAGCGAAAATTCCGACGGAGAATTTATTTACACTATTTCTAAGGACAATACCGCACAAATTATCGGCATAAAGTCCGACAAAACAAGTGTTGAAATTCCCGAAAAAGTCGGTCAGTACACCGTTTCAGCTATCGGAAACAGTGCTTTCAAAGGCAAAACAAATTTAAAGACTGTAACTCTTCCCGATACTCTGAAAATCATTGACGATTATGCCTTTGACTGCTGTACAAATCTTGAAACGCTTACAATTCCGGATTCTGTCGAAAAAATCGGCAAGGCAGCGTTTTTCAGCTGTACAAGACTTAAAAGCATTGATGTTTCCGAAAATCTGAAAACAATCGGCGACGGTGCTTTCTATGACTGCCGCAGTCTTGAATCAATCTCACTGCCAGACACCACTACAACAGTCGGTGAATTTGTATTCGGCAACTGTAAATCCCTTAAAAGTGCAGAACTCGGAAATTCTCTTAAAGCAATAAGCAATCAGATGTTCATTAACTGTGAACTGCTGAAAAGCATTACTGTTCCCGACACTGCCGCAGAAATCGGCAGAAGAGCATTCAAAGGCTGTGTTCTGCTTGAAAGTATTGAAATTCCGACATCAGTAAAAACTATCGGTCAGTTTGCTTTCAACAACTGTAACAATCTGACGGATTTGTCTATCCCTGCTGAGAAAATAGACGAACAGGCTTTTTCATATTGTTCTTCACTGAAAAATATCACTTTTACGGACAATCTTAAAACCATTGACAAAAACGCATTTGAGGGCTGTGGAATAAGTGTTCTGAATATTCCCGCAAGCGTTGAAAAAATTGAATACGGTGCATTTGCAAATTCAAATGTTTCAGCGATAAATATTGACGAAAACAACAAAAATTATACTTCCCGTGACGGTATAGTTTTCAGCAAGGATATGACTGAAATTATCGTATATCCGTCATTAAAAGAAGACACAACAAGCTACTCAATACCTGACGGCGTTAAAACTGTTGCTCCCTATGCTTTCAAAACCTGTTGGTTATTAAGTGAAATTAAAATTCCTGACAGCGTTGTTGAAGTAGGTGATTATGCTTTTGAAAGCACAACTAATCTGACCGATATTGTAATTCCGGATTCCGTAACGGAAATCGGCAAAGGTGCTTTTTCTGATTGTTCATCTCTTAAAAGCATAGTTATTCCGTCGTCTGTCAGCGAAATCAGGGACAACACTTTTTACGACTGTTCGGAAATGACTGACATAACGCTTTCTGAGGGCGTAAAGTCAATAGGTGAATCGGCTTTTGAAAACTGCTCTAATCTTAAAGATATTTTACTGCCGTCAAGCCTTGCCGACATCAACCCGACATCATTCAAGCAGACTGCTGTTGGAAGCTTTAATGTTGCCGAAAACAGTGAAAACTTTACTGTACAGGACGGTGTTCTTTTCAGCAAGGATATGACAACACTTGTTGCTTATCCTGTTACAGACAGCAAGACGGAATATACCGTTCCCGACGGTACGACAAAAATCGGCGACTATGCCTTTATAAACAATGAAAATCTTAAAATCATAACCGTTCCTGAAAGCGTTACTGAAATCGGAAAATATGCCGCAGGTATGTATTCGGCTTTGAATTCAGACAGTTACGACAGATTGTCGTCATTTATGCTTATCGGCAAGTCGGGTTCTGCCGCTGAGAAATACGCAAACGAAAATGATATTGCGTTCTTTACAGGCAAGCCGTCTTTGAATTCCGAAATATTTATTCTTAAAGCCGGCGAAACTGCCGATTTAGTAATTGAAAATGCCGATACTAAAAATCTTGTCTTTTCTTCAAGCGACAAAAGCATTGCAGACATTGACGAAAACGGAAAAATAACAGCCGTATCAACCGGTGAAACAATAGTTATTGCAAGCACAGGAACACTTAATTTCTCGTGCTATGTACAGGTTACATCAGGTATGGTTGTCGGTCAGGTAACAAGTTTCAGAGAACTCACAATCAACGATTACAAACAGTGGGAAAACGAATATTACGAACTTAACAAAAATGTTTCTTTTGAAATACTCGACAACCCGAACATAAACTGCTACACAGGAAATGAATATATTCCAATTCTCGGCGTTCAGGACGGCGGTTTTATGCTCGAAATGACAAAAGCGTCATACGGTGACGACTACGGTCAGTATGAAATAATCGGCGACAATATTTCAACTGAACTCAGCAAATTCACTTCTGATACAGACCTTATACTTTTCAGCGGCACAAGCGACCTTTCAAATATCACAGGCAAATCATCATCACTCAAAGATATGAGAGCGTCAATCGGCAGAC
>JBJFIB010000067.1:0-3096 GCA_051894195.1 Acutalibacteraceae bacterium
AACAACATCTCCCTCGTGTGCGTCGGGAATAAGTATTTTCGGAAGATTGACAAAATTTCCGCTGTCAATTTCAACAACAGCATATTCCCCTTCAAAACGGTCAATTATTACCTGCAAGATTTTTCACCCCTTATTTTTCTGTATTTACTGAAATATTTTTGCCGTCAGATGTTATTGTAATACTGCCGTCCTCGTCTGTACGGAGTACATTTGCACCAATATTTTCCCAGCGTTTTATGATTGAATCTTTCGGATGTCCGTATGTATTATCCTTGCCTACACAGATAACGGCGTATTTCGGGCTGACATTTTTCACGAAATTCTTTGATGATGACGATGTACTGCCGTGATGTCCGACTTTTATTACATCTGCCGAAACATCTGCCTTTATTTCATCTTCACTCAGCTTTTCGGCGTCGCCCGTATAAAGAAATTTATTATTCTTATAAGTAATCTTAACTACCGCAGAATAGTTATTAAGTTCATCATATTTACTGCTGTTCGGTGCAAGAATATCAACTTTTAAATCATTTTCTGAAATTATTGAAACACCGGCTTTTGCAGTTTTTATTTTTAAGCCTTTGTTTTTAATTTCCGTAAGAAGATTTTCGTATGTTTTGGTATTAGTGCTTGCCTTTGGCATATAAACACTGCCTATGTCAAAGGACTTAACTACCTTTTGCATACCGCCTATATGGTCTGCGTGAGGGTGTGTGCCGATAAGATAGTCGATTTTTTTATATCCCAAATCTTTGATATAATCAACCACCGTTTCACCATAATCCGCCGTACCTGCGTCAATAAGCATTGTTGTACCGTCAGGAAGTTCAATAAATTCACTGTCACCCTGTCCGACATCAATATAATGACTCACAAGTTTGCCGCTGTTACTGCTTGTATTGCTTTCGGTCAGCGAATTTTCAGAACCGCTTAAATCCTCGTCAATAAATTTCTGAATTTCCGCACAGCCGCACAGCGAAAACGCCATAACCGCCGTAATAATAAATGCCATAATACTTTTTAGTTTCAACAAAACCACCTCATTCAATCAATATAATACTTGTCCGACAATATTTATCGTACAGTTTATTATATCATAACATACACAGATGTACAATATTTCGTACATTACAAAAACGGACAAAGAGATAAGTAAACTTCTTTTCTCTTTGTCCATAAAGAAAACCGTAATATTCAATTATGCCGCCGCAGGATAACTTTCCTGTGTGTTTTCATTTTCGGTACTTTCGACTACCGATACATCACCGACATCATCAGAAGTAAGCTGTGTTACGGTACAGCCTTTGTCTTTCATAAGCTGTAAAACACCTTTCTCTCCCTGAAAATGTGCCGCACCCACAACAAACATAACTGTGTCACTGCCCTGCATATATTCCTCAGCTTTGTCAGCCATATTTATATTTCTGTCATCAAGCATTTTTTTGTTGTATTCGTCAAGCATCTGTTTTTCTTTATCCGTCAGGCTGCTTTCATCAACATCATCACTGACATCTTCTTCGGTTATCGTGCCTTTTTTCCATTTGTCATAGAGTTCATTTACTGCTTTTGCCTGTTCTTCAATAACACCGTCATCAGTATAGGATTTCAGCAAAAGCTCCTGAGTTTCGTCAGAAAAGCTCTTAAAAAGATCAAGCTGAAAATCTATTGATTCAACTTCCAGAACCTTTTTGTTCTCTTTCTTTGCACGCTTTGTAAGAACACTGTCAACACCTAAGTTTACATCAAGACCGCTTTTGCTGATAACGATATTGTCCATAAGAGAAGTCCACGCAAAAGGCATATAATAATCATAAAGTGCCGTGTACATATTGTTGTCTGTCAGAATCTTTACAGCTTTTTGATATGTGTCGTCGGATATATGGTCTTTGATTGTTGTTCCGTCGGTGTATATCATTTTCTGAGCCATATCTACTGCCTGCGATATATCAGATGTAACACTCGTTACATCTGCTTCAACGGCAAGTGCCGTACATTCCTTAAATGCATTTTCAAAATAATCAGGCATATTATTTACAGCCTCGTCAGCGGCGTGTATTGAACCCATCATATAGATGTAGTTGCCGTTTTCGTCCGTAACTTTCCACACTGCCGGAGTAATTTGTTCGTTCTCTGCGGAATTCTGAGAGGACTGCGGCTTTGAATGATGTTCTGAACTTTCCTTTGACGGTGTATGTTCTGAGGGCTGTGATGATTCCGACTTAGACACGCTTTCTTCCGGTTTAGACGATTGCTCTCCGCCTTGACTGCTGCAACCGGCAAATGCAAACAGCGACAACATAGCACAGGCAAGCAATCCACACATAATTTTTCTTATTTTCATAAACTTCGTCCTTTCATGTATTGTGATTTTCAGCGAATAAGCCATGTGTAGTCTTTTCGACAATCAAGGATATAATCTACATATACTGTATCATCTTGTATTTGATAAAGTATCAGATACCATTTTTCAACAAACATTTTACGATATTTGTTAGGCATAATATAAGACTCTTCAAAAAAAGGAAAACGCTGAGGCATTTGTGAAAGTGAGCGAATAGCATTAACGATTGATTTCTTTTTTTCTTTTGCCGAGTCTTTATTTATATGTGCTAAAAAACTGATATGCGTTCCCAGCATAGTTTTTGCTCTGTCAGAAATAATTATTTTATAAATTTTTTCTGTCATAAATTATGCCTCTTCAATAATCCCGTCAAGATAAGAGTCCAGTTCATCGAGGGTACAGCCCTTTCGTCCTGCGACTTTATCTTCTTCAACGGCAAGCAGTTCTTCCCTTAATTTCAACATTTTTTCCCGCTTATTATAGGTGTTAATATCCATAACAACCAAATCTCCTTCACCATTTTTGGTTAAGAAAACAGGTTCTTCTGTCTTTCGGCATATTTCAGCAATCTCATTATAATTCTGACGAATTGTCGCTGACGGACGAATGTTCATAATGATACCCCCTGAAATCAATGATAGTAATATTCTGACTATATTATACTCATTTTCCGCAAAAAATCAATCTCATTCTGCCCGAAACACAGGGTTTTTGAATGAGTAAATAAATTATGAACAAATCCAATTCATAACAAT
>JBJFIB010000068.1:0-3069 GCA_051894195.1 Acutalibacteraceae bacterium
CTTTATAGTGGTTTTATAATCCTTCATTATCGGTCATCATTGGTCATAATCAGTCATAATCTGTTTACTATCTCTTAAAATTTCAATTTTATACTATAAATCATTTCTCTAAATGACCTAAATTTAAGGTTATTTACAATATGAAAAAATACAAAAAAATCGTTCAAGAACAAGCAAATTAAACAAATTATAGAAGAATATAACAATTATAGAAGATAATAATAAAAAATGACCCTAACAAGTGTTTTGATACACTTACTAAGGTCATTTCTGTTATTTATTTGTATGTGTTCGCTATTTTATATATTTTACTTGCTTGTAAGGCAAAACCTGATGAAATAATCGGAGCAAATGATAGTAAATTTTTTAATCATTTTTAAGATAGATTAAATTAAAGAGGATAGATTATTTGCCCTAAAATCAGGATATATGATGTTGCCTTGGGATAATTTCGGTTATTCCCACTCGATCGTGGCCGGGGGCTTAGATGTAATATCATAAACTATACGGTTTACATTATTGACTTCATTTATTATACGGTTAGAGATTTTTTCAAGTACATCATAAGGTACTCTTGCCCAGTCGGCTGTCATAAAGTCACTGGTTGTAACCGCACGAAGTGCAACAGTGTTGTCATAGGTTCTTCCGTCACCCATAACACCGACACTCTTAATGCCGGTAAGAACGGCAAAATACTGGTTTACAGTTTTGTCAAGCCCATTATTTGCAAATTCTTCACGCATAATTGCATCTGCGTCTTTGAGAATTTCGAGCTTTTCGTCAGTGATGTCACCCATAATTCTTATTGCAAGACCGGGACCCGGGAACGGCTGACGCATTACAAGAAATTCAGGTATTCCGAGTTCAAGTCCTGCACGACGAACTTCATCTTTGAAAAGATTTCTGAGTGGCTCAATAATGCCCTCAAATCCGACATCTTTCGGAAGTCCGCCAACATTATGGTGGCTCTTGATAACAGCTGCTTCACCTACACCGCTTTCGACAACATCAGGATAAATTGTACCCTGACAAAGATATTCTATCTTTCCGAGTTTTTTTGATTCCTCTTCAAAAACTCTGATAAATTCTTCACCGATAATTTTGCGTTTCTTTTCGGGTTCTGTTACTCCTGCAAGTTTTGAGAGAAATCTTTCCTTTGCGTTTACACGGATAAGATTCATATCAAACTGTTTTCTGAATATTGATTCAACCTGATCGCCCTCGTCCTTTCTGAGAAGTCCGTGGTCAACAAAAATACAGGTAAGTTGTTTACCGACTGCCTTGTGTACAAGGAGTGCGGCAACAGACGAATCAACACCGCCTGATAATGCACAGATAACTTTTTTATCCCCTATTTCCTCTTTAAGACGCTGTATTGTGTCGTTGACAAATGAACTCATTTTCCAGTCAGCTGTACAACCACAAGCGTTATAAAGAAAGTTTTTAAGATAAAGCATACCTTCTGTTGTATGCTGAACCTCCGGATGAAACTGCATTGCAAAAAGTGAACGCTCAATATTTTCCATTGCAGCAACAGGACAGTCAGCGGATTTAGCGGTAATTTTAAATCCGTGTGGCACTGTTGAAATATAGTCTGTATGACTCATCCAACATACATTTTTTTCTTCTGCGGAATGGAAAAGCAAAGATGATGTATCAAATTCTACATCTGTTTTTCCATATTCTTTTACATCTGAGCTGCTTACTTTGCCGCCGAGAGTCTGTGCCATAAGCTGTGCACCATAGCAAATTCCAAGAACAGGAATTCCAAGATTGAATATTTCAGGGTCACATTTCGGACCGTTATCATCATAGGCACTGTTAGGACCGCCTGTAAAGATAATACCTTTATATCCTTTTGCCTTTATTTCTTCAACAGATGTTTTATAGGATTTAAGCTCGCAGTAAACATTACATTCACGAACACGCCTTGCTATGAGCTGACTATACTGTCCGCCGAAATCCATAATGAGTACCGATTCGTTTTTAATTTCCATAATTTCACCCTATTTTGCTTTTTTATTTTTCGGTATAATTTCTTCGTGCGAAAATACCGACTTTACTCAACTGTAACTGATTTTGCCAGATTACGAGGCTTATCAATGTCGCAGCCTTTTAGAGAGGCAACATAATACGCAAAAAGCTGTAACGGGATTACTGCCAGTGACGGCAATACCATATCACAAGCCTCCGGAATGAATATTGTATTTTGTGATACATTTTTTATTTCCTGATGATTTTCACACGCAAGACATACAACATCTGCCCCTCTTGCCTGAACCTCTTCTATGTTGCTTACTATCTTTTCTATAAGTTTTTCGTGAGTTGCAAGAGCAATAACAAGCGTGCCGTCCTCTATCAGTGAAATTGTACCGTGTTTGAGTTCACCTGCCGCATAAGCCTCTGAATGAATATACGAAATTTCTTTTAGTTTTAAAGAACCTTCAAGTGACAGTGCATAGTCAATGTTTCTGCCTATGAAAAATACATCACGGCTGTTAAAATGTTTTGACGCAAGATACTGAATATTCTCTTTATTTTCAAGAATTTTTGTTATCTTATCGGGAAGCTGTTCAAGCTCAGAAATATACATTTTGTAGTCTTCTTCCGAGATGTTTCCGAGTTTATCGCCAAAGTATATTGCCATAAGATAGATTACTGCAAGCTGAGTGCTGTATGCTTTTGTGGTTGCAACGGCAATTTCAGGTCCTGCCCATGTGTAAATTACATCGTCGGATTCGGACGCTATTGAACTGCCGACAACATTTACAATAGAAATTACATGTGCCCCACGACGCTGTGCCTCTTTCATAGCCTCACGAGTGTCTGCCGTTTCACCGGACTGACTGATTACCACTGCAAGAGTTTTATCATCTACAATGGGCTCTCTGTATCTGAACTCTGACGCAAGATCCACTTCAACAGGCTTTCTGAGTATTTTTTCAAATACATATTTTGCAACTACGCCGACATGGTATGCCGAACCGCAGGCAATTATTTCAATCTTGTTGAAGTTTTTAAGCTGTTCATCAGTAATTGAAATTTCATCAAGCACAACCCTGCCGTTTT
>JBJFIB010000069.1:0-3045 GCA_051894195.1 Acutalibacteraceae bacterium
TTATCAGTCGAGAACATAGATTGTAACATCTCGTCTGCCGAATATTGTACATTCGTCATAAGTAGGATAATACAGGTCGCATATAGCTTCTCCTGCCATCATTGCTCCGCCTGTATCGCCTGCAACAGCATAGCCATAAACAATCTCACCGTCATTTGAAACGATATAGAGGTTTGAACCGTAAGGTATAATGTCAGGGTCCACCGCAACAACTCCATACTGTGCAAGGCGTCCTGTTGATGTCAATGCTCCTGCCGGTGCTGTGTATGCTGTACCTGAACCTGTAAGAACACGGCTGTATGATACAGTATTGCCGTTTGTATCGGTAAGTATGTTTTCGCTTTCGTTTACATATACTTCGCCGTAATTTGTCTGAATATAATTTATTTTTTCGGCTGTACCGCTGAGAACTATCTCATTAACGGCTTTTTTTGTAATCTTATTGCTTATTTCTTTTTCGGCAACAAGTTCTCCGTTGACATATTTCTGTCGTGTAACGATAGTGCGTTCACCGTTTTGTCCTTCTCTTTCAACTTCGGTTTCGCCCTGATAAAGCTGACTTGTTTCCTTTGTTTCGGTCTTATAGGCAATTTTTTTCTTTGATGTAACATTCTTGTATGTAACGGTCTGAACGGTAATATCCATACCCTCAGTAACCTTTTTGTCGCCGTCCACAGAGAGAACATCGTTTTTTCCAAGTTTAATGTTAAGGAAATCAAGAACTTCCGAAACTGTTCCTGCCGGAACATCTTTTGTCATTTTCTTGCCTCGTACATCAAGATTTACTGTGTACCAGCGTGCGATTTTAATTTCCATATCCGGTTCAAGCTCAGTATTTGCCGAGAAAGAAACGGTGTCGTTTTTACTGAGTGTCATTCCTGCGGCTTTGAGTGCGTCTGCAACGGTGCCGTCGTTAAATGTGAGAGTTTTTGTTTTGCCCTCATCGACAACATCAACGCTGAATGCTCTGAGGATTGAAATATTTACATTGTGTCCGTCATCATCTGTGCGGACAAGTTTATCATTCTTTCCGAGTTCAACACCTGTTTTTGCAAGTATTGCATCTGTATCAGGGTTCATGGTGTTTATAGTCATTGTCTTATCGCCATCAGTAATTGTAACGGTTTTTGAGAGCGAAGCAACAGATATTGCCGCAGTAAGACAAACTGCACCCATTACTGTAACTGATATTGCTTTTTGTAATCCTGAAAAGCGATTTTTCTTCTGACTGTCCATTAGTATTATCTCCTTACGACTGACCCGTCATACAGCCTCAAACGACTGTAATCACAGGCAATTTTTAGTTGATGAGCGTATTATAAATCAAAAATGCCGTAATGTCAAAATTGTTGTCAAGATTTTTTTGTGCATATTAACGGAAATTAACTTTAAAAAATAGCAAATACGACCTTATTTAGACGATAATATTCTCAAAAAGAATTAAACATTTCTTAATTTATGTGCAAGGTGCAAGAAAATGAATAGTTACAAACCTGTTACAATTTGTTACAACTGTCATTTATTGAAATTATCACACAAACAGACTGTGATTATATGCATTTTCCTGATTATCAAGCCATTTAATCAATATATCATCAGGTGAAATATGAGTTCTTTTGCAAACAACAAAATCCGTCTGACAGAGTAAAAATATATTACATTTTTCGGAGCTTACGGCTGATATAATGTGCATTTATTTTTTAAAAGAATTATTATAAATCAGCTTAAAATCTGTATTTATGACATTTTACAACATTGTATCAGTAATAATATTTCACTAAAACGCATATAAAAATTCATACTGTAATCCGACAAAATTTTGTTTACAATTTGTAATATTTAATGCGAAATTCAGGCTTGCAATTTTTTTAATCATATCATTTTTCCGACCTTTCTATAAGCACAAACCGCCTCCCTAATACATATTATGGTTATATAATAATGTATAGGAGGAATTCTGATGCCGGAAAATGTATTATGTAACGGCTGTGACGACTGTTACCCGAGTGACAAAATAAAAGAATCCGTATGTATAAATGCTCCCCGTATTTATGATTCCTGTTCAGACAAGGATTGTTTGGAGGACTTGCCTGTTCTGCTGACAAAACCTGTACAGTGTATGGTTGACAAAGCCGTAAATGTTCGTCTGCACGATGCCGATGTGTGTAATGTTTCGATAGATTTACAGCCTGTGCCTTTCCACAGGGGATTTTATTCGGTTGATATAGTATTTTATTTTGACATATGTCTTGATTTGTTTATGGCACCTAACGCTATGCCTATGCCTGTAAAAGCTCTGTCGGTATATTCAAAAAGAGTTGTGCTGTTCGGCAGTGACGGAAATGTAAAGGTATTTACATCTGACTGTCCGTCGGATATGAATGACGGACTTACCTCGTGTTCACGCAACTGTCCGAAAGCAACGGTACAGATTGCCGAGCCTATTCCGCTGTCGGCAAGACTGTGTGAGCATAAAAAACCGTGCGATATTTCGTGTCGTATTCCGCAGTGTATAAGCGAGCGTTACGGCGGTGAGTTTTCGCATGAAGATGCAAAAAAAGATGTGTATGTTTCAATAGGAATTTTTACAATCGTACAGCTTGAAAGAAATGTTCAGATGCTTATTCCTGCGTATGATTTTTGTATTCCGCACAAGGAATGTGTTACAACATCTGAAAATCCGTGTGAGCTTTTCAGCACAATTGACTTTCCTACAAACGACTTCTTCCCGAAAAACAATCCATGTGCCGAGCCGAAATATCACTGCGGCTGCGACAAGGATAAATAATGGACATCAAAAAACGCAAAAGCGGCGGTCTGTACTTTTCGGCACAGACCGCCGCTGATGTTATAAAAATAATTCCTGTAATACTTATCTTAATCTTTCGATACTTTTCTGAGAGTTATAAGAAGAAGTATAATTCCTGTTCCGATTAGGATATGTCCTATTCCTGCAATACCCGAAATAGCTGCGTCTGCACCCGACGACAGCGGAATATTCAGAACCTGAGTTATTCCACGGACAAGCATCATAACAGCCGCAAG
>JBJFIB010000070.1:0-15300 GCA_051894195.1 Acutalibacteraceae bacterium
GTCGCAGTGCAAATCAAAAAGCTGCATAGCCGTCCTCCTGAATAAAGGCGTTTTCAATATGATTTATGCTGACAAGTTCCTGACTGCCCCTTGCAAGAATAACCTCAACAACATCAAATCGTGGCTGTAAATCTGTCGGATTATTCTGCAAATAGATTGCCGCCGTCATCATCAGTTTTTTCTGTTTGCGTTTGTCAACCCATTCTGACGGCACTGAAATGGCATACTCATTTCTTGTTTTTACTTCCGCAAAAATAATATACTGGCTGTCAATAGCAATTATGTCAATTTCGCCGTAACGGGAATGAAAGTTACGCAATATAACATTTAATCCCTTTTTTGTGAGATAGCCTGAGGCAATATCCTCGCCGTGTTGTCCTATTATCTGAGCGGCTGTTTTTGTTTTGTCACTCATTTTTTTCATTATCACCATCACCGTTAAGAATTTTTTTAAGGAATGACATACGGTGTATCTCACATGGACCGTATTTCAACAGCATTTCACGGTGAAGCTGTGTTCCGTAGCCTTTGTGTTTTTCAAAGGCATATTCGGGATATTTTTCTGCCATTTCAAGCATAAGCCTGTCCCTGCTGACCTTTGCAAGAATTGATGCGGCGGCTATCGACTGGGATTTTGCGTCGCCTTTTACTATTGCCCGTGAAGGAATGTCAATATCAGGCGTTTTGTTGCCGTCTATCATAGCAAAATCAGGCTTTATCTGCAAGCCCTCTATTGCCCTTTTCATCGCAAGCATCGCAGCGTTGAGAATATTTATCTCTTCTATTTCTTCAACGCTTGCCCAGGCTATTGAATAGGCGAGTGCCTCTTTTTTGATTGTATCAAACAGCTTGTCCCGTTTTTTTGCCGTAAGTTTTTTTGAGTCGTCAACGCCGTCAAGCACAAGTCCCTCAGGGAAAATTACCGCCGCCGCACACACCGGTCCTGCAAGCGGTCCACGACCTGCCTCGTCAACTCCGCATATCGACTTGTAGCCTTGTTGTGAAAACATTGATTCAAATTCTAACATTCTGATGTTCATCTGCCTTATCAAGTGTAAGTTTTCCGAGTGTTGCGTTACGGAATTCGTCAAGAACGGTTATTGCGGCTCTTTCTGTGTTTATTTCGCCGCCCGAAATCAACATTCCACGCTTTCGTCCGACTTTTTCGAGTATTTCATATCCCTCGATATTTTCAATATCGTCTTTTGTGAGTTTATATCTTGCACAAAGCGGTTCGGGATAGTTATCACGCAGATATTCAAGCAGTCGTCCCGCAAGATGTTCGGTATCAAGTACATCGTCTTTAACCGAACCTATAAAGGCAAGTTTTTCACCGACCGATTTATCGTCAAATTTCGGCCATAGTACACCCGGTGTATCGAGCAAATCAAAACCCTTGCCGATTGTAAACCACTGGTTTCCTCTTGTCACTCCCGGTCTGTCCTCGACCTTTGCCCTGTTCTGTTTTGACATACGGTTGATGAACGATGACTTGCCGACATTCGGTATTCCGACAACCATTACCTTGATTGTTCTGCCTGTCATTCCCTTCGATTCCCACGCTTTTATGCGGTCTGAAAGGACATTTTTCACTGTCGGTATAAAAGCATTTAAGCCCTTGCCTGATTTACAGTCAAGAGCTATTGCACTTATATTGTTTTGTTTGAAAACAGAGAGCCATTTTTTTGTTTCAACAGGGTCAGCCATATCGCATTTGTTCATCACAACAAGTCGTGGCTTATTGTTGATTACACTTCTTAAATCGGGATTGCAGCTTGAATATGGCACCCTTGCGTCAATAATAACGGCAACTGCGTCAACGAGTTTAAGCTGTGATTCAATCTGTCTTTTTGTTCTGGTCATATGACCCGGAAACCACTGTATTGATTTAAGCTCTTCCATATATTTACTCCTGTTTTAATAAATATTGCCGATAGAATTAAAAGGATAAATTCTGAACTCAGCTTTTCCGATTATGTTTTCAACAGGTATAAGACCTATCTCGGTGCTGCGGCTGTCGAGTGAACCTTCACGGTTGTCGCCCATAACAAAAACATATCCCTCCGGAATTACCGCAGGTATGTCAATCGGATTTCTGAGTTGTCTTGTTACGCCTTTGATATAGGGCTCATCAAGAAGAACGCCGTCAACAACAACCTCTCCCGTATCATAGTTAATGCTGAGTGACTGTCCCTCGGTTGCAATAACACGCTTTATTATAGGTTCTGAATAATTATTGCCGTGACTTATAACGACTATGTCATTGTTTTTTGGAGTGTACATAAAATTTGAAACAATAAGCCTGTCGCCGTTTTTCAGCGTATCAGTCATTGATGTTCCGTTTACCGTAACCTGTCTGAATACAAATGTAAGCAACAGAAGCACGATAATAAGTGCAGTGACAAGTGCATTAGTCCATTCAAAAACCATAGCAGCAGGTGTAACCTTTTCTGTTTCTTCGTTTTTTGTTCTGATTTCTTTATTATTATTTTCCGACATTCAAACCACTCCTTGCACAAGGATTCTGAGAAATATTATTGTATTGTTTTTAATTTCAAAAAACTGTAAATCTGTCAAAAGGCATAATCCGCATTTTAACCGTTCCGATTATACTTGTGACCGGTATAAGACCTATCATTGTACTTCGGCTGTCGAGAGATGCCTCACGGTTATCGCCCATTACGAACACATAGCCCTCAGGGATAACCGACGGTATTTCCATACTTCTGTCCGTCTGAATTGTCCGACCCGCAATATACGGTTCGTCAATCAGAACACCGTCAACAACTACCTCATTTTTTTCAAAATCTATTGATAAACTCTGCCCCTCAGTCGCAATTACACGCTTGATAATACGACCGTCATATCCATTTGGGTGACTTATTACTACAACATCATTATTTGACGGCATTGTGTCGTAGGATACTGACAGAATAAGTCTTTCACCGTCATAAAATGTCGGTTCCATTGATTCTCCGTCAACAACAACCGGTCTGAAAATAAATGTCATTATAAGAATAGCAACAATCAATGCAGATAAAAGCGTACCTAAAATTTCAAATATACTGACTGAAAAACCTTGTTTTTTCTGTTTTGTTTCACTTTGCAAATAACATCACTTCCTGACATCATCAACCGACTTGTTGAAATATTTTACGGGATAGACTACGGAATTTATTTTTCCGCATATATTGTTTTCAGCCACAAGTTCCGCTTTATATGTACCATTTCCGCTGAGGTCATCAGCCGCCGTGAGAACATATCCGTCGGGGATTTTCATTTTGTTTCCGCAAAGCTCACTAAGACCGCTTATATTATGTATATTTCTGACTAAAACACCGTCAACAGCAAAACCGTTATCACCGTCTGTTGTTATCGTCTGTCCTCCGACAGCAATAACCTGTGCTTTATATCTGATATTTTTGTTCTGAACGGCGACCTCGTCACCCGAACAGGCACTATAACCAAGTGAAGAAATAAGTACAGATATTTTTTTATTGTCATTCAGTGAAATTTCGGATATTCTGAAAATAAAGCTGAAAATAAAACCTGCCAGAATTATAACAATAATAACAAAATACAGCCATTCAAATGTAGTTCTTATTATTGCAGTATTATCGTCAGAGTCGTTCTGTTTACACAAAGCGGATTTATGTTTTTTATGATGCATTAGTCATACCCCACATTAACACCCGACTGTTCAAAACATAAATCAGAAATATCAAATGATAGCAAAAAAGGGACAATGAAGTCCCTTTTTCTTAAAAAGATGTTATCTGATTTGTTCTTTAACCTTTGCAGCCTTACCAACTCTGTCACGGAGATAATAAAGTTTGCTTCTGCGAACACGACCGTTTCTGATAACCTTTACATCAGTTACATTCGGTGAGTTTACAGGGAATACTCTTTCAACGCCTACACCGTAAGCTACACGGCGAACTGTGAAAGTTTCTGCTACTCCGCTGCCTCTGCGAGCGATTACTGTTCCCTCAAACATCTGAATTCTTTCTCTGTCGCCTTCACGGATATTTACACTTACACGAACTGTATCACCGATTTCAAACTTAGGCAGTTCAGATTTGATTGAGCTTGCTGCGATTGTTTTAAGTGCGTCCATTTTAAAAATCCTCCTGTATTTCAGACATTCATGCCCGATTCTTTCGGACAGAGGACTGTCCGTTTCAAAGTACGGCTTATAAGCCATGCTATGAACCCCATCACAAGTGACGGTATCCAAAGACTTGAATATTATAACACAGATTTTTCTCACTTGCAAGCATTATTTTAATTTTTTAGCAGGATTGCGGAATTTATATGTATTTTACGCTGTTTTTTCAAAAAATAAGGGTAATTTCTTCTATTGCACTTTGATTATTATGATTATATAATATCATAGAGTACAAAATCAATATCATTTCGTAAAGAAAGGAAATGTTAATGGCAATAAAAAATTTTTTTGGTGCGATAGCTGATTACATAAAACGCACCGACAAAATATTCTGGCTTTTAACGCTTACGGCGTCTTTTTACGGCTTTTGTCTTATTGCAAGCCAGCAGCGTGACGGAAGTGTGAATTTTCTTAAAACTCAGATTATGGCGGTTGCTATCGGATATATTGCCGCAATAATAATTTCGGTAATAGACTACAATTTTCTTGCTAAATTCTGGTGGCTGTTTGCCGGTATCTGTCTTGCTTTAACGGTGGCGGTATTTTTCATCGGAATACAGGTCAGCGGTACTGACGATGTCGGCTGGATAAAGCTACCCGGCGGTATGACATTTCAGCCGTCGGAGCTTACAAAAATATGCTTTATACTGACTTTTTCAAAACACCTTGCATACCTTACCGAGATAAACAAGCTGCACAGCTTTATCGGCGTTATGTCGCTTGTTGCACACGCAGCAATACCGATTGGTCTTATACATTTACAGGGTGATGACGGTGCGGCTCTGGTATTTGCGTTTATGTTCGTTATTATGACATTTGTTGCCGGAGTTCAGCTCAGATATTTTATCATACTGTTTTCAGCAATAATATGTGCCATTCCTTTTATATGGACAAAGGTAATGAACGACGACCAGAAAAACCGTTTGCTTGTGCTTTTCGGTTCGGACGACACAAACTTTCAGACATACGGCTGGCAGCAGTATCAGGGCAAGGTATCAATCGCCTCAGGCGGATTTCTCGGCAAAGGCTACTACAACGGCCCCCGTGTTGAAAAAGATATGGTGCCTTATCAGGAAAACGACTTTATCTTTACCGTTGCCGGTGAAGAACTGGGATTTATCGGCTGTGTGGCGATTTTACTTTTGTTTGTTCTCATACTGTTAAAGCTACTTCGCACATCATCTCAGGCGTGCAATCCTCTCGGCAGAAATATCTGTATAGGATTTTTTGCATTGATAGGCGTTCAGGTCATAATCAATCTTGGAATGGTACTCGGACTTCTGCCTGTTGTCGGAATTACGCTTCCGTTTTTCAGCTCGGGCGGCTCATCTGTTGCCTGTCTTTATCTTGGAGTAGGTCTTGTACAGAGCGTCTATATGCACCCCACAGACTCTGAGGACAAACCTGTAAAGGTTGAAATTTCAAAAACCATTCAGGGCAGCATCTTTGCACCCTGAACAGTGTGAAGAGTGGAGTGTGGAGTGTGGAGAGTGGAATTGTGCGGACGGTAAGTCTGTACGCTAAGTTCAGTTTGTTATAACATTAAGTTGTGGCGTAGAATAATACTATACAATGATTTTGCAGAGCAGTCAGACATTTTCCTTATTATATTTTAAAAGCCTCCGTCGTCAAATCTCTTGCGGCGGAGGCTTTTATACAACAAGTTATCTCTGTCAATAACCGAACTCAGCGAATACAACAACAGTTCCACTCTACACTGAATCAAGTGACAAGTTCGCAAGTTGGAAATTCAGTACATCACGGATTGTTTTTCGTATTCTTTTCAAGATTTACCCTGTCTGCCGTCTGCTCGGATTTGCTGAGGTCGATTTTGTTTGCAGACGGTGCTGTTTTGTTCAGATTAACATTAGTTTTTGGTTTTTCTTCAAGACCGGATTCTCCCGACTTGATAAGCTTTTCAAGCTTCGGGTCAACTTTATATTCGTCTAATTTTGTATTAAACGGGTCGTCAGCACCTTTTCTGATAAGTTTTTCAAGATTTTCGTCAGTTTTACATTCGTCTAACTTTGCATTAAATGGGTCATCAGAACCCTTTTTAATGAGTTTTTCAAGATTTTCGTCAGTCTTATAGTCGCTTGCCTTAGTGTTAAATGCGTCTTCGGGACCTTTTTTGATAAGGGATTCGAGTGTTGTATCAGCCTTGTAGTTATCAGCATTTTTGTTAAATGCATTGTCAGGACCTTTTTTGATGAGATTTTCAAGTGCGTCGTGTTCGATAAGCTGAATATCAACATATTCAGGGTCTTTCGGCTTTGGTGAAGGCGTTACAGACTTTATCGGCTGAGGCTGTGGTTTCGGAGGCTGAGGGGTAGCAGGCGGTTCATCGAGATATTCGGTCTGGCGGCGTTTTAATACACGGATAACTGTAAATATTATAATCATAAGCAGGAAGGATATTATTACTGCACTGATTATAATAAGTAATGTGGAATAAAAACCGGAATTGTCGGTTACTTCTGTATTTGACGGCTCAGAGGTTACCGATGCAACCTTTAATTTGACATTGATTTTTGTGGCTGTGCTTTCCTTTTCAAATGTCTTGGAAATTGCCTTTGTTTTTACGGTATATTCTCCCTCGCTGTCCGGTGTAAATTCTCCTGTATATACGCCGTTGCTTTTTCTTGTGAGAGATATTGTTTTTTCTTCGTTATTACCGCTGATAATTGTTGTCATTTCTATTGTTTTAAGCAAATCATCATCTTTAACTAAGCCTTGAATATCGTTCAGCGACGCTTCAATTATTACGCTTTCACCGATGGCGGCAGTTTTGTTAATTTTTTGCTTTACATAAATTGAATAAAAATCAAGCTGTGTTATCGTACAGTTATCGGAATTTGCCTTATCAAGATGTAAATTCCATGTTCCGCTTTCGGGATATATCATCTTAATCAGCGTATAACTGTCTGTGCCTGTCAATTTGATATTATCGTTATTTGTCAGCGATACTTTTTTTCCGTCAGGCGAAGTGAGAACAGGATTAAGTTCCGCTTTGCTGAATTTACTTTTAATAATGACATTGACATAAAAAACGCTGTTATCCTTGACTTTGATTTTAACATTTCCGTCTTTGATTTCGCAGTTCGTACCGTTTAATTTATATATATCGCTGAATATATCCGATATTATTGTAATCAAATCGTCCGAAGTTGTAGTTTCGTATGACTTTCCGTTTGTTTCTTTTGAAATTTTTTGCAGTTCTTTTTTGTCGAGAGTTCCGTCATAGTTCAGACCGATTGAATAAACGGGAATATTTCTGCTGTTCAGCGTTTTTAAGGTACTGTTCATTTCCTTGTTTGCCTCAGCAAGAGTTCTCGGACCGTTTTCAAGATATGTATTACCGTCACTCAGCAATATTATAGCTTTTTTTCTGTTGTTGTCGGTATTTTGGTTTTGCGAATGAATATTCATTCCCTTTGTCAGACCGAGTGCAATATCGGTAGAACCGTATGGGTCATATTCTATATCCGAAATATCTTTTTTCAGTTTTTCAAGATTTTTCTTGTTATCCAGACTGACAATCTCACTTGACGCTTTCAGCTTTTCGGTATATACGGTATAGCCGACACCGCAGGTTTCATCGCACAAATCCGTAAATAAATTAAATGCATCAATGGCTACTCTGTTCGGGTCAGATGACAGCATAGAGTTACTGGCGTCCAACACGAACACAACATCAAGATTCATTTTTCCGTCATCGTCGTAATCCTCAGGCTTTTCAGCATTAACGCTTACGGATAAGCATGAAACAAAAAATACAAATATCACCAATATCATAGACAATGATTTTCTTATACTTCTGCTCATTTTTACATATTCCTCCTCAACAAGAATTTTCTGCCAATTATTGTAACACAATTATATATTCAATTCAATAAAATATCACAAATTATTTTTGCGATATTCTTTATTTCAGCAAATACAGCAGCGGCTATAATAACTCCACTCTCCACTCTCAACTCTCCAAACTAAATTATCGGTTGACTTTTAGCGGTAAATGGTGTAGTATAATGTATATAAAAATATTGCGGGGGTACCTTAAAATTAAGGTTGAGATTATACCCTTTGAACCTGTCGGATAATGCCGTAGTAGGGAGATAATTATATTGTCGTTTTACTGCTTGTCTTTGTTCCGATAGGATAAGCAGTTTTTTATTTGGAGGATTTTGTAATGAAACTGAAAACAGCACTCACAATAGCCGGCTCGGATTGCAGCGGCGGTGCAGGAATACAGGCTGACCTCAAAACTTTTTCGGCAAACGGTGTTTTCGGAATGAGCGTTATTGTATCGGTCGTTGCCGAAAATACATCACGGGTAATTTCCGTTGAAAATGTTTCGCCCGAAATGATAAAAAATCAGATTGACGCAGTGTTTGAAGATATTGAAGTTGACGCAGTAAAAGTCGGTATGCTGTCCGACAGCGTGTGTATGAATACCGTTGCCGAAAAACTTTTGCAGTATAAACCGCAGTATGTTGTTGTTGACCCCGTTATGATTGCAAAGGGAGGTCACGCACTTATGCAGGAGGACGCTCTTTCAACACTTACAGAGAAAATCATTCCGCTTGCGTATGTTCTCACGCCGAATATTCCTGAGGCGGAAACAATAACCGGAATGAAAATTTCAGGTCTTGAAGAAATGAAAAACGCTGCCGAAAAAATTTATTCTATGGGTGCGAAAAATGTATTGATTAAAGGCGGACATCTCACGGGTGACGCTCTTGATGTACTCTTTGACGGAAAGGTATTCCATACATTTTCCGCCGAACGCATAAACACAAAGAACACTCACGGAACAGGCTGTACCTATTCGTCGGCAATAGCGGCAAACCTTGCAAAAGGTGTTCCGCTTGTTCTTGCTGTTGCAAAGGCAAAGGCTTTTGTGACAACAGCCATTGAACATTCGCTTGAAATCGGACATGGTCACGGACCTACAAACCATTTTTATGAATTATACAAGAAAGGAAATTTGCTATGAACTACAAAACACAGATGGAGGCTGCCAAAAAAGGCATTGTAACAAAGGAAATGCAGACAGTCGCCGAAAAAGAAAATATTGATGTCAACAAGCTGATGTCGCTTGTTGCAAGCGGTACTGTTGCAATTCCTGCAAATGTAAACCACAAGTCACTCAGTGCTGAGGGTATCGGCGACGGTCTTAAAACAAAAATAAATGTCAATCTCGGTATTTCGGGCGACAGCGTTGACTACGAAAGAGAAATGCAAAAGGTAAAAATGGCTGTATCTTTTGGTGCTGAGGCAATTATGGATTTGAGTAACTACGGAAAAACCAACACTTTCCGCAAACAGCTTATTGACTATTCGCCTGCCATGATAGGCACTGTACCTATGTATGACGCAATAGGCTATCTCGAAAAAGATTTGCTTGACATTACTGCAAAGGATTTTCTCAGAGTTGTTGAGGCTCACGCAAAAGAGGGCGTTGACTTTATGACAATTCACGCAGGAATAAACAAGCGTGCTGTTGAGGCTCTCAAAAGAGATAAAAGGCGTATGAATATAGTTTCAAGAGGCGGTTCACTGCTTTTTGCGTGGATGGAAATGACAGGCAACGAAAACCCGTTCTATGAATATTATGACGATGTGCTTGATATTCTCAGGGAATACGATGTTACCATCAGTCTTGGCGACGCACTCCGTCCGGGTTGTATTGATGACAGCACAGACGCAGGTCAGATAAGCGAACTTATCGAGCTTGGTGCATTGACAAAGAGAGCATGGGAAAAAGATGTTCAGGTTATGGTTGAAGGTCCGGGACATATGGCTATGAACGAAATTGCCGCAAATATGAAACTCCAAAAGCGTATATGCCACAATGCTCCGTTCTATGTTCTTGGTCCGCTTGTTACGGATATTGCTCCGGGTTATGACCACATCACTTCCGCAATCGGCGGTGCAATCGCTGCCGCAAACGGTGCAAACTTCCTTTGCTATGTAACTCCTGCCGAACACCTCAGACTGCCCGACCTCAATGATGTTAAAGAGGGAATTATCGCATCAAAAATTGCCGCACACGCTGCCGATATTGCAAACGGTATTCCTGGTGCAAGAGATATTGACAACCAAATGGCTGATGCAAGACACGCTCTTGACTGGGACGAAATGTTCAAGTGTGCAATAGACCCCGAAAAAGCCAAGGCATATTACGACTCAACTCCTGTTGCCGAGCGTCATACCTGTTCTATGTGCGGAAAGATGTGTGCCGTAAGAACAACAAATATGATTCTTGAAGGCAAAAAAGTAACATTTTGCAGCGAACTTTGATTTTGTAAAATAAAATATACATTATTTTTCAATTTGTTTCATAATTTATGCAAAATAGTCAAAAAAGCACATTTGATTTTGTAGATATATGTAACTTTATTATTGCTTTATATAGTGATATAATAATATTATCGGGCGGAAAGGCTTGAAGTCTTTCCGCCTTTTCAATGACTTTTTTCGGAGGCTTTTATGTCTGATATTAAAGCAGCAATTTTTGACCTTGACGGAACTCTGATTGATTCAATGTATGTATGGGAAAAGGTTGACCATGATTTTCTCACACAGAGAGGTATTCCTGTAACACAGGAATATATCGACAATGTGCGGTGTATGTTCTTTGAAACCGCCGCAAAATATACAATCGAAACCTATCACCTTTCTGAAAGCGTTGAACAAATCGTTCAGATATGGCTCAATATGGCAAGACACGAGTACGAATTCAATGTAAAGCTGAAACAGGGTGTATATCAGTATCTTGAATTTCTCAAAAGCAAAAACATAAAAATCGGTATTGCAACATCATCAAATCCGTATCTCACGGAACCCGTACTTGAACACAACGGCATTTCCGGATTTTTTGATACAATATGTTATACATCTCAGGTCGGCAAGAGCAAGGAATTTCCCGACATATACCTTTATACCGCAAAAAAACTCGGCGCAAAGCCGTCGGAATGTGTGGTTTTTGAGGATATAGTTGAGGGAATCAGCAGTGCAAAAACAGCCGGTATGAAAACGGTCGCCGTCTATGACAATACTTCCGAAAATCAAGCCGACATCTTAAAAAAAGTTGCCGATAAATACATTTTTGATTTTTCTGAAATGTTGGAGGTTTAGATAATGGAACGAAACAGAATAAGATATTTTTTATTTGCAGTTGGTTTCTTTGTTTTGGGTTATTTATCAAGAGCAACAAGCGGAGGTTTATGGCGTGAACTGAGTTTTGTTCTTATTTCCGCAGGCGTGTTCTTTATTTTTGCGATAATACTGAGAAAATCAGCGTCATGGGTCATTATGCTTGTAAGTCTTGCCCTGTGTACAGGACTTCAATCTCTCAGAATGTGCCATATTGATTTTTACAATCAGATTTACGACAGTAAAATCGGCGGCTTTATACTTGGTGCACCTTTTGATATAAAGATGCTTATCTACATAGTTCTCGGTATTTTTGGCGGTGCGGCAGTCGAACTTGCACTCCGTCAATTCAACAAAATCGGTATGGGACGGTAGGAATTAGTTAGGAGTTAGGAGTTAGGAGTGTGGAGTTATTATAACTTCCGCTGTATTCACTGAATCAAGTTATTGATAAGTCAGCTTTATATCGGGGATTTACTGATATAAGGCTGACTGACTTTTTTAAAAGCAAACATAAAAAATCCGGATACCAAAACTATGATATAAAGCTTGGTATCCGGATTTGATTTTTTATATTTTGCATTTACTTTACGGTGCAGAAAATGACTGCCCGTCAGCAATAACCTTGAACGCAAATTGACAGTGGCGGCACGCCACCGCAATTACGCATTAAGAATTACGCATTTTTGCTTTTAACATATTCGTCAATGGCTTTTGCGGCAGCCTTGCCTGCACCCATTGCAAGAATAACTGTTGCGGCACCTGTTACTGCGTCACCGCCGGCATAAACACCCTCACGGGTTGTAAGACCGTCATCACCGTTTGTAATGATACAGCCGTGACTGTTTGTTTCAAGACCAGGAGTTGTGCTTCTGATGAGAGGGTTCGGACTTGTGCCGATTGACATAATCATTGTGTCAACATCAAGAACAAACTCGCTGCCCTCTTTAACGATAGGACGACGACGACCGCTTGCGTCAGGCTCGCCGAGTTCCATCTCAACACACTTCATACCCTTTACAAAGCCGTCTTCATCACCGAGAACTTCAACAGGATTTGTAAGAGTCTTGAAGATAATGCCCTCTTCCTCTGCGTGCTCAACTTCTTCCTTACGGGCAGGAAGTTCAGCCATACCACGACGGTAAACGATATATACATTTTCAGCACCCATACGCTTTGCACAACGAGCTGCGTCCATAGCAACATTACCGCCGCCGACAACTGCAACATTCTTGCTGTGTTTAAGAGGTGTTTTTGCGTGGTCTTTGTATGCTTTCATAAGGTTAATTCTTGTAAGATATTCGTTTGCGGAATAAACGCCTTTAAGGCTTTCACCCGGAATATTCATAAAGCGTGGCAGACCTGCACCACTTGCGATATATACTGCGTCGTTGCCCATTTCAAAGAGTTCATCAACAGTAAGAACCTTACCGATAACCATATTTGTTTCGATGTCAACGCCGATAGCTTTGAGGTTGTCAATTTCTTTCTGTACGATAACCTTCGGCAGACGGAATTCAGGAATACCATAAACAAGTACGCCGCCTGCAAGGTGGAGTGCTTCATAAATTGTTACTTTATAACCGAGTTTTGCAAGGTCGCCGGCAGCGGTAAGTCCGCTTGGACCTGCACCGATAACGGCAACTTTGTGACCATTAGGAACAGGCATTTCCGGTGCTTCCGTACAATGCTCTCTGTGATAGTCGGCAACAAATCTTTCAAGACGACCGATACCTACGCTCTCGCCCTTGATACCTCTTACGCACTTACCCTCACACTGAGTTTCCTGAGGACATACACGACCGCATACAGCAGGAAGTGAACTTGACTGTGCAATAATCTGATAAGCACCTTCCATATCTTCGGCGGCAACTTTTTCGATAAAAGCGGGAATATCAATAGATACAGGACAAGCGTTTCTGCACGGTTTGTGTTTGCAGTTAAGGCAGCGTTTTGCTTCGTTTACTGCCATCTCGTATGTATATCCGAGTGCAACCTCGTTAAAGTTGCTTCTGCGTACTTCCGGGTCCTGTACCGGCATAGGACATTTTTTAGGATCCATATTTCTTGATACTGGCATAATTACTTTTCCTCCTGCTTCTTCAATAAGTTACACTCTTCGTCACGAGCATGTTTTTCAAAATCCTTGTACATTGAGCCTCTCTTCATAGCCTCGTCAAAGTCAACAAGATGACCGTCAAAGTCAGGACCGTCAACACACGCAAACTTTGTTTCTCCGCCAACGGTAAGACGGCAGCCGCCGCACATACCTGTACCGTCAATCATAATCGGGTTCATACTTACAACGGTTTTGATGTCATATTTCTTTGTAAGCTGGCATACAAACTTCATCATAATGAGCGGACCAATAGCGATAACTTCATCATACTGGTTGCCCTCTTTGATGAGTTCTTCCAGAGCGTTTGTAACAAGACCCTTTGTGCCGTAGCTTCCGTCATCTGTCATCATACAGAGTTTTGAGCTTACTGCTTTGAACTCATCTTCAAGAATAACAAGGTCCTTATTTCTGAAACCTACAACGCTGTGAACCTCACAGCCCTGATTTGAGAGTTTCTTTGCGATAGGATATGCAATAGCACAGCCAACGCCGCCGCCTACAACGGCAACCTTTTTAAGACCCTCAGTATGACTCGGAACGCCGAGAGGTCCTACAAAATCGTGAAGACATTCACCCTCTTTAAGAGTGTCAAGCTCCATTGTTGAGCCGCCGACAATCTGATAAATGATTGTAACCGTACCTTTTTCACGGTCAAAATCAGCGATTGTAAGCGGTACACGCTCGCTGTCCTCATAGGCACGGAAGATTATGAACTGACCGGGTTCAGCTTTTTTTGCGATAAGGGGAGCTTCAATTTCCATCAATGAAACGGTCGGATTCAATGATTTTTTTCTTACTATCTTGTACATTTGATACAATCCTTTCTGTAAAATCATTTGGAAGGAATTTTATAATTTGTCTGTTTTCGGACAGTATAAATTATAATGCTATTATACCACAAACTAATTATCCGTACAAGAGCAAAATGCAAACATGTACGGAATTATTAGTAAATTTAATTATATTTTGTTGGAATTATGCAACAAAAGACAAATCAGAAGTCGATTTCCTCATCATAATAGCAAGCATGGAGAAGTTTTTCCATATCTTCCTGTGAAGGCTGTCTTGGGTTAGAACCTGTGCATGCGTCACCGATTGCAAGAGTTGCAACAGTTGAGAGTTTATCGTTGAATTCTTTTTCGTCGATTATGCCGCCCTCGTATTCCTTGATACATCTTGGAATATTGAGAGATTCGTTCATCTTTTTGAGTTCAGCGATAAGAGCGTCAACGAGTTCTTCTGTTGTTTCGCCTTTGAGGTCGATAAAGCGTGCGATTTCAGCATAACGCTTTGCCGCTGTTTCGTCCTTTGAGTTATATTTGATTACCTTAGGCAGATACATAGCGTTTGCACAGCCGTGAACGATATGTCCGCCGCTGTAAGCAGCACCTGTCTTGTGAGCCATTGAGTGAACAATACCGAGAAGAGCATTTGAGAATGCCATACCTGCAAGGCACTGTGCGTCATGCATACGATCTCTTGCGTCCATATCGCCGTCATAAGATGCTTTGAGGTCATTGTGTATCATCTTGATTGCGTGGAGTGCAAGCGGGTCTGTATAGTTGCAGTTGAGTGTTGAAACATAAGCTTCGATTGCGTGAGTCATTGCGTCCATACCTGTGTGAGCTGTGAGCTTCGGAGGCATTTTCTCAGCAAGTGCAGGGTCAACGATTGCAACATCAGGAGTAATATTGAAGTCAGCAAGCGGATATTTGATACCCTTGTTGTAGTCTGTGATTACGCTGAATGCGGTAACTTCCGTTGCCGTACCTGATGTTGACGGAATAGCACAGAAATGAGCCTTTGTACGAAGTGTCGGAAAACTGAACGGTGTGATAAGCTGTTCAAATGTTGT
>JBJFIB010000071.1:0-2961 GCA_051894195.1 Acutalibacteraceae bacterium
CGTGTTCCTCATACACCGGCTCCTCATAAGTATAAGCCGCCTTGTCAACTACCCACACCTCGGTGTACTCATACACAGCCTCGTGCCAAGTTTTGCTTTCTGTCGGGGTTGAGGTTGTCGGTTTTGAAGCTTCCTGCTTTGACGAGGTCGTGTTGCTCGATGTGTTGGAATTGGTCGGTTTGGACGAGGTTGTATTGCTTGAGCTTGTTGTCTTGCTCGAAGTATCAGAGCTTGCCGGCTTTGACGATGCTGTCGATGAGCTGCTGCTCTTTGATGTTGTGCTTGTTTTATTGGACACAGGCTTTATATCCTCGGTGTCAACGGTGATTTTCTTGCCGTCAACCTCAACGGTTACCTTGCCGTCCTTGACCGATACCTTCTTGCCGTTCTTATCAGTGACATTGCCCTTTTCGTCAACCTTGAGTCCGGCTTTGTCTGCCGCAACTTCTTCAATCGTTGTTACCTTTTCGGTTTCCTGCTCGGTTGCCTGAACCTGTGTGCTTGTGTCTGAGCTGTTGCCTCCGCAACCAGCCAACGTAACTGTCATGGCTGCGAGAACTGCGATTAATAACATTTTCTTTTTCTTCAACATAAGTAACTCCTCTTTTCGATTATCTGTTTCGTTCATCCTACAAAAGTGCAGCCGTGACTGTTTCTCTTTTTAATGCTGTACCATATCCATAAGCTTCGGAAAAATCTTCTTCTGCTTACACTTATATTATACTGAATATTGTGAAATTTATCAATACTTATTTACTATTATTTCCACTTTTTTTGACAATAAACTGTGTGATGTTTCTGTTTTGATACATCAGTTGAGCTTCATAAAAGCGGAACCGGTTCCGGTTTTATAAAAGCCAAAGGCGGAACCGCTAAGCTCCGCCTTCTGAGTTATGCAGCTATGTAGTTTTTACCTGTTGCACCTAATGTAGCTAACATTGTTGAACTTCCTGCAAGAGTAAGGTTTTGTGCAGCGAAATCAACATTATAGAAACAACTGCCATAATCTGCTGGGTTTGCATTTATTGTTATTGTGCCTGTAAGAGATGTGCAATCGCCAAATGTGCTGGTCATAACTTCTACACTGTCAGGTATTTCTGGAGCAGTAGTGAGAGATGTGCAATCGAAAAATGTGCTATCCATATCTTTTACACTGTCAGGTATTGTTGGGGCAGTGGTGAGAGATGTGCAACCATAAAATGTGAGATCCATATCTTTTACACTGTCAGGTATTGTTGGGGCAGTGGTGAGAGATGTGCAACCATAAAATGTGCTGGTCATAACTTCTACACTGTCAGGTATTTCTGGAGCAGTAGTGAGAAATGTGCAACGCCAAAATGTGCCTTTCATAACTTTTACACTATCAGGTATTGTCGGGGCAGTGGCTAAAGAGGTGCAATTATTAAATGCAAAAGTCATAACTGTTACTGGCTTCCCAACAATTGCAGAAAGAACCTCGCCATACGAAGATTTTTCTTGATTCTTAACTTTTACACCCCAACCATTTTGAGATGCACTAACATACCATTGATTATTATAATTGCAATATTTATTATACTTATAAATATAATCACCATATTCATAAGTATCGCCAGTATCAGGTGTATCGGGGAAAGCACTGCCCGCTAAAAGAACTGTGCCATCACTTTTAGTATATACTCCGCTTTCTGGAATCGTTGGAGCTTCAATCTTATCCCACTCAACGGTAAATACCACATTAGCAATATTTACACCGTTTAAAGCTTCACCCTGTACTGCTACGTCAGCGTTATAATTAATATCCAATGCATCGTTACCATTGATAGAGCTGAATATTGTCTTATCGATAATACCTGTTTTTGCTATCGGGGAAGCTTGCATTTCCATTGTGAACTGCTTAGAGTTAACAGGAACGGTTTTAAAATCAGTGCCGTTTTCCACAAGTTCCCAACCGTCATTTGTCTCAAGTACAGCGTTAGCTACTTTTATCGGACCGTTTGAGTTGTTGATAATCTGAGCATTATCTGCCGTGGAGACATTCTGATTTGCATCAACTGTTATCGGTAGAACATACGGTACTGTGGCACTAAATATTGACGGTGCAATAGTAGCAGTTACTTTACTTTCACCGCTACCACCGGGAAAGGTAATCTCGGAAGCTGCGTTAGCCGGAATTGCCGATGCAAATAACAAGCTGAACATTAACGCAACAACCAAGAGAAATGAAATTAATCTGCTTTTTGTTGACTTTAACATTAGTTTTATTCTCCTTTCGCAAAATTCGAAATTGCGTTACAAGGCACCCCCGAGCCTGTATAACGCAATCGAATTAAGCATTATTCATTCACCGTGTACCAGCCAATGGTAAAGATTACATTGGCGATATTCTCACCGTCAATAGCGTCGCTCTGCTCTGCAAAGTCGCCGCTGTATGTAAGAGCAAAATCAGAGTTGCCGTTAATAGGCGTCCACGCTGAGCCGATATTATCATAAAGATAAAATCGTAAAAAACAAGAACAACAAGCATAATGGTTAGGATTTTCAACTTTAATATCTCACTCCTAATAAATTAATTATTTATCTATGTTTACAAAAGCGGAACCGGTTCCGCTTTTTCCTGACAGAAAAGAAAAACAGGCATAAGAAAAGGCAGAGTGTTTATTCTGCCTTAAATCTATTATTTTTTAACTTCAATTTGACAACCATAAAAATAATGCTTACAATTATTTTAAGAATCGGAAATCATTTTTCTGAACTCGTCTGAACACGTCCATTTCTCCACAGCGCATGTTAAGCTGTCGGAATTCTCCCCCAATGCTATATACGCTGTATCAATTTGATGTTCCTTTATTTTCAACAGAATTTCATTGCGCTTATTTCTGATTAGTTGAACCTGCTCATTTATCGGTCTTGATTTTTCTTCTGGCGAAGATTTTATTTCGTTGTCAATAATGATTCTATCTATTATCTCAGATAAAACAT
>JBJFIB010000072.1:0-14853 GCA_051894195.1 Acutalibacteraceae bacterium
AATGTCTGAGTGTCTTTCTTTTTGTGCAAATTTTTATTTTTGCTCATTTATAGTTTATAACTTAATTATTGAACTTTGAATTTTGCTGTATCAGTTTGCTCAAAACCAATCTTGCATAGTCCAAAGTCATAATTTTTTCCGTTTATCGTTGTAGATTTTCTTGTATGTGGAGCAACACCGTATTTATCAAAATCATAAATATGATTTCCGATTTTGTTGTTTTTACTGCCTTTTTTTGAATGTACATGGTCGAGTATTTCACCCGAATTTTTTACGGCACGGTTTTTCTCATCAAAAAGCGTATATATACAGGTTTTTGAAACAAATCCCGAGCCACCGCCCAAGTATATTTTGTATTTATCGTTTGGATTTACTGTTGCCGGAAATGAACTTAAATATTTCTTTTCAATATTCAAATAATTTTGTCTTATAAAGTCAAGAATCTGATTTGCGTCATAAGGAAAAAATTTACGGTCAATATTAACTGAAAATATAATTTGTGTGCCGGGTTTGATACATTCCCTGACAACATTTAGATGGTTGGCGGAGTTTAATTTTGTTGGCAATATATCAATTTTCGGACATAAAATAAGACAATCTGTGCTTATTGGTTCACTGTCACTGATTGTAAGTCCCTGAAAAATACTGTTTACGGCATCGCTGATTTTTTTATTATTGCGACCGAGTGTATTGAACATTGCATTTTCGATTTTGGCTGAATCTGAGGAGAGATAATCTTTTCTTGATATTTGCTTTCCATTTGGAAATTGATGAATTTTCAAAGTCTTTTCTGTTTCTGTGGCAAAATTCCGGTTTTCTCCGTTTAAAAGCAATGCATTAAGAACAGCACCTCTGATAGCACCTTTTACACTGCTGCCGGGTACATAAGGCTGTGAATATGCATCTTTTGTAAAGGCTGAAATATTACTTTTTATTTCAACATTGTTTGGCAGCAAGAGGGAATAGGTTGTCCATTGTTTATATATATCGGGTGATATTTGTTTATTTATAAGAAATGACTCTAAATTAAAATACTTATATTGCAGAACATACTGAGTATATTCTTTATCAAGATGATATTTAATAAGACCGTTAAACATCTTTTTCGTATCAAAAACATATAGCTTGTTTCCGATAATAACATATTCACTTTTTGCTATATTTTTGTTTTCGTCAGAACCGATAAACAGTGGACCTAATGTTTCAACAGTTAATTTATAATTTAAAAATCTGTCCATTGTTATCCTCCTCAATCTATACCGAACCATAGCGGTTTTGCATATTTATAAACGGGATGTTTGCCATTATCGGAAACATCAGCAATTATTCCGTCAAATTTATTTTCAAACACAGAACCTGACTTAAAACAGTAGAGATTATTTTTTCTGAGCGGTTTGTCAGAATAGGTATCTGATGAAACATAACCCGAACGCTTTATTAGTTCATAGCTGGCATTTACCATAGCATTGTCAAGATCGTTATCGGACGGAAGAGAAACGGATAAACTTATATATCTTTTATATTTGCCGTGCAGTCTGTCAGAAAAACTTTCTGAAATATTTTTATCGGAAGATATGTTTATATATTCGTGTTTAAATTTTCCAAAGCCTGACGACAATTCTCCACCTATACCTGTATATTGAATACTGTCAATAACATCAAACATAATATCATCAGGTACACTTTCGCACTGAACGACAAAGTACAGTCCCGAATCTTCATTAAAAGTAAAAGTGCCGACATTAAAAGGGGTATTGTCACCGTAAGAATTGATTTTTACATTTGTACGGACAGAATATTTTCCGAGAGCGTCCAGCATTGACAACGCATTATCCGGATTATAGTTTCCGCTTAAATATGCTGTCAGATCGTCTATTGGCAGGAATTTAAGTTTCCTGAATTTCTTTTTCAGGGCAGAGTCGTTTTGGCTGTCATAGTCAGGTGTTACGATAGGTTTTGGTATGAAAAATGTCTGTTTGTAAAACGGCATTAAATCCGAAATTTTTAAGCTCCCGTTTTCAGCAGCTGTCCTTAACTACTCAGCGTAATGTTCACCGTTAATTTTTATTGCCTCTTTGTAAAAAGCTGAAAACAAAGTATCAGCATATATAAAGTTTTCAGATGTTGCAAGTCTTCCGTTTCCGAAATGTACAGGTGTTGTAAATTTGAGTTTTATGATATATTCATTCATTTTTAAAATCCTCAAATATACTGTTCAAGCTATCTTCAAAGTCACATTCTCCGACAACAGTTTTGGCAACAATGTTTTCAAATTTAACTTTACCATAGCCTCTTGTGCCGCTTCCGCCGAGATAATCGTATGTAAGGAAACGAAGTCCGTCAGCAAGAATTCGGAAATCATCTTTTGCTTCATTTTCTGTGCAGCCGTTTTCAAGTTCATAAGTTATGTTTATATCAAATTTTGAACCTCGTATTACTCTTTCAATCTGTCGGGGATTTGCAACACCGGTAAGCCTTACTATTGAGTTTTCAAATTTAACCTCAGTAGGACTTTCTATGCTTTTCTTTTTTAAGTCATCAAAATTTGAGAGTACAGAATCCGAAAAAATAAATCTTCCGGTTTTTTTGATACTTCCGGAATTAAAATCGCCGCCGAACATTCTTTTTATAATATTGCTGTCAGCCTCCGGTTTTGTTGATTCAGGACAGTATTCCTTTACGATAAGCGAACGCAGTTTGCCCTTTAATGTACTTCCCGGTATCATAGGCAGATTTGTAATAACATCTCTGACAACGAGTGAGTCAGCCGTTCCGATTGCGGCATAGTCACCGCCTGCACCTATGTGCATACCGGTAACAACCTCTAATGTGCCATGTATAAGAATTTTAGCAAACATTTTTTATCCTCCTATATAGTACTTATGGTAAGCGACAAGTGCCTCCATATAGTGACACAAACACAAAAGATTTTCACGACTGCCATCAACATGGTCAAGATGGTATGTAAGATTTGACAGCTTTTCAAAATCTTTTACAGCGTTATTCCGTCCTGCCTGATAAATGATTTTCATCTTTATGTATTGAATATGGCTTTGTACGGCGGTGCTGAGTTTTTCTGATGTGTCAAGCCTTATCATGTCATAAAGTTCGTTTATTAAGGATAAAATAATCCTTATCTGAGATGTAGTGATACGATTTTTACCGTAAGAAATATTCTTTATGATTGCTTCCGCCTCTGGTACACAGGTTAAATCGTCCAGTGGTTTTACTTCTTTCGGCGGAGTGTTTGATTGTAAAGGCTGATTTTGATAGCCGTTTTTTCGTGTTTGCGGATTATACATTTT
Organism: Acutalibacteraceae bacterium; assembly: GCA_051894195.1. Lineage (GTDB taxonomy): Bacteria > Bacillota > Clostridia > Oscillospirales > Acutalibacteraceae > UBA1213. The sequence continues at coordinate 3,306 of JBJFIB010000072.1, forward strand.
TATTCACCCTCTCTGGTCATGTATAAATAAATATAAATTGCGGTCATAAGCTGATGACAGTCGTCTTTGTCATTTATCCAACTATACATAACCTCTTTAAATGATTTATATTTTTCTTTTTGCTCATTATTTGATGTTTTAGGTTCAATTCTTGACAGCAGATAAGCAAATCTTGCAATATTTAATCCGTTTTTTTCTTTGCCATGTATAAGGTTAAGCATATTGTAAAGAAGTGCCTTTCCGTGAGAACTGTTGTTGTCGATAAATTGCTTTAATGCAGTTAATTTTTCGCCAAGAACATTGTTTATAAACTTGTCCCATGAATAAGAGTTTTCTTTGTCAAACAAAGTAATTGTATTTTTGCTTTTCTTGCTGTATTCTTCAAGCTCTTCCGTTTCGGAAGCAAAAGAATAAATAGGGTACTTGCTGTGGTAAATTCCTATGCCTGCCGAAAGCGTAAGTGTATTTTGGGTATATTTTTTAATCGAATTGTAAAGGTCAACAGCAAAACATATTATATCGTCCCAGCTACCGACAATAAATAGGTCGTCACCGCCTGAATATACAACGGTTGCATTTCGTTCTTTACTGTGATTTTCCAAGAGTTGATATTCACCGTTGCTAAGAAGATAATTTATATGATAATTAAAGAATTCCGCCACTCTTCTTGAAAAAACAGAGGTTCGTGAGATTGTTTCATAGTTTCCTCCGCCTGTTTCTGAAAATCCCGATTCAAACTTCTGTGCCAAATTATCAACATCTGCACGGATAACACCGAGTCTTTTTATGCCGTTTGAATTGTTTACCAGTTCTTCAAAAGTTTTGCCTCCGGCATAGTTTCCGACAAAGAGTGATGTTGAAACGCTTTTTCCTGTATAGGCTTTATTTTTGGAATAGCTGCGTATATAACAGTCTTCATTTATAATTTCAAGCAGGTTTTGTGGATTTTCAGCAGTCAGATAATAACCGAAAGGAAGTTTAATTTTGGTTTTTGGGTAGCTTTCGTTTACAATAACAAAAAGGCTTTCCTTATCGAGTATCATATCTGAAAGACGAATAAGACTGCTGCAAATATCGCATTGATTTTCTTCATTAAGATTGCCCATTCTGTGACAGATAACACATTCACGGCTGTGGTCGTTTTTTTTCGGTTTGTTAAGACGGCGGATCTGTTCGGAAGTATATTTATGGACTTTGCAGTCGTTTGTCATTTTGTTAATGTTCTCAAAAATTTTTCTGTAACTACCGTCAGGCTCGTTTTTGAGGTCGTTCGATGAACATTCACTATAAGCCGGTACAGCATAAAGTGAGTTGTCAAAATTATCAATAAGCCACTGATTGAGTTCGTCAACGGTTTGCATTGCAACCTGTTTTGCTGTTTTGGTGTTTGGCAAAACAAGATATGTATGACCGCCGCCTGTGTAAATGATATTTGCCCGTGAAAGATTAAGGCGTGACAAAAGTTCGTCAACGAAAAATTGCATAAGAATTTCCAAATAAAAAGACCTTGCTCTTAGTCCTTTTAATGCGGTTTTACTACTGATGTCATAGATGAATTTTTGTATTCCGCTAAAATCAAGACTGAAAATCAGAAATGCCTTTTTGTTGTAAAAGTTTTTTGCGTGAGAAAAAAGTTCCGTTTTGTAGTCTGTGATATTCTGTTCGTCAAGATACTGTTCAATAGCTGACGCAAAAGCTGCGGTAAGCTTTGAATGGTCATAGAGTGAAATATCAACACGCTCGTTTTTCTGTGTTGATGACGGAATAAACGACAAATTGAATTTCAGAACTGAAAGCAACGAGTTTACAAAGTCCTCTGACAGTTCCAATACTCTGAGTGCGTCATCTATATCATCAATTATTCTTGCGTAAAAGCTGTCATTCAATGTTGGGGCGTTTTCGGGATTTGTCGGATAAAGCGGCTTTTCTTTCAGCTGACCTTGTCTTTCTGTTTCGTTTTCTTCATAAATCTTATAGACATAGTTCTGATTATTGCCGTTAAGGATATTAAAAACCGATTCAAATTGAAGTTGCCTTGAAAATCCTGATTCAGCGTCATCTTTTTTGCGTCTTTCAGCTGACGCAATATTATCCGCAATATATGTTATAAAACAAATGTCGTCGTTTTCTAATCTGGAAACAGGCATCTTTTTTGCGTGGTGATACCTTACACAGTTAAGAATGTTTTTATTTTTTTCAAAAACACCGAGTGTTTTTAGATGTTCATAGCCTGACTGGCTGTGGCTACGACCGTCGTTGTATCTGTACAGAAGTTTGCCATAGTCGTGCAAAAGACTGCCTACGATAAGTTCGACTTGCTTTTCGTTCACTGACAACACCTCTTTTCTATGTGTCTTGTCTGACCCATTCCGAGTGCGACTTTTATTCCTACACCTGAAAATTCAGCAAAATCTGAAAGCATATTGACAAAGCATGCAAGAGTATCAGAACCGCATACACGCAATGAAACCGTACCGCACCAGCCCGGAATTTTCTGACTTTCAACAGAAAAATATCTGCTTGAAATTTTAAAACTATTTATGTATATTTTTTCATAAATTTCATTTATTAACTGTTCATCATTCACTTTGGATAACTCAGAAAAGCAGTCAAATTTCTTGATAAGTCCCATAAGTATAAGGTTTGAATCCGGCATATATACATATCTGCCGTTGCTTTTAAAAGCAGTAGGTGTCAGGAAATCAAGCTTTACGGTTCGCTGTGGTGAATTGCCGAAATAGTTTTCTTCAAAAATCTGTTCAAAAGTTGTCTGTACCGTTTCAACGGGTTCAATATTGATTTCTTTGTCTTTGTTGTCAAGACGGATTTTGTCTTTTGAGAGTATTTTTTCAGAAATGTTTGTATATGCCTCATCATTGAGGGTTGAAATATACCAATAAAAGCTGTTGCCTTCACGAACAACTGACTGAGAAAACGGTCTTAGTTCGGAAATGTGCATTTTTTCAGCATATTCGTATGAAATATTCTGCATTATATATCCATGAAAGAGTGATGACATATTTGTATGAAGCTGAATATCATTTTCAGCTGACAGACTGAATTTTATTCTTGTAAGCAAAGTTATACCTCGTTTATGTATAATTCTACATATTTTGTAAAATGTTCACAATGATATTCTACAATATATTATAAAATTAGTCAAGAAGTTTTAAAAAATTATTTTATTTTATAAAAAATGCCGACTCATAGTTGTGAGTCGGCATTTTCCGTCCCCGTGAGGGGGTGAGTTGCATTGAGTTAGCAAAAAACTACATAAAAAAATAAGTGCGTCGGTTTCCGTCCCCATGAGGGGGTGAGTTGCATTGACAGAGTGGGCTGTGAGGAAATGGAAATACTTGAAGTTTCCGTCCCCGTGAGGGGATAAGTTGCATTAAAGATTTATACTACAAAAGATGGATTTACTGGGCATTTTCCGTCCCCGTGAGGGGGTGAGTTGCATTAAATTAAGAGCAGAGGATTTGAAGTAACAGAGGGTTTCCGTCCCCGTGTGGGGGTGAGTTGTGTCGCAAATTTTTAAAGCTGTACGAGCAGAAATAAAGTTTCCGTCCCCGTGTGGGGGTGAGTTGCATTGAGTTGGCAAAAAACTACATAAAAAAATAAGTGCGTCGGTTTCCGTCCCCCGTGAGGGGGTGAGTTGCATTCTAAAGTGAGGCGTGGATGTGGTGTGGCAATGCAGTTTCCGTCCCCATGAGGGGTGAGTTGCATTGTGCAGGATATGACTTCTTTGCTCCAATTTCATTGTTTCCGTCCCCATGAGGGGGTAAGTTGCATTAAATTATTGCTGATGTTACGAACATAGTCGGGGCAAGTTTCCGTCCCCGTGAGGGGGTGAGTTGCATTTACAGACCTTGAACAACTCGGAGTTGATTACGGGTTTCCGTCCCCGTGTAGGGGTGAGTTGCATTATTCAACAGCACATTCGTGTTCGATTCTGCACCCGTTTCCGTCCCCGTGTGGGGGTGAGTTGCATTAGCAGATTTATACAACTGTAAATCTATTTTATCATATATTTTTATTTATTTCAATTTAAATTATGGATGAAAAGTAAATAAATTTTTAATATTCTTCGATATTTTAACAAAAACTGGCAAAAATGCGGTGCGAATCCAAAAATACTGTTGTTAAGTATAGTTGCCTTATGCAGAGTATTTTACTTCCGAAATGTTTTTCTGATATTAGTATTTATTACTCTTGACAAATTGCTGACAGTGCGGTATTTTTTCTGAACCAGAAACGATTGAACAAATTTTCTGTTTCTTTATTTAGTATATATTTAATTGTATTTTATATATAATAAAATGCATTGTGTATATTTTATCGGGGTTTTATACATATAATATTTTTATAGTAATTTATGAAAAAAATTCCGAATATGGCTGTTATAGGGTAAAAAATTGTACATTTAATATGGTAGAATAAAATATAAATATTTTCAAAAATAAATGATTATATGGCGAATAGGAGGAAGGTAAAAATATGGGTGATTATTTGAAAGATTATTTATTGAATGTAATGCAACAAAAGAAACATGGATTGTATATGTGCGAATTCCCAACCGGAACAGGTAAAAGCTATGATATTGTTCATGCTATGCAGGAATATTTAAATACAACTGATGATAACAGGAAGATTATATACCTGACAACCTTAAATAAAAATCTCCCCGAAAAAGCGTTAAAGTCAGCTTATAATAATGATGAACTGTATAATAGTGATGTATTGAGAATACGCTCTAATTTTGATGAAGTTGTAGAAAAAATTGACAGTGTAGATGTTCCTGACGATATGCAGACAGAAACATATAAACAACTGTGTCATAATGTACTACTTTATCGTTCAGCAAAAAAGAAAAATATGTATAAAGAATATGTACAGGAGCTGACAAAGAAAATAACAGAATGTGAAAAGCAATTCAGATATGAAATCAAAAAGAAGTTAAAAAAGCATTTTTCTGACAAAATCCAGAGAAAAAATGCTGTCAAAAATAATAAAAAATATCAATGGATTGGAAAGCTGTATCCTGCTGTGTTTACAGATGACCACAAAATCCTGTTGATGAGCATAAGCAAATTTATGAAGAGGAATTCTGTAATTGTTGATTCGAGTTATGAGTTTTTGAATTCCGATTTGTTAAAAGATGCAATAATATTTATTGATGAATTTGACGCTACAAAGGATACAATTCAAAATGAAATTATTGAAAAGTCACTGCAAATGCAGGAAGATTATGTTCAGCTGTTCCGACAGATATGCAGAACACTCAACCTGAAAAATTTCTCGTCGGATATGACAAAAGCAATAGAACAAATGGATAAGTCCGAAAGCAGTAATAAATTTGAATTTTTGGTTAATGAATTGTCAGATATTTCACATAAATATAGTATAAATCTAAGTATAAAGGTTAAAGAAGACTCGGTAGATCATAAGCAAAACTTTTTGTTTAATGATGGTGCATTTCATACTGTTTTGCAAGAGGGGAAAAATTATGTAAGAGCGGCATTGAATGAAACCGATAATAGAGTAGATGTGTTTTTTGAGAGTAAAGACGATTTTAATAAACATCAGGATAAAGAAAATGATTTAAGTTTATATGGCCTGTTGAGAGAGATAAACCGTTTTTTGAATCATTTCAGAATGTTTGTTATTAAGTGGGCAAAATGCTATATGCAAATTGTAAACAGTACCCGCAGCAGTACAGCTGATGAAATGAATGAAGAAAACGCAATAAGTTCGCTGTTAAGAAAGCTGGAACTGAATGACAGACAATGCAGATTACTTATGGGTGAAACCTGTCGTATTGTCAGAAATAAGCATGGTTGGATTTTTGAAAGCGGAACATTTTATCAGGACGGCATAGAATATTATTCTTTTGAGGACGATGATTCCCATCATGATAATACCGACCTGAATTATGTTAAAGTGTTTGATACACCTGAAAAGATAATTTTGTATCTTTCGGGTATTGCTACGGTTTTTGGTGTATCGGCCACAGCAGAAATAAATACCGTTGTCGGCAATTATGACATTAACTATCTTAAAGAACAACTGGGAAATAATTTTCATTCTACACCTGAGGAGCTTAAAGGAAAAACAAAGAATGCTTTGGAAGAAAAATGGAAGCCTTATTACGACGGTTCAATAAATATTCACGGGGAAATAATGCATAGTGATTTACAGGGAGCAGATGCAGAGGAATACTGTAAAGCGTTTATGGATTCTGAACTGGCAAGATATGCTGTTAATCATATTAAGAATATTACGGATACAGACTATCAGATTAAAAGATACTGTAATATATTAAAAGCGATGTGTGCTTTTAATAAGACGGAGAATATTCAGTCTATGCTGTATCTTGGAATGGCGTTGCCAAAAAAGAACAATCCGGAAATGAACGAGGAAACTCTGGAAAAGTTGTTTGAACTCTCAAAAATGGCTGCCGAACAAAAGCCGGAAAGTTCTTTGTTTTTCCTTACAGGCGACAATTTTGACGACAATAAGAAAATACTGGAAGATCATCTTGCAAACGGCGAAAAAATATTTGTTATGTCGTCGTATCAGACTATCGGTGCCGGACAGAATTTACAGTATAAGATTCCGAAAGACAGTAATGTAGTTTTTCTTGGAAATTTTGATGACAAAGACCAAAGGTATTTATATAAGGACTTTGACGCACTGTATCTTGCAAACATAACAAATATGACGGTAAATACTTATCAGGAAAAGAGAATTTTATCCGATGATTTACTGAAAATGATTTTTCAGATTGAAGAATTATATGAAAATGGCGAAATAAACTATTCTGAAAAAGATCAGACCATAAAACTTGCCTTTCGTTCATACTCCGGAAATAAACAGTATCAATACAATAAGCTATACAAAACGAGAAGTGTTGTTTTACAGGCCAGCCGTATGGTTTTGCAGGCAGTCGGCCGTATGTGCAGAACCTATTCTAAAAACTCTGATATATATATTTTTGCTGATTCTGAGTTATTGGAAAAATTGTATGTCGGAGAATTGGAAAAACGCATATTGCCGCCGGAAATGCAGAAGATTGTTTCTATGAGTTCTGAGTTAGGAAAAATCTATCCTCCGGAAGAAAATACTGTTTTGAATAAGGCAGAGAAAATTTCTTCACAGGGACTTTGGAATATCAAACGAATATTGTCAAAAAACTGGACTGATGTAAGTATGGAGGTATGGAGAAGATTAAGAGAAGTTTGCCTGATGTATCCGACGGCAAATATAGCTGAATATGAAAATAATCCGTACATCAGAAAGTTTTATATTACGAGTGGTATCAGGCAAAATCAATATCTGTATTCACAATATTCCGATTTCAGTAATGTGGTTATTGATTTCGGAAATGATAAGCTTGCATTCAGAAACAGTGACAGGGCAAAAAATAAAGGTGATACTGATGAAGTGGCTGTTTATGAAATGAGTGAAAAAGAATCCGGATTGCCTGATATACTGAACTACCCCGGTATGAGAGCATATTTTAAAAATAACGGCTATGCAACTCACTTTGACGAGAACGAATATCTTATGAGTCCTGTTTTGTTTCATAATATTTATAAAGGGGCATTAGGAGAAGTAGCAGGTAAGTTTATATTAGAGCAAGAGCTTGGCATTGAACTGCAACCTATAACAGAACCTGAATATTTCGAGTTTTTTGATTACAGGTTATCCGATGATGTATATGTGGATTTCAAAAACTGGAAGTTTAACTATGTACAGGACAGAGATGAAACTATCAAAGAAATACTGCGAAAGATGGATTCTATTGCTGCAAAACGAGTGTACATCATCAATATCGTGTCTGATAGCAATTATAAACCGAGTGCCATTGCAGATAAACGAGTAATTGAGATACCTATGCTTATAAGAAAAGACGGAACAGTTTGTTATGATTGCCTGAATATGATTCTTAGGGAGGATTTTGAAAATGAGGACAAATAAAATTAAAATAACCTATAATATGAAAAATATTGACGAGGATTTTGATGTTTTTCTGGTTGAAAAGTCAAAGAAAGATTACTATAAGTACGATATACTTGATTCACCGCTTTACGATTTCAAAGCGTTGGCTGTTCAATGGTCGTTTGGTGCAAAAGCGTTTGTACTTTTCCGAAAAGGAGAGGTAACAGAGCAAAATTTCAAGAAAAGTATTATGCAGAAATACAATGATGTAAAAATACAAAAAATGGATATTTTGAACAGCGAGCAGTGTAAGAGTAATTTTTACTATGAGAACAGGTTGTTAGCTCAATTACTGATAAACTCTATAAAAACACCGACACATAAAGATTTTATGTATAATAACCTTACCGGAAAGCTGTTCTACCACGAACCTGAATGGAAATATAAAGATGAGAAAACCGGAGAAATAATTTTTATAAGGTTTCTGAAAGTCGTTATTGATCCCGGAATGTATCTCAATTTTGAACACAAAACATTCAGACGCACAACGGACGAGAACGGTACTTTGTATGTGATTGATCCTAAGACAGGTGAATTTCGCAAAAAGCTTAGCACGGACAAAAATATTACTACATACAAAGAGGGTTCGTTGAAACATAGTCGTTTTACTGTGGACAATTTAAACATAGGAAGCTATGACAGCTTTAAAAAATGCAAAATGGGCATAATGGAGCAATTTTTGAGTGATGTCAGAGAAAAGCTTTCAAAATATCTTACGATTGAAATAACAGAACGAAAAGACGCAAAGACATATGCAATTTCTAATCCGGAAAAGAAGGGAATATCTAACCGGGATTACGGAGAAATGATAAGAAAAAGGGGGATTGTAATTGTAGATGAGAATGACACGGAAAAATCCAAAGATATGGTCGAAAAATTAAAAAATGAGTTACAGCAATATTATGGAGTAGAGGCGTCTGTTGGGAGATTATCTGAACAAGCGTATAACATAAGGATTATTCACCATGAAGATTATTATCATGCAGAAAAGATTGCAGACGCTCATTATGATGACTTGAAAGGATATATTGTTCAGCATATTGCAGAGGAGGCAGATCACTTTACAAACTCAAAGGGTGCTTCTCCCGATATAAAAAAGATATTGCAGGAATTGATTATTAAAGGTGATGTAAGAGACAGGACCATATCCATTTTTGACTGGAACAGAATTTCATCAGGAAAAACATGGTCATTTGTTATAAGGGAAAATATAAAAGAAAAAGAAGATGTTTCAGGCAAAGAAGTATATTACCACAATTATTACCGTTTACAGATTGACGAAAACGGAAGACTGAATTTTGATAATTTCTGCGATAAAAGTTCGAAAATGAGTGATGAATGGGAAGAAATATGCTGTAAATATGACCTTGTAGCAGAAAAAGGCTATGGAAAAAACCATCATGTTGAGGGATTGTTTTATACTGATATTGATAATATCCACGCAATAATTCTGACACCGGAAAAAACAATACCAAATACATCTGAGATTAAAAAGGCTCTGAAAGAAACGAATATAAAAGAAAAAGTCAGCAAGCAGGTTCTCCTTAAAGCGATTGATGATTTTGAAGCAAACAATCCCAAGTATTCTGTGGAAGTATCTGAATGGAAGTGTAAACTATCCGATGAGCCCGAAATTATAACAAAGAAACAAATAAAAAATCTATTGAATATGAAAAAAGGTGCTTCATCTTTATTCAACAGGTTTTTGCATAAGGAATACGGAATATGGATTGACGGAGAAATGCGTAAAGAAGAGTTTGAATCTGTGTATCAGATAAGAAACTTAATGGATATTAAGTATGAGTATCAGGAACAGGATTATGACTATGGCTCATCTACCTTATATTATGTTGGTGCAAAAAGTAAAAACCGCTCATATCCTAATGCTTGCTGTATAAGAAAGGTTATCTCATGTGATAACGACACGATTGAATTTGAAGGTTTACTTCCTATGCTTGCGGTGGATTTTGTGCGTAACGGTCAATACACTGTTATACCATTTCCTTTCAAATATTTAAGAGAATATAAAATACAGTGCGGAATGAAAAGATGACTTGTCATAGTCAGTATGATATGATGAATACAGAAAAACACAAAAGTCAGAATGAAAAATGATTGCTTATCTTGGTAGACTATTCAGCAACTGGATGAACTCCCTGTTCTGATAAAAAATTCTAAAATACAAAAAAACAGCATAGGAAAAAGAAAAATGAGCTTTCTTTCTCTTATGCTGTTTTTATATCAAAAATATATATAATATGGTTTTATATAGATAAAATATGGTTTTATATATATTATATATATTAAATAAACATTACCATATAAAGAGGCAAAACAATTTTCTTGCCGTTGACGCCCACATCTCCTGAAATCAGCTTGTAGCCATATGGTATATCTTCCTTTTCAAGAAGCGTATTGAGAGAAATTGTTGATCCGTTGCCGGCTTTCACTTCAATCGGTATCACTTGTGCATCCTTAGTCATAAGAAACTCGATCTCTGTTGAGCCGTTATCGGTACGGTAATAATTGAGCTTATAACCTCTCTTACTCATCATATCCAGAATGAGATTTTCGTAAATGCCACCTTTTACATTGCCTTTAAGTGTGTTGTCAATAACAGCTTTTTTCATGTCAAAGCCATACATTGCTACCAACAAACCAATATCTGATGTGTAGAGCTTGTACTGGTTATCTTTTTCATAAGCCGTCAGAGGAAAATCCGGTGTGGAGACATTATAACACATTCTGACAAGACTTGCATTCCTCAGCCATTCAACGCTGTTTTCATATTTTCTGGCGGTTGCTTTTTTCTCAACCACAGAAAATTGAAATTTCTTATTCTCTTTAGCAAGCTGTTTCGGTATAGAAAGATAAGCATTCTTGACTTTTGGTTTTTCCGTATTTGAAGCGTATTTTGAAATATCATCAAAGTAACTGTCAAGTATCATCTGTTGTATGGTTTGTACTTCACCAAAATGCTGTGTTTCAATAAATCTGTTGACTACCGCAGGCATACCACCGATTGTAATATATTCCCGCAGCAATGACATCATTTTATTGTGTACGGATTCGGGAACTGTTTCTTTTTTGTCAAAATATTCCCTTAGTACAGAAATCTTTTCTTCATCATAACCCACCGCCCATAAAAATTCCTCAAAGTCCAGTGAATACATTTCTACAGGTTCTTCATAACCGACAGGAATAGAAGAAACTTCTTTATAACTGATACCAAGCAAAGAACCTGATGCTATAACATCAAATCTTCCGTCAAGTGCAAGAAATTTCAGAGCCGTTCTTGCATTTGGACATTCCTGTATCTCGTCCAGAAATATCAGTGTATCATTTTCTATATAGACAACATCAGGCATAACAAGTGTCAATCGTTTATAGATTTCGTCAGCAGAAAGCTCACCGTTAAAGATATCTTTTGTCTGTGGCATTTCAATAAAGTTGATATAGATATAGCTTTGGTAATTTTCTCTGCCGAACAGGTCAATTATAAATGTTTTGCCAATTTGCCTTGCACCCTTAACAAGCAGGCAAGTAT
>JBJFIB010000073.1:0-14731 GCA_051894195.1 Acutalibacteraceae bacterium
TGCCGTATGATGTAAGCGTTGTCCATGAAGTTGCTGTTGAATGTTTGCAAAGGAACGAATACTGATACGGCGATGTTCCTCCCTTTGCCTCTCCTTTAATTGTTATTGAATCACCATAATTTATTGTTGTTTTGCTGAGTGTTGAGCTGTTTGTAAGCGGCAAAGCAGTCAAAACGGATTTTATATTATTTTGTTTGGCATAATCAGCCGCAACAGTATCCTCATATGCATATATTGTTGCTCTTACTACATGTGAATCGTCAGATACCCAATAATACCCTGTCCATAAAACATCCTCGCCAATAGATGTAACAGTTTCAGGAATGGTTATTTTTCTTAAAGCATTGTTAAAGGCAAACGCCTCTTTGCCGATAGAATTTAATCCTGAATTGAGTGAAACCTCAGTAAGATTTGTAAAATAGTTGAAACTGTTATCGTCAATGCTTGTGATACCTGTGTTTACAACAATATTTGTAACTTTATCTCTTACAGGTGCCCATGCGTTTGTACTGTTGTAGTAGCTGAAACTGGTTTCGATAGAAGATATAGGATAAACCGGATTACATTTTAAATCAACAGACATTCTTCCTTTTCCGGATACTGTTAATGTTCCGTCTGATATTTCCCACACGGCATTTTCTCCGGCAGGACGATATACTTTTTTGCTGAAAGCTCCCGTAGCAGAGTTAATAGTATAAAAATCCACTGTATTTGCAGTTGACGAATAGAAAACAATATCCGAGCCGTTTACTGTTGGCTGACAATCCGAGATTGCCGCATTTTCAGTAAATTCCCTGCTGATTACATTACCGTTTCCATCAATGAATAAATAATGCAGATTATATGCGGTCAGACAATCATTTGCGTCTGTTGCTACAGGTGTTTCATCAGTTGGAGTATATTCTGCCCATGAAATCATAAAACGATTGTCGTTTATCTTTGTAATTTTTGCCCCTGTAAAACACTTTCCTTCTCCTGTAAAGTTCGTCAGCCACTTTACAGTTGTTGAATCAGCCGAAATATCAGACTTCGGCGTTACCGTAAAATATATATTATGAGGGGTTTCAGAAGTTACATTATCATAAACCGACTGATCAATAGATGTTCCTAAGCACAGAACATTGTCTGTGGAAAGTGCCATACCATCTACGCTTGCATAACAAGGAATTGCCCATGCAGAAGTCTGAACTCCACCATATTCAAAAGTATGAGCAGTTTTTGTTTGAGTGCAGTTATAACCGTCTATGCTGTATTTTGAAAGGACAGTACATCTTGAACCCTCACTTTGTTGAAGAATATAATATCCGGAACTGTCATTGTCTATGTATTGTGCAAACGAGTGCCACAAATCAGCGTCTATGATTTTTCCGGTCATTGATGATTCGTCAACAGCTATCATAAGATATCCCTGATGTCCCTGATTATACATCGGGTCAACATATCCCTCGTGACCTGTAACAATATATAACATTCCGTTGTTTTCAGCAAATTCTACACAGCCGTGGTCAAACGGATACCGCACTACTCCTCCAAAAATATTCGTGTTGCCTGTTATTTTTGCAGCACCAAGTCTTTTCCAGTCAGTATCATATTTTATAACCCGTATAACTTCGGCAGAGTCATCTTCTGCTGTATTAGGACAGCCTTCTACAAGATAATAAGCGTCAGCACCTTTATAAAATCCGCCCCAGTATTCCAGTTCAGACGGTATAGTCTTTTTGCTTATAATATCGAGATTGTTGTCATAATACTCTATTCCGATATTTTGATTGTTATAAAATACCCTCATATAGCCACCGTCAACAGCAGTAAGATAAGATTTATGTATTGAGTTGCTGTTAAGATTATCTGCTGCACACGGAACAACGGGTTCTGTGTATGCTGATACTGTATTTATCATCAAACAAGAAATCATTACTGCAAAGACCAAAATAAAAGTTACAATATATTTGCTTATCGTTTTCATTTTGTACCTCCCTGACTTATAAATCATTTTCCGCACATTATAAACTGCTTATATATATTATATTACATACAATATCCCATTTCAACAATACAGCATATAAAAACTTTTGTTGAAATTACACTAATTTATTATCGTGTTTTTAGCAGTCGTATTATCATCACAAAACTACATCAAATTATGTATGACCGCCGAAAAATCGAGAGAATACAAAAGTCCGGTATTCACCGGACTTTCATCAATAGTTTTAAAAAACTGCTTTAACCAACCATTCGCCAACAAGTTTTTATCAGTAATGTTATGAATCACTCAATATCCAACATTTTATTTGTTAATGAATCAAACAAAACACCAATTCTTATATTAACATTATGTAATATTTCATTATCAACTTGTTTTGAAAGCTTTTCTAAAACTTTTTCTTTTATTTTATTTAATTCTGAAATTTTAACAGGTGTGCCATCCTGATGAAAATAATGTCCCTTAACATCAATCGAAAAAGTTATATTCATTTTTTTAACATATGAATCACTGACATTATTTAATACATTTTTTGGTACATATACATCGAAACAATTATCAATTCTGTTTTTTGACTGTTTTACAATATTATTGATTAAATTATCAATATTTTTTTCTATGCCATAATTTTTATCCTCAATAATATACAGTGTTTTCTTTTCTTCATCAAACTTATATTTATCCGGCTTTTGATCTCCCTTCTGATTGCCCGGATGTTTACATAATACTGATTTATTTTCAACTTGAATTTTTTTAAAAGCAAATTTATTACCATTTATATAACCTTTTCCTGATACAAGGTTTTCGGTAAAATTCTCTGTTTCGCTTGGTGTTCTTTTATGCATAGAATCTGAATTTATTACATTGATATTGCTGCTCGTCTGAGAAAGATTACCCTTGTAATGATACTCCTGAACAACGCTTACGGGTATTTCCACACCCGCAAGCTGAGCTGCCACTGTACGATGTCTGCCATCATTACAATGAATATAAGCACTGCCATATTTCATCACCTGTACAGGATTTTGAAAATAATTAGCTGCACATGCCCCGACAATACCACCCATTGATATAACATCAGTAACTGATTTACCATTTTGTAAATAGCATCGTACAATAGGTATTTGCTTTGCCATATAAATATAATCTTCTTTTGAATTGGATTTATGAGCCCAAAAGCCCTCCGAATTTGAATCAAGTATTCCGAAAATATTATTTGCAGGCACATTGACATTATAAGATGAATTATTATGGCTCAGGTCTGTATAAGCTAAATCCATTCCTCCATTATCAGACCAGTAATTATAATCATTGTATGCTTTGGTATGAGCAGCCTCCTTACTTTTAGTACCCTGATAGACAGCGTCGTGCAGTTTTTTCCATTCAGGATCCTTGGAATATATTTTATAATCTTCTTTCCCGTAATTATGCATATTCATATACATTGATAATGCTTCCGCAGGAGAAATATTTAATGATGATTTTCCGGAAGAACGGTTACTTATACTATCACCGGACTTTTGACTATTATAATTCACAGACGACCTATTGCTGTCACGGCTTGTTGAAGTAAAGGCTTGCACAGTGCTTGAAGTTGCTCCTATTGAAGAAGATTTACCGCTGTTACCTGAAAACGCATTTGATACAGACGACCGACCACTATTACTGCCTGTCAAAGTAAAGGCTTGTACAGTGCTTGCAGTTGCTCCCCTCGAAGAAGATTTGCCGCTGTTACCTGAAAACGCACTTGATACAGACGACCGACCACTATTACTGCTTGTTGAAGTAAAGGCTTGTACAGTGCTTGAAGTTGCTCCCCTTGAAGAAGATGGCGAATATTTTGCAGATGAAAAATCATGGTTGTCGCTGCCACCACTTGTACCGCTTGTAAACGCTGCAATCGGACTGTGTTGTACTGCTGAAACCGATTTACCCCCTATTCCGCTTTTTGATGATGAACCTCTTCCCTTAGAAGCACCTCCGGCACCGGCAACCGAACCTCCAAGTATGCTTGCAGCGTGAGAAAGCGAATTTAAACTGTTCTGAAAAGAATTCTGTAAATTCGCTCCAACACTTGCATAATTGCCATACATTCCGGCTGCATTTGATATATTCTGAGATGTTTTCATCGCACGCTCTTTTATTTCAAAGAGTGTCGCTGCTTTTTCTTCCTGCACTCTTGAAAGTTCTGAACTTGATTGTTCTATTTCACCATCGGTTGAATTGATTTCCCCTTCCAACGACAAAAGCTCATCCTCAGCGACTGACAATCGGGAACTTATAGCAGCAACCCGACCGCTATCGTATTCACCGTCTTCATCAGTATCTTCATAAGCTGCTTCAAGAGATGCTTCAAGAGATGCGATATTGTTCAATACCATTTCTCTCCTGCTTCTCAACATAGAGGCTTGGTTTTCCAGTTGTTCCAATTTGCTCTTTAAAGATACTTCGTGACTTTTAATTCCTTCTGCTTTGCCTACAAAATCTCTTGACCGAATAGCCATTTGTCATCCCTTCAAATACATATTAAGAGTATTTTCTGTCACTTTGGTTTCTAATACAGGTTTAATGATATTAGACACATAATTGAAATATTCTTCCTGCTTACTATCAAGAACTTTATTATTTATAAGTTCCTTTATCATATTCGCACAATCCTGCCAACACTTATTCGATGAAGCAGCTATTATAGGATAGACTGTTTCTCCGACAGAGTATGCAGTCATAAGATAATTAGTATAATAATTTACCAACATCAGCTTATAGGAATCTCCCCGACCTCTCAGCTTTGAATAGATATTAAAAAACATAGAATACCACATACAAGATTTGCAAAACATACTAAGTGCGGTTTTATCGTTTTTATTTATTTCAACTTTTTTTACAGCATTTGTTAATTCTTTGTTAGCAAATCTGAACCTTGAACACACTTCGCCAATCAGTATGCTTGAAGTTGCCTGCCAGATTTCATCATATCTTTTCCAATCGGACAATATGGTTTTAGCAGATTTGTCATAATAATTAACGATTGTTCTGAACGAATCCAACACTTCCTGAGTATTTTTAAGGATTATCGCACGCATATCAGAATCCGTATTTTCAAATATTTCAAAAAAGTCAAGAACAAGCGAAACAAGTGCCTTGTATATAACGGTTTTTTTCTCAGTAAAAAGCTCTGCTTGTTTCAGGGATTTTTTCTTTTCAGCACTTTCAATTTCATAAACTTTATCAGTCTTTTCTTTTATTGAAACTATGAGTTCTTCAAATAATGAATAGTGTTTTTCAGCCAGATTCAAATACTTAAAGAAAATGTCCGAAAAAGATTTGCAATAATTCACTAATGTTTCATTATCGCATTTACCACACAATATTTTTTCTTCCGAAAAACTCTTTAATCTGACGGATTCATCACGAATTACATTAGTGAAATAATCCACACAGGCTGATACTGTTTTCTTGTACTCGTTATGTTCACACAACAATGCATTATCTGAAACAAATGTATAATCTATAAATCTCTTAATATCCTTCATTACCTTGCTGGTTTCCTCTATAATAACAGAAGAATAATTTTGTGTATCAGACATAGATTTCATCATTTCAAACAATGACAGGTAATTTTTTATTACACTTATATACATATCATCAGAAAATCCGGCATAATTCTTTGACAATGTTATATATGAATAATAAAGATTGTTGTATTGCCAACAAATTTTCTTTATCTCACGATATAGCGGACCTCTGAATTCCTGATATATCTTTTGACAAGATTTTTCCAAAGCGTTCAGGTGTTTTCTTGTTTCAGAAATACCGTCGGACTCAGATTGTTTTTCAAGTTTAGCGGACAATATCCGCATATCATATTTCAGAGCTTTAATTTCTTTGTTTTTTTCTTCTGTTTTTTTCTTGAATTCATATGCTTTTATGCGTTGTGCTTCAAACTCCGTACACATTTTTTCCTGCATTATTTTCGCACTTCGTGCTAATAATGTTTTGTAAACGGTATTGTTTTTTAAATGTTCAAACAGTTGTACATTTGAAGGTGAATCGTATTTATCAGACGATTTTCCTTTTTCCCATTCACACACACGCATTTTAAAAGGTTTAAGCAATCCTTCATAAAAAATTAAAGCCTGTCCGGTTTCAAATGTACCTTGTTCTTCCAGTTGGTCGCCTGATGCAGACATAGTGCTGCCCAGTAAATTTCTGTCGTCCTGTGCCGTTATTCTGTGTCCTATTTTTAATCCGGTATTTTTTAAAACCTCCGGAGCCATCGCTGTCGGTAGCTGATCTGCTATTACTATGCCTTCGCCCAGAGCTCTGACTTCCGCCAACATTTTTACTAAATATTTCGTTGCGGAAATCTTTGGGTCAACAGAACCCCCAATAGGATCGTCCGTGTCAGGTCCGATAAGATTATGTGCCTCTTCATAAAAAATAATATGGTTTATCTCACGCTTAAACGGCAATTCAGAGTCCACTTCTAAATCACTTGTTTTTCGTGTTTTCAGCACTTCTCGTATCAATGTAGAAATAAGCAGGGACATAAAGTTCGCAGGTCCTTCACCCAAGGCTTCCAGTTCAATAATCACAGGTTTTTCAAGCCATTCTTCTGGTTCCATGCTTGATTCTCTTACATTATATACATTTCCTATTTCTCTTCTTAACAAACTTCCGATTCGCACTTCCATAACGGAACGAATATTTGCTTTTGATTCACCTTCATAACCTGATTCTTCAACGGCAATTTTCAAGGAATCATAAAGTTCCTGCATTGTAGGGTATGGTTTATGACCGTCGTTTCTTTCATTTATATTCCAGCCTTTATTAAGGTAAACTTTTTCAATACAACTGTCAATAAGAAAAGGTGACGGAGGAATAAGTTCAAAAGCTCCGGCAAACACAGCATTCAGATTTGCTATATGTTCAGCCAGAGTTAATCCCACAGGAAATTGAAACGGGTTAATATGAAGAGGAAAATATGTATCGGCTCCCGGAGAAAAAACACACAGGTCGTCCATACCGTTTATCATCGCTAATGCACGATATTCCTGCTTTGCAGGTTCTAATACTAAAAAAGGTATATGCTGTTCCGTATCTCTCCATAGTGTTGTTACAAGATAAAGTAAAGTGTTAGTCTTACCTGCACCGGGGACACCAGCAATAAAAGCATGCTTTTTAAACAATTTTAGCGGAAATGTCACATCATACCCCAGACTGCTTATGCCCAACGAAATGGATTCATGTTTTTCATTTGTTTTTGGATCTATGTACACCTCTTTTGGCAAAAGCTTAGGGTCTGTTTCTTTTTGACATTCTATGGATTCTCCGGGATAAAGAATAGGAAATGAAAACATAGGTCTGATTTCTTCCAGTGTATATAAAGACAAAAACGGAGCAACATAGTTTCCTGCATCTTTTTTTGCATGCAATATACGGGAATCGCTTTCATACATATCGAAACCCTCAGCAGAAAACATATTTTCAATAAGATATGTGCCCGATTCAACCGCCTCTGCCGCAACGCTGTCCGTCAACATAATAGCATTGTCCATAGAATCGGCAAATGCAACTACATTTACCAAAAACTGAGGAAATTTCATAAGATTATTCAAATAATTATCCCATGATTTGATTATATTTTCGCTATTGTCATCTTTCCCCTGATTACGATCAGAAATGCGGCGACGGGTTTCAGCATACGGCAACCGCTGACGAATTGCCTGTGTGTGTTCTACCGGAAAAATATCAATTCTCAGCACAGCGTGTTGATTATAGCCTTCCATCAGTTTCAATACATTGTAAAGTCTGCCATTTTCAGCGGGTTCCCATTCCATGATTGAATACAGTAACACCTCACCTGCATCATCAGTGCTCAGGCGATTCTGAGCGGGTATCGAATAATCTTTTTTTGTCAAAAAAGCCGCACAAGGAAATTTACGGTTTGGAATAATTCTTCCGTGATCGTCAACAGGCATTCTGTTAAAATCGGAAATAACATTATCGTAAGGAGCAATTTCACATACTGCATGTGTGCATTTACCGTTTTCTATATCATTCTCGGCACTTATTACATCTTCTATTTTTGTATTACTGTCCAATCTGTATTTAACTTTTTTACCGGTAATATTTTCCAATTCTAACACGGTAATACTTGAACCGTCTGACATCAGTTCTTCACTGACGGAAATATTCTTAGCAATTTCATAGCAGAAAAAGTCATAATAATTACTCAACACAGATGTTATAAGGAATTCTCTTATTCCGTCCAGCTTAGTTTTGTCCTGTGCCGTAGCATAGAATATTATTGACAGATGATGTCCTCTTTGAATTTTTTCATCAGGATTATAATAATACAAAAGATGAAAATAAACTCCCGAAGTATATCCCAAGCGATACAACTGACGCAGAAAAACGCCGTGTTTATCCATTATATTATCTACACTTGAACCGTCAAAAACACTGTATTTTGTCAGTGTTAAATCAGGCAGTTTATTAACAGAAAAACAAAGATAATACAAATCACTCATCCGAATGTTCCCCCTAATTGCGACGCCATTTGTTCAAAAGCCGACTGCAATTCGTTGTTAATCTGTTCACTCTGAGAGGCAATATTAGAAAATTCCTGACTGCTTTGTTCCAGACTGCTCGCAAGAGATGAACCAACCCCACTATAATCAGCTGTCATTCCGGCTGCTTTACCGGCATCGGTTTTTTCAACTTCACTATATCCTTGGGATTCTACGGAGGTTTCTTTTAAACCTTCACCGACCTCTGCTCCGGGTGACTTAATCTCGCTTTCCGCCAGTCCTTGTGCTATACTTGATGACGCACTTCTCGCACTTTCAACTGCGGCTTTATCATCATCGTCAATTGCCTCTACCGAATTAAGTGCCTCAGCCGACGCAGTTGCCTCTTCGATTTTTTGTGATGCAATTTCTTTTATTTGTTCTCCTCTTTCCTGACCGCTCTCGACTTTGCTTCTCATTGAATCTTTTAAACTGCCCATAATCTTTTCCACCTTTACTTATAAATTTTATTGTGATAGTTTATTTTTATGTACTAAAAATATTTGCACAATCAAAACGAACTATTTGATTGTGCAAACAACTTCAACGATTTAACGATAATCATTAAATATACTATTAAAATTTCACTTTAATTTATTACAGATTTTTTTGAGCCACTCTTCATCAGGAGCCTGATAAGGTCTGAATTTCTGATTATCTCTTGACCTGCTGAAGAAAATTGCATTGTTATTTCCAAGCATTTTTGAGTCATTATAACCAACAAATCTGGAATACTCCTCTGACGACATATCAAAAGCAATTCGCATAGAGAAATAAGAAATTATATCTTTATCGTCCTGATATAATGCGTTAAAGCTATCCTGCCAGATTATAGTATGAATACCCTTTTGAGAACCTTCTTTTACCAAAGAGAAGAACATATCTTTAACAGAGCCTTTTGGCTTTTGGGAATTATTTTGTGTTATATTAAAGATATTGTCTATCTCATCGGATTGAGATAACTTTACCTCTGATTTCAACTCTTCGGCTCTTTGATAGCCAAACACAAAGAAATACTGGTCATAGTTGTCATTAGCTTTTGCATTTACCTGATCATAGTATCCGGAAACCGTCTGCTGAATTTCGTTAATATTACCTATGTTTACATACCTTACATATTCAGGCAAAAAATCAGAAATCAATTTTGCTGTATCCTTAAAATAGGAGTCAATCAGGGGCTTAGCATTCAACAATGTTATAATCGGCTTATCAGGTGCTTTTCGGTGAATAATCCAATAGTTGATACACAAGCTCAACATAGCAAATGTAAACATACTGCGGGCCATATCCGTATCTCCGCCAACCATAAGAATGTTTGAGTATTCCGTTCTCGACATTTTCATTGACATATCATCATCTATGGTCAATGACTCACCAATATAAAGTTTGCCGGAATTCTTATAAGATTCTGCCGAATACTTGTCAAATCTCTCAAATACACTGAAATTATTGTTCTCGATATTAGTCAGCAGTATTCTCGTCGGGTGCTCAGGGTCTAAGTATTTAATTGTATCATCACTGATTTTCTGCAACATTTCTCCGTATTGTTTCGGCGGTATGTACGCTACACGGAAATGGCTGTTATATTCCATATTTCCGGCTTCGGAATTATATATTGCCCTGCCCGGATCATCAATGGAAATCTGGTCAATTACGCTTGCTCCGTCATCCAATAACAAGTTGGCATCGGATTTTGAACACTTTAAAACTATTCGCACTGCCATTTGAGAAAACACCGCACGGTCAATTCCCTTAACATTAGAATAGCTTTGTGTAGCAAGCATAAGATGAATACCAAATGCACGACCCTGTCTTACGATTCGTTCAAGAATTTCTGATGACTTTTTGCTCAATTCATCACCGGATTCAGGGAATAATTCCTGAAACTCGTCCATAATGACAAGAATACGAGGCATTTTTTTGTTTTGCTTTCTGTATTCACCTATGTTATAAACATTATTTCTTTTGAACAAGTCGGCACGAATTTTTTGTTCTCTTTCTAATGCAGCCAGAACATTATATCCGAATTCACGCTCGCTTTCAATCGCTACAACCTTAAAAGCCGGCAGACAGTAATCGGCATATATTTTAAACTCAACGCCTCTTTTGAAATCGACAAGATATATTGACAGTTCTTCCGGTGAATACTGATTCAGCAATCCAAAAATGATAGTATGCATCAATGTGGATTTACCTGAACCTGTTGCTCCGGCAATAAGTGCATGATGGCTTCCTCCGACACCTAAGGTCATATACTGCACTTCATTAGCTCCGTGTATTCCTATTGGTATGCGTATGCCCTTATCGGTTGAATGACTGATGTTTGCATTACTTACCATCTTGTTATAATCAATTATTACTCTGTCCGCTGTTCTGATTCCCTCTTTTAGTACAGGAATAACCTTATTCAGTTCGTCATTACTGAGTGCTGCCGGTATATCAAAACTGATTTTTTTGTTATGATATGAAACATCTTCAAAAGTCAGACCATTGTTCTTTGAAACAAATTTGCATACATTACATACTATATTGTCAACTAATGGCTTTATGCGTTTCTCATCAATTTTAGCATACTGCTCGTCACTCTTCATCAATATAGTATAGACTCCGCATTTAGGACCTGTTGAAATAATCTGTTCCAACAGCCTGAGAGATTCCTCATTAAATCCTGCCGGAAAATCCATAACCATTAAAACCTGATAAGGTTCTGCATTCTGATCAGCGTCTTCATTATATTGCTGAATATTATCATATCTGCCCTGCAAACATCTTTGTGTAACATTTGCGATATGATCAGTCGTTACATGGAGTTTGTCTTCAATATCCTTAGATGAAGTCCAGATTTTACCATTTATAACCTTACTTGTTCTGTCATCAACTTCTACTAATCTTGTAAATGATGCAAAAGTTTCTCCAAGAGTAATCGGGTCAAAGAAAGTAAAGTTGACTTTATTCGGAGGCAACATCATAAATAATCTCATCGCTATCGAGCAAGCCCTGTCAACCATCATATCACGATTAGATGAATTCAGTTCAAACACATAATTGAAATTCTTATCGAATGTTACACAATAAGGCATTTTTAAAATTTCGTGTCTGTTGCCATCGTTGGCGTACTTTGTAAGAAAAAAGTAACTCTTATTAAGCACTTTCTTTGCATAATCCGTTAATTGCAAGTTGTCCAGCGGATATGATAAATCACTGATTCTGACATTACTCGGGTTATGTTTTACACATACATAGTTATCAACAGACGGTTCATTGTCATAAATTCTGAAAAATTCATTTTCCATCTGCGACGGAGAAAACCGCTGAAAAAACTCATTTGTTGTTTTTTGAAGTTGTGACTCTTTTTCCAGTGTTTCCCTGTCAATGTTTTTGCGTCTTTTGATTTCTGCGTCTTTTTTGACATCTGATACAGATTCAAAAAAATTCAACAGCTTATCTTTCATATTATCATCAATTTTTGAAAGATTGGAGTTATAATCATTGTAAGCATTTTTTCTGTTATTATCAACATAATCCTGATTGCTGTACAAATCCGTAAAAAGCTTATTTATCTGATTATTCAAATAGATATTCAATCCCTTGATATATCCGGACATCTCAGATGCAATCGGTTCAAAGCGTTTGATATTTTTTGTGTTGGACTCTAAATTGTTAATCATTGAGATTATATCATTCCGAACCGACTGTAAAGAATCTTCGCTTATATTTGCAGGAACAGATGACTTAGCATATCCTTTGTATAATTCATAGCAAAGCATCTGCTCTACTCTTGAATTTGCCTCATACAAGTATTCTTCGTACCGGATAATTTGATTTATAACCGATACTCTGCGGTTTTTTTCTCCGTTTTCGAGATCCGACAGTGTAGCCGAATAAATTTCAAAAGCGTTCTCCCTGTTTTCCGTAAGACGAGTAATTGTTGCCTCTATTGCCTTTTTTTCAGAACTAACCGCCAAATCATACTCTCTGTCAATCTGAGAAACTTTTTCATCAAAACTTCTTTCTATTTCTTCACAATCAGAACTATATGTTTCAATGGATTTCAAGAAATCTATAAACAAATCAATCGTATATTCCATTTAATTATCCCCCTGCTTATTGTTTCAATGTTTCATAACAAATTTTCAAAACAGTATCTTTGCCTAATAAAGAAATTGCTTTTGAAAAACGGACTTTTTCAGCCTCTTCTTCTGCCGCACTATAATCCGTCTTTATGTTATTTATTTGTGCTAACAGTTCCGACATCTTTTCATTGAGGCTGTCTATCTCATCAATAACATGATACACCTTACTTTCTGCTTCATCTTTCTGTTTTTCAAGTGCTTTGTATTCCTGAAACATTTTGTTATCCTGTAATCTGGAAATTTTCATCAGGGCATCTCTGGATATATCCAGATTTTTTTTCATAGACACTCTGTAATCAAGTGTTTTTTCATTTGATACTTCACTCTTGCCGTTTATTTCGTTTCTTATACCTGATATGTTATTAACAGTATTATCAACAATAGAACGCAAACAAAAGACCGTTGCTTCACAGTCTGTAATCTTATTTTTTAAACTGATTTCTATCTGAGATAAAATCTGCATTTTTTCAGACAAATCCTTTGACAGTTCCTGCAACTCAGCGTATGTTTTTTTCTGTACATTTTTGACATCAGTAGAGATTATTGCTTCTTTTTCTTTTTTGCGGATTGTATCAACAAGTTTGTCCAGTATCTCATTCCGGCAGGTTTTAAGCTTATCGAAACATATTTTTTCATCTTTATCAGCGAAATGATAGGCGGCAATAAAATCTTCATCATCAACAAAATTCAGACCATTTGCAAGAACCAGAAAATCGCTGTTCATTCTGTTTTTCGCCAAAAATCTTCCCCAATACAGCGAACTGATATTCGGAAATTTTTCTATATTGATGTCATACATTTGCAGAGCAGCCTCATAATTACCGTTTTTCAACTCTCTCTCGCACGAATCTATCATTGTATCCACATATGACATCGACTTTTGAGTTACAACAGCTGCTTTCGAGTTACAGAAAATACAATTACCTCCAAAGTATTTTCCTGTATGTATCATATTGCCGCATTTGTCGCAGTTTTTTACAATCATATTCATTCTCCTCAACAATTTATTTCTTTAACAATAGCCAATAAATCGGCATTAGTATCAACACTTTCGCTTAAAGACTGCCATGCTTCTTTCTGAATATCATTTCCATTATATTCTGTGCATATCTTGTATGTATATATATCGGAGCTGTTTCTGTTTATTTCTCTGTATATGCCGACAATTTCCTGTTTTAAATTTTCCGCATTTTTCAACTCCTGCTCATGTTCAAACTGACGCATTCTTTCTAACTGAATACGACGGTTTTTTCTTGTTTTTGCTATAATAAGAATTGTAATAACCAAAGCTGATATAGCACCAACACCAACACCAAGACCAATCCATACTGATTTATCAATTTTCGCAAGTAAAGCAATCAATCCTCCGATAAGCTGAAATCCGACAGCTACTACGAAATAAATCAAACAACCTTTACCAAAACAGCCCAATCCATTTTTATTATTATCACTCATATTTCATCACCCTGATATACTTGATTTTTATTTTTTTATAATATCATTCAATTCAGAATTCATCATATACGACTTGCTTAAATCACCGTAAGCCTTTTTCAGAATATTTGAACTATTACATTCAAAATCTAATTGATAGCGATAAACCTCATCACGCAGGCTGCATATTTCAGCATATTTACCGGCAATTTCAAGTTTTAATTCATGTGCATTTTCCTGCCTTTGTTTCAGTGCAAGTTCTTCCTGTTGTTTCTTTAAAAGTGCCTGATTTTTGCTTTTTTCCTGCAACGCCATTACTAACCCTGTTATACTGCCGATTAAAGTTCCTCCGCCTGTGGTGAAAATCATACAATTTTTAAAGGACTCCCAGTTCCACATAAACGGTAAGATATCTCCTCCACGAAAATTGCACCTTACTATATTACATGCACAATTTAAAATTTCAAGTGCAAACCCCAAAACATATAACACTACGGCTGATATTGCTCCTAACAATAATCCGACAAATAACCCCTTAAAAAACTTTACCAAAAGACATCTTCCCCCTTTCTTTTATGTAAATTTTCAACAAAAACAGTAAAATAAAT
>JBJFIB010000074.1:0-2246 GCA_051894195.1 Acutalibacteraceae bacterium
TGCTGAGTGTTGAGCTGTTTTCAAGCTCAGTTACACTGCCAGATGTTTCGGCGGTAAATGTCTTTGAAACAGTTGCTGTTGCACCGGTTGAGTCGGTGATGACACATTTAATAGTGTGTGTGCCGACTGTTGGTGTCCATGAGCAAGAATCAGTTGTTGAGTTTGACTTAACTGATGTGTTGTCAACATAGAACTGGTATTTGTAAGGAGCTGTGCCGCCGTAGCCTACTGCTTTAAGTGTAAGAGCTGTTGTTGTAAGCTGAGGAGCAGACCTGTCTGTACCAAAGTTTACTTGGAGAGGAGTTGTAGGCTGAGGAGGTATAACGCCGCCGTTGCCTATTCTTGCGAATGAAGTTGTGATGTTGTCTGCGTCGCTCTTTTCAAGGCTGTTTTCAGGGTTTGACTGCGGGTCTGACTGGTCTGCACTGTCGTTCATAGTAAGGTCATACGGGAGGCAGTCCATACCCGAAGCACCTGAGCTGTGAACAAAGAGAACGCCGACACCGTTGCTTTCAATGTCACTCTTTGTGATACCGAGGATTGACAGAGGAATTGAAATCTCGTAGTTGTAGTCCATTGATGAGCTGTTGTGGTTAAGAGTATTGAAATCTACCCATGCAGAAGAATCACTGCACATATCGCCGAGAACACGGTTGTTATATTCGCCGTAACCGCCGTTAATACCGATAACCTTTGAGCTTGCGATACCCTTGCCGGATTTATAGGTAATACCTGAGGTTTGTGCGTTGCCAATTTCAACAGGGTTGATACCTGTGCTGTCACCGCTGTAAATGTAAGGACCGTTTTTGCCTACACCTGATGACAAAGCGATAACTCTGTTAAAGCTGTTTGTAACTGTTGTCTGGCAACCCCAGAGAGAAGTACCTTTCTGAGTAAGACCATTGTTTCCGATAGCGTCGCTCTTGCCTGTGTCGATGTAGATAAACATCGGAATGTTATCAACAGTAGCGTTGCTTGAAAGCGGATAGTTATCGTTAGGAGCAACTACATCCTGAACATTTGTCATTTCTATCATAAGATAGAGGTTTGTGTCGTCCCACGCACCGTACATAGCATAAGCGTCATACGGAATTTCGTACATTGAGTTCGGACGATATACACGAGGGTCGTCGTTTGCAGCACCCTGTGCGATAAGCATTGAGCTGTCCCATTCAGAAACATCGCCGTCAACTGTGATTGTCTTGTTTTTGCCCTTGCCGTTTGCGTTTATTGCATACTGGCTTGCAAGTGTTGCTGATGAACTTGTTGTCTTAACTACATAATCCTTTTCATAAGTAAAGGTATATGTCTTTGTTGTGCCGGCTGAATTTGTAGCAGTTGTTTTGAGAGTTACTGTTGAGTCGCCGATTTTGCCCTGACCGAGAGTAACTGTCTTTGAACCTGTGAATGTCTTTTCAGGACCGTTATCAACGGAATATGTACCGCTTACTGCATTTGAAAGTGTAAGTGTTACATCAAGTGTTTCTGTTGTAAATGTTGTGCCTGTTGCTTTGTTTACATTAACAACAGGGTCTGTTGTTACAGGAGCTGTAACATTTACTGTGGTTGTAGCTGTTGCTGTGTTGCCCGAAGAATCCTTTGCTGTTACTGTGATTGTGTAAGAACCGCTTGTTGAAGGAGTCCATGTGCAGCTTGTCTTTGTGCTTGAAGCCTGAATTGTTGTTGAACCCTGTTTGAATTCATAGCTTACTGTTCCTGAGCCGCCTGTTGATGACGCTGTAAGAGTTACAGGATTTCCTGCCACTACTGATGAAGGAGAAGCTGAAAGAGTTGCTTTAAGAGAAGATACTGCCGGAAGGTCTTTCCATGTTCCGTCTTCATAGAGCTTTTTGTCGGAAGCTTTCATATCAAATCCGGGCTGCTGAGCCGCAGGAATCTGCTCACTGCCGTTGTTGAAGATAACCTTAACGCTGCTGCTGTTTGCAAACTTTGAGTCAAGTTCGTATTTCCAGTAGCCGTTGCCGCAGTCTGTCATTTTAAGACCCGGCCATGATGCGTTGCTTACTACTGATGAACCGCTTTCGTCATAAACATAAGCGTTTACTGTTGACCAGTTCTTTGATGAGTTATCGAATACAAAACCGCCGCCGTCAAGTGTCGGATACTGCTTTGGAGCCGTCTTTTTGTAGGTGTATGTTGCGGTAGCCGTACTTCCGTCGGACTTTGTGCCTGAAAGTGTTACTGTAACAGATGAACCTTCTGCTGTTGATGCACCAACGGTAATT
>JBJFIB010000074.1:2346-14540 GCA_051894195.1 Acutalibacteraceae bacterium
ATCTGACCGCTTATCTGACCGCCTGATACCTTGAATTCATTTCCTGTTATCTGGTCTTTATATGTGCCGTCAGCCATTTTGTTGACTTTTGCGTTAATTTGCTGAGAGTTGCCCTTTATGTTTACGATAACCGTACCTGCTGTGCCACGCTCAACAAGAACGCAATCGCCACTGCTTGACATGTATTCGGACTGACCGCTGAAATAGTTATGGAATTTGTTTACTTCTGCTACTTCTTTGTTTTTCCAGCTTGTGTTGCCGCTTGCTGTACCCATCGCAGCACCGGTGTTGCTCGGACGGATATAGTAAAGTGCAGCAAAATCTCTTGCGGCAATTATTGCCCATGCTCTGTTAATTTCGTCCTGAGAGAACTTTGTGGATTCTCCTGTAAAGTTGTCGTTTGCGTATGTGTCGTGAGATTCTGACCAAAGAACGATTTTATCGGCAGGAACTCCGTTATATGTAAGGGAAGAGTTGGCTGCCTTGCCGATATTGCCCTCTTTAACGCCGTAGCGTGTTGAGTTGCCGGCTCTGTTATCCGTAACTGCTATATATTTTGTGTAGTTAGTTATAGTTGTTGCGGAATCGTCAAGAATTTCACCATAGCAGAATACTTCCGTACCCTTTGATGCTGCATAATCGTTGATACCGTCAATAACCGTCGGCCAGAAATCAGAAGCTCCGCCGGGATCTGTCGGAAGCTCAATGTGTTTTGCTGCGTCAAAACGGAAACCGTCTGCACCAAGGTCAACGCACTCTTTCAGGAGGTCAATTACTGCATTCTGAACTTTCTTGCTTCCTGTGTTAAGGTCAGGCCAACCGCCGAAACCGTGTGTAAGGCTTGATGTATCGCCGTTACGGTGCTGATTGCTGTAATCAATGCCCGTTGAACCGTTAAGATGCCAGCAGCTGTCATCATCACGGATATACGGGTCGTTCTGGCTGCTGATGTCGGATCTTGTGTTGCCAAGGCTTCCTGAGTTGTTTGCCATATGGTTTGCAACAACATCAACGATAACCTTGATACCGTATTTTTCGGCTTCGTCACACATAGCCTTGAAATCTGCCTTTGAACCGAACCAAGGGTGTCCGTCAGGTGCAAAACATATTGTAGTAGGCTGATAAACTTTCCACCAGCCTGTCTGGTCACTGCCCGACGAATAATCCTTCGGACGCTGAACAGGCGATGTTTGTACGGAAGTGTATCCTGCTTCGGCTATGGCTTGCATATTGTCCTTAATCGCACTGAAAGACCAGTTCCATGCGTGAAGAATCAAACCGTCGCAGGCTTTCTCCGTCAGACCATAGCTGTTTGTTGATGCTGCGTCAGCCTGAGTGGCTGTTACAGTTCCAAGCCCTACAAAGCTTGTTGTGAGAATAGCCGCAGAAAGCAATACGCTTGCTATTTTCTGACCGATAGCGTAGCGGCTTGTCTGTGTTTCGTTATTCACCAAAAATCACTCTCCTGAAATATTTATTTTTTTCGGGTTGAAAAATATAACGAAAACCGTAAGCAAACAGAAAACACACAGTGAATAAATCAAACCTGTCCTGACTGTACAGACCGATTTTGATTATTGTGCATATTTTCTGTCCTTAACTTAAATACATTTTATCATTTAAGACAGCTGATTGTAAAGAAAACGGGGTTCACATTGATATTTTCAGATTTAAGTATAGGAGGCAATTTCCTCGTTCAAAATTTTGAAAAATTATGAAAATTAAATAAATTTAAAATGAATACATAGTGTATTTTGTGTATGGATTTTGAACTTTTTGGAAAAAATGACAAATTATATTATTATTATTTGTATTTATATCCAATATTATTTTTTGGATAGATTGATATATTTATTGTCAACCTGTTTGATTTTATAGTATAAATTATATAAAATTTATAGCAGAATAATAGTAAAATTAACATAAAATTAACACAAAATTAACATAAATTCGATATGGCGTTAATATATCTTTGAAACAAAAATCCTCTGTATTTTGTGATACAGAGGATACCTGAAATTATGCGTTATTTTTTGTTTTTCATAAGAAATTTTGCCGTCAGTAAATCATCGGGATATGTCAGTTTTATGTTTGAAATATCTCCCTGTATCAGCTTTACTTTATATCCGCACATATAAAAAAGCTTGCAGGCGTCAGTTATATCTTTACGCTGAAAATCACTCAAACCGTAATATACTTTTTTGAAAATACCTGTACGGAATGTCTGAGGGGTTTGTTCCTGAAACATTGTTTTTCTCAGCGGAAAATCATCTACTGTAATCCCGTTTTCCGAGCATACTATTGTATCGGTTGCGGGAATTGCGGTTGTGCATATATCGCAATTTTCCATTTCCTTTATGCTGTCATCAATCATTCTGTCGGTAAGAAACGGTCTTACTGCGTCGTGAGTTACGAGAATACAATCGTCATTTGCACCGTTTTTTTCGAGAGCGGAAATGATATTGAGTATAGTTTCGTTTCTGTCGGAACCGCCGTCGGTGATAATTAAGTTGTCTTTGGCGGGAAAATATTTTTCAGCAATTTCCTGCATATAATTTCGCCATTCGGGGTTTATTCCTACAACAACGACATCTGTCATTGAATTGTCGAGAAACTTCTGAATTGTATGAACAATGACAGGCTTGCCGCACAAGTCAAGAAATTGTTTTGGCATAGATGTTTTGCCCATTCTTGAACCTGTACCGCCTGCAACAATACCGGCAGCAATCATAATACAAGACCTCCGTTTTATCGCCTGCGCATTTCTTCGTGTTCTTTATGTCTGAGGAATTTTTTGTATGAATATGTAAATGCACCAATCACGGCTGCAAGTATCAATGCTTCAATAATGATAATCAGCCAGCTGTATGTACTTCTGTTGTTATCGGTGACGGTGACGATGCAGGATTTTGACATTCTGCCGTCAAGAGTTGAAAATGATATTGTTGCTTTTCCCTCAGAAACAGCGGTAATTTTTCCGTCGGAATTTACCGTTGCGACCTTTTTGTTGCTTGAAGAACCAACAAGAGTTGGTGTTCCGATATTACTTGGACGAATTTTGTAGGTCATATCGTATTCTTCGCCTTTGTCGAGGATAATTGAGCTTTTGTTGAGGGTAATATCCTTTATATCTTTACTGCTTATTTTTTCGTCCTGATAGAGAAGTACAAGTTCCGTACTGTTAATAATGCACGAAATATTCATATTATATGATGAAACAATAACTGTCGCCGACGCAGAGGGCATATCGGCATTATCACTTTTATATACGGATATAGTGTAGTTGCCCTGTTCTACATTATAAAATTCAAACTGTCCGTTATTATCGCTTTCGGCATAAAAAAGATCTTTTGAGTTTTTGAGTTCTATTTTTTTGTTGGGGGCTTTTTCTCCCGAAAGTTCATAGACCGTTCCGCTGACAGTTACACTGAAATCATCGTTGCCGGATTTTGAGCGGACATTGACAATGCATTTTTTTGTGATAGCCGAGCTTGAAGATTCCGCTGTAATTACGGCAACGCCTTCTTTGATGGCTTTGATATAGCCTTTATTATCCACTGATGCAACAGACGAGTCGGAACTTGAATAGCGAATTGATTTATTTGAAACATTTTCGGGGAGTACAGATGCGGTCAGCTTTTTGCCTGAACCCTCTTTGAGAGTAATGCTTTGTGTGTTAAGCGAAATACTCTGAGGGGAGATACCCTCCAATACATTAACATTACATTTTTCCGTATTGCCGTCGGAGGTTTTTGCAGTAATAACGGCTGTACCCTTGCGGATTGCCGTAACTGTTCCGTCGTTTTCAACGGTGGCAATATTTTTGTCAGATGTAGTCAGTGATATATTTTTTGTGTCGCTGAGAAAAAGCTTATATATTTGTGTAGGATAAAGATTTATGCTGTTACGGTTAAAAATTCTGGATTGTGTTGTTTCTGCATTTGCGGTAAGTGCAAAAGAACTGAGCAATACCGTAAGCATAAGTACAATACTTATAATATTTTTTTTCATAAAAAAACTCCTTATGACTTTTTACTTTCCGAAACGGTCTTGATTCTGTAATTTCTGTCGAGTATTTTCAGCAGCTGAGGTTCGGCGTTCTGTATAAGATAACGCTGTTCAAGCTGAGTGTTGTCCTTTATGTATGTAAAAAGCGATTTGTCAGAGAGAATACGGTCTGTTTTCTGCACCATATCTTCAAGACTGTTTTTCTGAAACAAAATGCCGTTCTGTCCGTCTGTGATGAGGTCGCTGTGACCTTTTATGTCGGACGCAATCACGGGCAGTCCGCACAACATAGCCTCCATAACATTGAACGGCAGTCCCTCCATTTTTGACGCAGTAAGAAGTATGTCGCAGCTGCGGTAAATTCTGTTTATGTCTGAAACCTGTCCGAGAAAACGGACACAATCTCCGAGTTCATATTTATTGACAGAATTTTTACAGTTTCCGATTGTTTGTCCTGTGCCAGCAAAGACAAGAGTAATGTTTTTGTGCTTTTGCAAAAGCATTTTAAACGCTTCTATTATGAACATCTGATTTTTCCGGTCTGAGAATTCTCCTGCACAAATCAGTGCGAAATTCCCGTCAGGAATTTTCAGCTTACGGCGTATTTCTGTTCTTTCCGATTGCGAAATCGGCGGAAACTTTTCGGGGCATACACCCATACCATATATATAATGAATGTTTTTTCCGAGATGATGTTTTAAAGCGAGGGAATAGTCCTCTTTATTCATAACAACAAGGCTGTCAACGGGCTTTGATGTTATTTTTTCACACAAAAGATACATTTTTGACTTTAAACCGCCATTGTCGCCGAACATATATCCGTGTGAGATATGTACAAAATAAGGCTTTGGTTTTCCTGCGAGGCTGACTGCCATTCTCGCCGCAACTCCTGCAAGTGTTGAGTTTGAGCATATTATATCATAGTTTCCGTTTTTTATTATTTTTTTCAGTTCGTAAACGGTTTTTATGTTGTCGGAAGAAAACGGATTTTTTGTGAATTTCAAATCAAAACACCCGTCGATAAGGCTGTTGTCGGTATTGCCCTGTACGGCTATGTCAACACACCAGCCATTATCCTTGAAATATTTTATGTACGGAAGATGAAAGTTAATAATATGTGACACTCTTGATGCACAAAAGAGTATTTTTTTCAATCGAATTCCTCCGATTATAATTTATTTTTTAAGCGAGAGGGTATAGGCGTCACAGATTTCCTTTGCTGTACCTCGCTGTATTATCCGTCCTTTTTCAAGCCATATAGCTTTCTGACATACCTTTTTGACCTGTGCGGTGTTGTGTGACACAAAGAGAATTGTTGTTCCGCCGCTCAGCATTTCATTTATACGCTTTTCACATTTTACTCTGAATTTTGCGTCGCCTACGGCAAGAACCTCATCGGCAATTATTATGTCGGCGTCAACGCATGTTGCGATTGCAAAGCCGAGTCTTGAAATCATACCTGATGAATAATTCTTGACAGGGACATCAACAAATTTTTCAAGTTCGGCAAATTCGATTATCTCATCAAAACGCCTGTCCATATACCGCCTTGTGTGTCCGTGCATAGCACCCGAAAGATAGATGTTTTCACGGGCAGACAAAGAACGGTCAAAGCCGCCGCTTATCTCAATCAGCGGTGCAACGGTTCCTTTGACGGTGACATTGCCTGTTGTGGGTTTGATTATACCGGCGATTGTTTTGAGCAAGGTGGACTTGCCCGAACCGTTCCGTCCGATAAGTGCGACGGAATCGCCTTTTTTTACCTGTAAGTTGATGTTGGTCAAAGCCCAGAATTCATCAAAGCGGATTTTGCCTTTCATTATGTTTATGAAATATTCCTTGATGCCGTCTTCATGGTTTTTGCTGAGGTTAAACATCATTGAAACATCTCTTACATCAATACATATATCGTCAGGTGTTTTTTCGTATGCCGAAGAACTGTATATATCAATCATATTTTCACCTCAAAGTCAGATATAAAGGAAGAATTTGTCTTCTTTTTCACGGAAAGTCACTATGCCGAGAATAAGCGTCAGCAGACTGTAAAATGTTGCTATAATAAGCATTTTTTCCGACGGCATAACGCCATATATTGCTAAATCACGGAATATGGAAACAAATATATAAATCGGGTTAAGCTCCCATATAAAGCGGAACTGTGCGGGAACTATGTCGATAGGATAAAAAAGCGGAGTGAAATACATCCATATTCTTTTTATTACTCCATAAAGATGATTGAGGTCCCTCAGGGAAGTGCCGTATGCACACAAAAACATTCCTAAGCCAAGTGTGAATATGTAGGCGTATATCATAGGTACAGGGATAAGCAATATGTATGGACTAAGCTGAACACCGATACAAAGTGCAACCAGAATAAACGGTATTGTCGAAAACAGCATAATTATAAAATGCAGTGTGACAGAAGAAATACAGAAAATATACTTTGGTACCTTCATTTTTTTGACAAAAGAGGAATTGACGAGCATACTGTTCATTGACGCCTGTGCACCGTCAAGAATAAATGTAAATAACATATTGCCCGAAAACCAGTATGCAGGATAAAAAGGTATTTGCTTTTTGAAAAGAGTTGAAAAAACTATTGTAATAACTATCATTGTAAGCAGGGGGTTGAGCATTGACCACAAAACGCCCAGTACGGATTTGTAATATTTCTTTTTGAAGTCACGCTTTACTATTTCCTGTAAAAAGCAGAAATAGTCCATAAACTCTTTTATTTTGGCAGAAAACATTTATTTTTTCTCCTGTTCTTTTTTAATTATTTAAAAATCGTAATAGCATTTTTATTATACCACCCTGAAATGTTATTGTCTATCTTTATTTTTGACAGTATGTATCCTGTAATCAGCCGGATATTCATAAAAATACTAAATTTAACAAAGGTTTTCATGTTCTTCAAAATTGTAAAAAAAGATTGACTATAAGTATTCAATATATTAAAATAAGTGATAGATGTCAAAAATTCGCTTATTTCCTTTATGAAAGCGGTGAAATATTTGATTAAACAAAATCAGGGAAAACTAAATACCTTACATATAATAAATGATATAATATGCAGTGTTATAAGCATTGTGGTATCATATTATCTTTCAAAATGCTGGTTTAATAATGATATTTTATCTGTACCTTATATAAGCACGGCGGTTTTTGTATTCGTTATTGCGTTTACTGCAATTATGCAGATATTATGCAACAAGTTCTGCGATTTGTATCGTTCATACCGTTCGTCACGCTTTGTGTTTGAAGTAACAAATATAATTAAATCCGGAATTGCGATGTTCGTAATACTTATGACGGCGGCAATAATTACATCAACGCTTTTTGTTTTTCAGATTGCAATAATACTTTATTTCTTTATCTACTCGATGATAGCGGTTCTTTACAGGTTTTTACTGCGAAGAATTCTGCGTCTGGTCAGGAGCAAAGGCTACAATAAAAAATACATTGTTTTTCTGGGTATAAATGATTGTACCGAAAGCTTAATAAAAAAAATCCGTTCATCTCCTGACCTTGGATATGAAATCGCCGGATATTTCGACGGTTCTGTTCAGCAGATAAGCGGAATAGGTTATCTCGGCGATTTTAAGGGCGTTTCAAGATTTTTTGAAAAATGCAAGATAGATGAAGCGATAATAATGCTGCCCGACAAAGAACAAAAGCTTACCGAAAAAATGGTTTCCCTGTGTGAAAACTGGGGGATAAAATTTTCAATTATTCCGAATATATTTTCGACATTTTCGTCAAGAATATATATTTCGAGTTTTGACGGTATGCCTGTGCTGAGTATGAGAAAGGTGCCGCTGGACAATGCCTTTAATTCATTTATAAAGCGGGTGTTTGATATTGTTATTGCGTCTGTTATGCTGATTGTTCTTTCGCCGCTTATGGCGGTTGTTGCAATAATAATAAAGGCTACTTCACCCGGACATATCATCTTTAAGCAGGAGCGTGTAGGACTTGGACGGAAACCGTTTATTATGTATAAATTCCGTTCAATGCGGGAGGATACCGAGGGTGACCTGTCAATGACGGAAAAAAACGACCCCCGATGTACAAAAATAGGACATTTTATCCGCAAATACAGCATTGACGAGCTGCCACAGCTTTTGAATGTATTAAAAGGGGATATGAGTCTTGTCGGTCCTCGTCCTGAAATACCGTTTTATGTCCAACAGTTCAGAAAATCCGTTCCGCTTTATATGGTCAAGCATTATGTAAAGCCCGGAATGACCGGCTGGGCACAGGTGAACGGTCTGCGGGGAAACGATACCTCAATCGAAGAACGAATAAAATATGATATTTATTACATAGAAAACTGGTCGGTTGCCTTTGATATAAAAATTCTTTTTAAGACGCTTTTCAAGGGGATTTTTTCAAAAAATGCACACTGACAGATAACATATAAATTTTTGAATGGAGTTGTTACTTTGCTTTTTTATACAATTAACAATCTGCTTATTCTTTTGTGGGCGGCGGTATTCTGTTTTCATAAGCCGTCAAAAAAGAAAAATCTTGTATTCATTGTTCTTGCGTTTACTCAGCTCGGCATTATCTCAATACTGCGTTATCATATCGGATTCGACTACAATATGTATGCTGTCGGATTTAACTTTATGAATGAAGACGGCTTTGCGGTAATGTCCTACAAAGACTGGGAAATAGGCTTTGTATTCCTGACAAAGCTGCTTGCAATTTTTCTGCCCGATTTTATATGGTATATAGGCTTTTTCGTTATTGTTGCACTTGTGCCGACGGCAATATTTATATATAAAAACTCAGATATGCCGTGGGTTTCAACCGTGCTTTATGTAAACCTGTTTTTGTTCTTTATGACAATGAACTTTCTGCGTCAGGCAGCGGCACTTTCAATTATTATGTTGTCGTGGCATTTTATGAAAAAGAATAAGATTATTCCCTTTATAATTACGGTAATAGCTGCGTCACTTTTTCATCAGACTGCACTTGTTATGATTGTTGTGTATTTTTTGGTAAAGATGAAATCCGGAATAAAAGAAATAATTTTCTATCTTTATCTTTTGTTATGGTTCTATATTTCTTCAACAGGATTTATCAATCTTATCACATCATTCGTTCACGAAGAATACAGTGATTCAGCTTTTGTAAGAGAGGGACTTTCCTTTGTATATGCACTTCTGCCGATTGCTGTTGTTGTTATTGCCTTTTTCCTTGTGCAAATAAATACAATAGTTGTTGACAGGGAAGTACAGTATATTATAAATATGTCGCTTATATATGCTATACTTTCGGTTACTATGCTAAGGCACAGTATCATCGAAAGACTTACATATTATTTTGCGATTTTCCTTATTATTCTCGTTCCGATTATATATCAGTCAATAAGATATAACGGCATTAAGTTTTCACTGGGGTCCGACAGAATGGTTGAAATATCTACGGAAAAACAAAAAAAGATTGTCGCAGCAGTTGTGCTTTGCGTTATTCTTGCCATTTCTTATTCGGCATTTTATTACGGAATATCCGAAAATGCACACGGAGTAGTTCCGTATGACACATGGCTGTAATTATAACCTGTGCTTGAAAATATTTAATTTTTAAAATATCGGTTTTGGTCGGAATGTATGAACTTTACTATATATTTTGTTATATTGCAATTTTTCTTTGTGAAAAATTTTTTAAAAAAACAATTACATAGCCTTGACACTTTTATCCAAGTATGATATATTTTTATATATCAAAAGGCAATAAATTTTTTTAGGAGGATGTTATTCATGAATGTAAAGAAAAGTTTTCTTGTTGCCCTCGCAAGCGTAACAGCTGTTGCATCATTGACAGCAGTTTCAGTCAGTGCTGTTACTCCCGGTGCATCAGATTCAACTGCAACTGTTGACATTACTGTTGTAGAAGGTGAAGCCGCAACAGGTACTGTAACCCCAACTGAGAATGCAGAAGTAACAGTTACTATTCCTGCTGACGCAGTTAAAGGTAACATTAAGTTCAACGCTGCTGTAAAGGTTGATGTTGACGCTCAGAAAGCTCTTGACAGCCTTGACGGTATTAAGGTTTCAGCTTCTGAAATCCTTGACCTTTATTTCACAGATGAAAACGGTGCTATCGTTGATATGACAGATAAGGGCGTTGAAGTTTCAATCAAAACAGATAAGTACAACACTGTATATCTTTTTGATAATGGCGAACTCAAAGATCTCGGTGCAAAATACGAGAACGGCGTACTTACTTTCACAGCACCTCACTTCTCAACATATGTACTTGCTAATGTAGAAGCACTTGTACCGACTACCAGTGATACAAGCAACACTGCAAGCGAAGTTCCTACAAGCAGCACTCCTGCAAACAACAACACAACAAACACAGGTGATAACGGTTTCGCTACAACAATCGCTATCTTCTCAATCATGGCTGTTGTTTCACTCGGAACTGCTGTAGTAGCTACAAAAGCTAAGAAGAAAAGCTCTAAATAATTTTTAGAATATTCTACATACTTTAATAGCCTTTTGTTAGTCCACTGTCCAAAAGACAGTGGACTTTTATATTGTAATTTTTAAAATTAAGTATTGAAGAATGATGTCAGCTATTGTAAAATTATAATAATAAATTATGTAATAGGGGGAAAATAATATGAAAAAAAGCATTATCAAAAAATCAGTCGGGATAATA
Source organism: Acutalibacteraceae bacterium (assembly GCA_051894195.1). Taxonomy (GTDB): domain Bacteria; phylum Bacillota; class Clostridia; order Oscillospirales; family Acutalibacteraceae; genus UBA1213. Next base: position 13,030 of record JBJFIB010000074.1, read on the forward strand.
CTTTCGTTTATTTTAGTGCTTTCAACCTTTGCAATATCATTTCAGGCGTATGCAATAGACGACACTAAGGAAAATATTGTTATTGCTGATGTTGTAAGAAGATACCGTTCGGCACAAACAATTCTTAATCAGGTAAATCAAATGCGTGCAGAAGAAAATATTTCTGCGGTAAAAATGGATAAAACCCTTATGGAAGCTGCGATGAAAAGAGCAGCGGAATTATCCATTTCATATAATAAATACGCACTTGACGGAACAGGTGACTATGGAGCAGGTGCAAACGGTATAGTTTATGGATACAGCAGCTTAGGGTGCAATTCTGTTTTGGGAACAGCTTTGGACGACAGCGAAAAAGCTATACTCAAAGTTAAAGACTATAAATCTGTTGGTGTTGGTGCTGTATCTGTATGCGGAACAAATTTAGTATGTGTTCTCCTTTCGGACAAAACGGCTGATGAGGTGGATTCGTCAGTTTATAATCAGGAAAATGTATATACAGATCAGGAAACGGTTTGTATGAAAAGTAATCTGAAAAATCTGAGCCTGATTTATCCTGACGGTTATCAGATTTACTGTGGCAGTCAATGCGAAGTTTACTTTAAGGTCAAAAATACATCAACAAATAAACCGGAATCTGAATTTTATGCTCTCATTCCATCTGAATGTCTGAGAATATCGTCATCGGATACAAGCGTGTTGTCGGTGTCAGACGGATATATAAAAGCGGTTAAGCCGGGAACATCAAGCATAACAGCATATTTAAAGGACGATCTGACAGTCAATGCAACATCTCTGATTAAAGTTATATCCCTGAAATTCAGTAACTGCAAAATAAGCAGTATACCGGATATGAAATATACCGGAAATCCTGTACAACCTGAGGTTGTGATAACTGACGACAGCGGAAAACAACTTATAAAAGGACAGGACTATACTCTTTCCTACACTAATAATATAAGTGTCGGAACAGCATCTGTTAATATTTCAGGAATTGGCAGATACGCCGGCGAAAAAAGCACAGCGTATTTCAATATAATTCCGAATGAAGATATTGAATACAGAGTTTCTGTTGATGTTTCGCCGTCAGAATCCGGTGCTGATGAAACAATAAAGGTAACAGCAAAAAATAATCTTGAAGATACAACAACCCGTTATACTTTTGATTACAGTGCATACGGCAGTAATAAATGGACTACTGCACAATCGGCAAGTTATGATAATAAATGTTCATTAAGAATATCTGTACCGGGCAAGTATATTATAAGGGTAACGGCTGAAAACGGTTCGGGAATGTCGGCATCATCACAATCTGTAATAACGATAAATTCCGCTCTTGCATTGAATGTAACCCTTAATGCCCAAAAGATTGTACTTGGAAATTATATAGAGATTACTGCACAAGCTTCGGGAAGTGTTTCACCCTATACATATACCTATAAGATAAAAAACGACGAAGACGGAAATTGGATTGATATAAAAACAAACACAACCGACACATCAGCATCATATAA
>JBJFIB010000075.1:0-5165 GCA_051894195.1 Acutalibacteraceae bacterium
TCAGCTTCCCTGCGGATTTTAACAGTTGTCTTTTCGTTTCCGAACAGCGGTGCTAATTTTTGACAAAAGAGTTCGTAATGAATGGGGTATTCGTTATTGACAACTTCCATTATGCAGTCTTTTAAGTCCAGATATCCGTATTTGTTAAATGGTATGGACGCAAAATCTGTCATTTTGAATTCCTCGAATCCATAGGGATTATCCGATGATTGCTCCGGCAAATTCTTTTCTTCAACTGTTACAAAATCTGAGGCAACTGAGCTTTTTTCATTGATCTTATTTAAATTCAAAGCCTTTTCGTCAACGCCGTAATTTGCAATAGCTGATTCAATGGCTTCAACGAGTTTTTCGCCCTCTGTTACAGGGTCCTTAATCCAATCCGCAGACCATACACGGTAGATTTTCCAACCCATATTTTCAAGAACATCATGCCTTAAACGGTCACGCTCTCTGGCAGTTCTTGCTGAATGGTAAGAATTACCGTCACATTCTATACCCAAAACATAAATTTCACTCAGTTTTGGGTGTTTTACTGCAATATCTATTCTATATTCCGAACAACCTACCTGAGTTTTTAAATTATAGCCTTTATTTTCAAGGAAATTATAAACAGCTTCCTCAAAAGGCAAATCGTATTTATCAACATTACTTTCGGTTTTGGCTTTTTCAAGTACCTCAGAACCATTTATCGCAAAATCAATATACGACCTTAATAATTTAGGACCTTCTGAGTTGATTTTATCAACATTTATATCCGTCGGCATAATTGAACCTACCAGCTTTATATTGTATTTTGCTCTTGTAATGGCAACATTTAAGCGTCGTTCACCGCCAGACTTGCTTAACGGTCCAAAATTCATTCTGAATGCGCCCTTGCTGTCTTTGGCATAGCCTATACTGAATATGATTGTATCTCTTTCATCACCCTGAACATTTTCAAGGTTTTTTATAAAGAAAGCGTCTTCCCTGTCTTCTGCAAAGAACGGTTCAAATGCCTGATTTTGAATTCTTTTTTCTCTGATAGCCGACTCTATTGCCTGCTGTTGTACTTCACCAAAAGCAATAACGCCAAGTGAACGGTTTGGTTGTTCTTTAAAATGCTCAAACACAAGATCTGCAACCTTGGCTGCTTCAATTACATTTCCTTTTTTGCCGCCTCTGTCATAATAACCGTCAGCAACATAGATATATTCAACGCCGTTGTTGACTGATTTTTCTATATTTGACGGGAAAGTGATGAGGTTGTTTTTATAAATTTTATTGTTTGAAAATGCTATAAGACTTTCGTGTCTGCTTCGGTAATGCCATTTTAAAGTTATTTCAGGTAACATATTTGCTTCGTCCAGAATAGATTCATAGGCGTACGAATCATAAAAATTCTCATCTTCGTCATATGTATCAAAATCGCTTTCGGAAACAGCCGTCTGAAAAAAGCTGGTTGGTGGCAGCTGCTTACTGTCACCCGCAATAACAACCTGTTTTCCTCTTGAAATTGCACCTATTGCATTTTCCGTGCATACCTGAGATGCCTCATCAAAAATTACAATATCAAATTTATAGGTGTCTGCTTCCAGGAAAAGACTGACTGAAAGCGGGGACATCATTAAACAAGGTTTTAAAGTCAGTAAAAGATTAGGTATTGACTTAAACAATTTTCTGATAGGCATAATTCTGCGTTGTTTATTGAGTTCTTTTTTAAGTATGCTTATTTCATCAAATCCGTTTGTAAAGTGTTCAAGTGTAGGCAGACTGTTAATAAGTTTACTTTTTATCCGTGCCTTTGCAATTTCAAATTGAACTTTATCCAATGAGTCAAATTCACTGATGGTCATCTCCTGAATTTTTCTTCTGAAATTCAGTACAGCGGGATACTCAGGCAAAACAGAATCTAACCACAGACGGAAAAATCGTTTCTTGAAAATCGGAATGATGTTTTGAACCAGAATGTTATTTTCTTCAATAACATTTACAAACTCCTCTAAGCCGGCATTTATACAGCCGGATTTTGTGGTACTGAAATCAATCCATTCTTCAAGCAGATACAGACCGCTGACGCAGTTGTTCAATCTTGCTTTCAGTTGAGAAAGTTCCATTGAATTAAACTCTTCCCTGTGATTGAAATCAGAAACAAACCAATTATATTCAAAGGAAATGTTGCGTTTTAAATCTTTAAGTATTTCTTTCTCGTGCCTGCAAACATCAATAAATTCATTTCCTTTACATACTTCTTTTACAAAGTAATCGGAAACATAAGTTTTTGAAGTGCATTTTTTAAATGAAATTGCCCATTTTAAAGCATTCTGAATTGACTCCCAATCAGACAAAATACCATTATAAAGGAATTTGTAATGCTCCTTTAATGCTGACTCTTTATTTTCAACTTTATTGAAAAGTCCGGACAGTTCGTTTATTATGTTCAAAGCGTTATTTGCAGAATTGAATACGGAAATTTTATTTTCATAAACAGAAAAATCAGTATTTTCTGTTATATTTTCCTCGGCAAAATATTTATTCAGAATATATGCATTGTCAGTGAACCATTGTTTTGATTCATCAATGCTACGCAGTTTTTCGGCAAGAGAAATCATTTCCTCGTCAGTGATTTTCTTTACAATGCCTTTGTGATGTAATCTTATTTCTTTTTTATCTTGTCTGTATGACTTTTTGAATACCTTGGTAAATGAGTTGTATTCTGTTTTAATTCTTGCAAATAATGCTTTGTAATCTAATTCAAAAACACTCGGTTCATAAGTTTCAAGCAATTCTTTTTTGTTACTTATGATGGCATCAGCAGTTTGTATTGCTTTTGACAGGAGATTAACGACATTATTTATTGGTGTAATATTCCAGACTGAATAAGGAGTAACGGAAGAAAGTAATGCAATTAAAGTGTTTTTTTCGTTCGTTACATCAGCGTTGCAATTTATCATGCTAAGTTCTGAAAGGGTTACTGCGGATTCGTTTGCATGTATCACTTCATATTCAGCTGAAAGTTTGTTTCTGAGGTCAAGGAGCTGTTTTTTTAATTCTATACATTCTGCTATTTCATCAAACAAAGGCTGTAATTCATCATTAAGTATCCATTCAGGAGGAATAATATATGCGTTTTCTGCATTGTTTAAAATATCAATAATATCATCTACATCTTTTAAAGTGTGAGGTGCATTTAAATGTAGAGAAGAAAATATATCGTGTAGCTCGTTGTCGAATTTCTGTATTTTAGGGATAAGCGTATTAAGATGTGATGTTGCGTCATGTCTGAATTCATTAGAAACCGATGATAAATTGCAATTACGCCATGGATTGTTTTTATAGTCGCCTGTCATCTTCCCTATCGTAGCAGAAAGCTGAGATAACATATAGATGTATTTATTATACTGTTCTTTTGTTGTATTGCGAATATCATTGATAGAAAAAATGAAATCATCATATTTATCAAGATTTGCTATAATTCCGTTTGCTTGATATATTGTTTTACCAAGAGGTTCTATAATCTCATAAATCTGAGCGGCATAATCGTTTAATTTGTTTTTATCAGCTTGCAGAATATCTAATTTTTGATATGCTTCATCAGATAAAGTGACTTTTTTCTGACTGAATTCAAGCACCTTGCCGAGCTGGTCTAATACATTTCTTTTGTTGGCTTTATGGCTGTGTAAAACAAGGCAGAAATCGTCAAGACCGGCACTTGCTAATCGGCGGTGTACAACATCGAGTGCAGCCATTTTTTCAGATACAAACAAAACTTTTTTTCCGTCGGCAAGACTTTCTGCAATAATGTTAGTGATAGTCTGACTTTTGCCGGTGCCCGGCGGTCCCTGCAAAACAAAGCTTAAACCTTTTTTCGCCATCAATATAGCATCTTGCTGACTTGAATCAGCGTCAACAACCTGAAAAACATCTATTGGTTTTTCATTTTTGTCAAAGTCAAAATCAGTAAGTTCATCAGGAATTCTTTCAATCGAGGAAATATCACCGCTTATTCCTCTTACAATGGGATTTGCGATAATAGAGTCCTTGTGTTTGTCAAGGTCTGAATACATATTTATTTTTAAGAATGACAGCAAACCAAGACTTACATCTTTTGTTACTGACCAGTTTTTTATTGATGCTTTACTTTTAACTTCTTCAAAAAAGCTGTTTATATCGCCGTCTTCATCAAAAGCAGGAAGTGTAATTCCAAAATCATTTTCAAGTTTATATATGAGTGTTGGGTTCAATACGATTTCATCTTCGTGCAGATTCAAAAAATATGGAGAAATAATTGATTTTACACTCAATGTAACAGGAACCAGAATTAACGGTGCAGAAAAAATCTGATTTGGGTGTTCGGATTCAGTCCAATTCAAAAATCCAAAAGACAGATAAAGAATATTAACACCTTGTTCTTCAATAGCTGTTTTTGCCTTATTTCGTAAATTCCTGAGAGTTTTTTGCAAATCACTGACGCTTTTATTTGTTTCGATATTCGGAATATATGCTGTTTTAATGTTTTCGTTATCTTCTGTTTCAGACGGAAAAACAAGTGCGGTTTCATCTTTAACAAACATATTATAAAGCATATCACAATCAGGATATGTAATTTTTACAGTAGAAGATAATGTATCTTTATAATTTAATAATCTGTTTCGTTTACCTAAATCCAAAAGTTTGTTTTTCCACAACTCATATTTTGTATTGATGTCTGTCATAGTTGCCCCCCATATATTTAAAAATGATTTTGCTGAACTTAAATATCAGTCAGCTCATTATTCTATATTAACTCCAAAATCAAAATGAACAAAGAAATTGCAATTTGTACAGTTAAAATAATGTGCTTTATTTGCTGTCGTGTTATAAGGTACTAAAATTCCGTTTTTACATTCAGGACATAATACTTCTTTACCACTTATAAGTTGATTTGTTAAAATATCATTGTGAATATCTTCACTCATAATCAGTTCACCTTTTTATAATTTGTAATTCCGTCGAAATGTTCGGACTTATTGCAATCCAAGCATTTAAACATAATAGATTTACGAATATTTCCAATGTGTTCAATCTTTATATTGGAACTTGAACAATATGGACATTTTCCCTTATCTCTATTTTTCATATAAGATATTAAATTATCTGTCCAACTGTTCATAGTACATCATACCTTTTGAATTTTAAAGAATTGTTTT
>JBJFIB010000075.1:5265-14455 GCA_051894195.1 Acutalibacteraceae bacterium
ATCTGTCCAACTGTTCATAGTACATCATACCTTTTGAATTTTAAAGAATTGTTTTAAGGTAATCCTCATATTCAAGCGGAATACCTATATCATACTTTTTATAATATCTTAAAAAATCTATTGGGAATGTAAAATCTCCATCATCATAAAGACCACCATTAAAGCTTTCTCCTGTAAAAATATCATATAATGGCTCACTGGTAATCCATTCTTCCAGCGACTCAATGTGCTTTATGACTTTATTCTTGTCTATGGAATTATGAATCTTTGACAATTCCTCAAAACTGTCTGTTGGCTCACAATACGGCATTCCTTTCCATACGCCGAATACTTTTCTGTCTTTCTGTACAGTCATTTTACACGACCTCTTTTATTATTTTTCTTTATTGCAGTTTTTGCCAAATGTCTCTTCATAAAGTCTGTCTATTTCCTCAGGCGGTAAATCAAGTTTTAAACTTTCTGGAGTATCATTATCAACAAATCCAAAATCTCCATTATTTTTTTGTTTATCAGATTTCATATTATACCTGCTTTCATAAAAACTTTTACGATTTACTTCTTATACAAATATCAAATAATTTCATATAATTTGCTGTACCCTCTTTATTTTCAATATAAGAACCGTTTCAATTATTTTCCTTCTATTAACAATAATATCATATCTTAATATAATTGCAAGATGATTATTTGTTTTTTTAGTATTATAGGAATTTGAAATTAAAGAAAAATCAAGTGACAGCTATATGTTGCCACTTGATTTTTCGTTTGTAATTATTTTATGTAATATAAAATAGTGCAGATAACCTTATTTCATTTCAAGAAAAACCTGTCCGGTTTGTATTTATTACATAAGTTTGCGGATAAGTCCCTTGATATCTTCTACTGATGCAGCCTTAGGATTTCCGGGTGCACAAGCGTCGGCGTATGCGGACTGAGCCAAAAACTCCAAATCATCTTCTTTTATAGCCGGCAGCTTTGTAGGAATTCCTACATCAATACTCAGCTGACGGACAGCGTCAACCGCAGCTTTACGGTAAGTATCCTGATCCATACCTGTGGTATCAACACCCATAGCCTCAGCAATAGCTTTGTATTTCTCGCCGGTTACATCGGCATTGTATTCCATTACAATCGGCAGCATCATGGCACAGGCAACACCGTGCGGTGTGTCATAAACGGCACCAAGGGTATGTGCGATAGAGTGTGCAATACCAAGACCAACATTAGAAAAAGCCATACCCGTAACGAACTGACCAAGAGCCATGCCCTCACGCCCCTCAGATTCATTTGCAACAGCTGCCCTGAGGTTCTTAGAAATAAGACGGATAGCTTCCAGATTAAGACAGTCGGGCAATTCCCATGCAGCTTTTGTTGTATAACCCTCAATCGCATGAGTCAGAGCGTCCATACCTGTTGCGGCGGTAAGACCTTTCGGCATTGTTGACATCATGTCAGGATCTACAATTGCAATATCAGGAATATCATTCGTATCTACACATACAAATTTACGCTTACGCTCTACATCGGTTATAACATAGTTTATTGTTGCCTCAGCAGCAGTACCGGCAGTAGTCGGAACAGCTATTGTAAATACTGTGCGGTTCTTTGTTGGTGCTACACCTTCCAGACTGCGAACATCAGCGAATTCCGGATTGTTGATTATAATTCCGATAGCCTTTCCGGTGTCCATAGATGAACCGCCGCCGATTGCTATCATGTAGTCGGCACCACTTGTCTTGTAGGCAGCCACGCCTGACTGAACATTTTCTATTGTTGGGTTTGGCTTAATGTCAGAATATATCTCATAAGACATTCCGGCTTCATCAAGCAAATCTGTAACTTTCTTAGTTACTCCGAATTTAAGAAGATCAGGGTCAGTAGCAATAAATGCCTTTTTGAAACCCTTAGCGGCAACAATACCGGGAATTTCCTTGATTGCACCTTTTCCGTGATAAGAAATTGCGTTAAGAACAAAACGATTAACCATAATAAATGCCTCCTGTTTTTTAATTACATTTTGTGAGAATTTTGTCCTCGTATTTTTAATTGAAAGGAATAATTCACCATTTTCGTATAAATCGCATAACCGAAAATAGTGATTCCAAGTTCCGACGAAGTGTTTTGATTTGTTTTTTCTGAATAACTATCAGAAATGTTGGATTGTTTGCGTATTAACCAAAACTATTTAGTATTATTTAATACATTTATATAATAACACAATTAACCTTACAATGCAAGCCTTATATACTTGCACTTTTGTAACTTTATCATCATTTTTTCATATAAATAAAAACATAACCGTAATCCTGATACATTGTACCAAGAATTACGGCTTTTATTTGAAAAAATTTTATTTTATCATAAATGCACTCCATAAAACAGTTGAAATACATTTGAAAAAGTGAAAATAATACCTGTTATGCATATGTTAAAACTTCAATAATATCATATGTATTTTATTATTATCTGCCATAATTGCCGTTTTGTACGGATAACAGGGTTTCTTTCAGCTTTTGCTCTATTCCGAGCAGTTCTGTTTCTGCGTTTCGGCGAGCCTCATGACCTTCCTGCTGAATTTTTATAGTTTCCTCAATGGTAGAAATAAGATTTTCATTAACCCTTTTAAGAGTTTCAATATCCACTATACCACGCTCTGACTCTCTTGCGACATCTATTGTATTCTGTTTAAGTATCTCAGAATTTTTTGTAAGTAAAGCGTTTGTTGCATCTGTTATTTCTCTTTGCATTTTAAGAGCATTCTGTTGTCTTTGAAGTCCGAGTGCAATTACAATCTGCCCTTTCCATAGCGGAATTGTATTGAGAATTGCGGTCTGAATTTTATCCACAAGCAGTTTGTCATTATTCTGTATAAGTTTTATCTGTGGTGCAGTCTGTATAGCTATCGTTTTACTGATTTTAAGGTCATGTACTTTTTTTTCAAAACGGTTGACATTATCCTCAAAATCCCTCACGAGCTGTGAACTCATTGGATTATCTGAATTTTCAACCTCAGCATACAACTTCGGGAGTGTGACTTCACGCAATTCTGTAAGCTTTTCTTCTCCCGCCGATATATATACCTGTAACTCACGGAAGTAATCCAGATTTTTCTGATAAAGAGTATCAAACATACTTATATCTTTAAGCATTTGCATTCGTGCTTTTTCCAGTTCATTCTCGATACGGTCAATCTGAACTTCAATGGTTTCATATCTTTTCATGAATTTTTTGATACTGCGTGAAGCAGTTTTCAGAAACGGAATTTTATTCGTAAAACTGTTATTATCAAGTTTGTCAATTCCGACTTCCTTAACTTTTATTGATAAATCCGTCATCATGTTTCCTACATAACCACTGTCCTTGTTGCGTATTTGTGTAAGTACAGTGTCCGAAAACTGTGAAATATTACGCTGTGCGGAAATACCATACTGAACTGTTGCCTGCGAGTCCGTAATATCAATATTATTTTTTATTTCTTCTATTTTTGCACGCTGTTCAGGCAAAAGCTCCTCAGACTGTATCTTTACTTCTTGAAGTGCAGTAACCTGTGTGTGCTTTTGTAAATCGACAGATTTATTTTTTTGCTTTGCGAGTGTTTCAAGGTTAATTTCATTAGACATTAAAAAAATCCTTTCTTTACTCTCAACTGAGAGCATTTATTATTTTATCCATTACCTTTGCATCAGGCATAGGTGCTACGGAATTGATTTCTTTTGCAAGACCGTCCACACCAAATACTGTTGTATCCGACTGAGTTCCATAAGCACCTGTACGGAATCCGTGCTTTTTCCAGGCAATCTCCTGTATCTCAGGGTCAAGCAGTGCGTCAATGGCGGTTTTACCGTCATCATCAAGGGCAATAAACACATGTGAAGACCATACTGTAGGGGTAGGATAGAGAACAACAATATCATCTTTTATCTGATTCCATATATCCGTATTTTGTGAGGCAAACTCTAAAACCTGATTTTCATATCCTGCAATAAGGGGTTTTGCCCCCATTCCTGTTTTCAGAAACTGGTCAAAAAGATCCGAAGATGATGTTTCCATATATCCCAGTTTCTGAAAAATATTTTTCAGATGAGGCAGAACACTGTCTATGTTGCTTTCATCTGCCGTTCCTCCGCATAATGTATTTGCAAGAAGTCCTGCAAACATATTGCCCGAATTTGACTTTGTCGGGTCTGTTGTTCCAACGATTATATTGCCATAGAGCTTATCAAGTCCTATATCAGACCATTTTTTGCCTGATTCTATACATTCCGTCAGTTTCAGCATATCTATATAATATACACCATCTTTTTCGGTAATCATTCCCTGAGCAATAAACGCTTTTGCCACTTCCTTGCGTGTATAAAGCACAATCGGAGTATTAAAAATAATTTCACTTTTTACAGGATTCCCGTATTTTTGTTCGTAAATTTCCAAAGCCGTCTGACTTGGCGGAAAAAGAAAATTTCTCCCCGTAAGGTCTGCTGTAACCATATCTATTGAGCCTGCCTTTGAATAGTCGATTGACAGACCGTATTTATCTTTTAAAATATTCTGTACCTGTTCATCTTCAAGCAATCCGATTTTTTCGCCGCCAACATAACCGCTTATTTCCATTGATACTTTTTCAGTACTGACAAATGAGTAAATTACGGCAGATACGATTACGGCAAGCAAAATTCCTATTCCGATCAGTCTTGTTTTCATTTGTCGTCCTCCATTTTCAGCGTACTTTCAAGCAATTCAATATCTGTTTCAACATCCATCAGTTCTCCCTCCATAAGATGTGTAAACTGCCTCTCAAATGCTTTATTCAATACTGGCAGAGAGTCTGATGTTTTTTTCATAACTTCACTGATTTCATATGTATTGAGTCCTGTTTTCTGAAATTCAACATAACGAGAAAGAATACTTACCGCAGTGTCAAGGTAATATGTAAAAAATCTCTTTGCAAGGCTGATTTTTTCAGGATGTTCATTGAGATACACATAAATTCTTTCACCGGTATCACAAAGAGCGTATGCGTCCGACTGTACCGAACAGTCCTTAATTTCCGAAGTGCTGTCCTGCATTTTATCAAGGTCATTACGGGCATCGTCAAGCAGTCTTTGCATTTCCTCTCCGCCTCGTAATGACTCAACATCTATTCCCCCAAGTTTGCGTTGAGGTTTAAACACTAAATACATACCTGTATATATTCCTGCACTTAGTACCGCAGATACAATTACATCCCATTTCAAAAGAAGAAACAATAAAAGGAATATCCCGCTTGCCGTAATAGCCGACAACAACATCCTTATTATATTTTTCATCAACTGTACCCCTTTACTTCCCTGAATGCGTCTGTAAGATTATTTTTTCCGTCAAATACACGGGCATTTGTAAGCTGAGCTAACTGTTCAAGCTGTGTTGAATCAGAATTTCCGAATGTTATCGAAAATATGGGGATATCCTCTCCAAAAGATAAATATATTTTCTCAAATTCATCGTAATCTCCGCGTGAATAACCATCGGTAAGTATAATTATTGCAGGCATATATTCCGAAAGGTCATAATTTTCAAGCTGTTTCAGTCCTTCTTCTGCCGCTTTGTACATATTTGTTCCGCCACCCGGCTTCATATTTTTAATTGTTTTGTAAAGATTTTCAAGTTCATCACCTGAACCGCTTGCCGAATAGGTAGATATTACATTATCATTAAACGGAATAAATATATTAACCTCATCTTCTGATGCCTGAATAAAATTCTTTTTTGCATTTTCCTGAACAAGAAGCTGTTCCATAGCATTGACAAGCTCAGTGTTTCCGTCACCATTCATACTGCTGGAATAGTCAAGACAATAAATATTGAGTGATGGTTTTTTAAATTCTGTCTGATAAAGTTCAAGACACTCAAACAGAACATCTGATGAAGGCATACGGACAGGCGAAAGAACACGGTCACACTGCAATCCCCAATCACTATTGAAAACATCTTTATTCTGTTCCGAAACTCCTGTATATCCGGAACGCCGTCCTGTACGCTGAATCAAATTCTGTGTTTCTGAGGAAAGAAGATATTCCTGAAGTCTGAGAAAAGTATCTTCCTTACTTTTATCATTATTATCTATATATCCCAGCGGAGAATCGGAAATTGAAAGTCCGTCATATGGATATACAACATAAAGCGGTTCTTTTCCCTGCTTTGTCAATTCCTCATTTGTTTTGATAATAAGACATTCGTAATTTACCATTGCATCATATCCGCCTTCAAGGAACATATTCGCCAGCCACTCCGAACTTCCTGAGGAACGGTCAACGCCAGAAAACAATTCCGTCATCTGCTCTTTAAGCTCTTTGTTTTTTAAATCCTCTGATGTTATCATTTCTGGATTTCCGAGCATAGCATACAAAAAACCTATATAAGCACTTGCACCTGAATTTGACTGTGTGGCACTTGTCATACAGAATTTAAGCTTATCATTTTTTATTGCTTCAAGAATATCGTTTACTGATACTTCTCTTCCCACAAAACCAAGACTTTCCGCCAAACTTTTACGGATACCGAAAACTACCGGAGAAATTGATATTGATTCTGTATGCTTTACACGGTGTGCGGTATCGCCGGTTGTAAGCCACAGACTGCTTGCCGGCCATACCGCATCATAAGGAATATTGTCCTGTTCAAGAGTGTGCATTATATCAATAGAACCCTGATAGGTCATTTCTATACATATTTTTTCTTTTTCAGCAAATTGCTGTAATATATCTTCCAGTTCTTTATTTTCCGATCCCGATAATATTCTTATAACTGAATTTCCCTTTCCCAGAACAGAATCTGAAATATTTGTATTATTCTGATTATCAATATTGTTCTCATTGTTGCAGGCAGAAAACAAAACCAATACAATAAAAATAAATGCAATCAAAGCAACAGCAGGTTGCTTACACTTCATAATAAATATCCCCTAACATGTATTTTAATTATATTTATTTTATTATATATAAATTATTTCAGATACCGTTTTTATGTAAAATCCATGTTAAAATCAAGTAATAAAGTTCAATTTTAATCAGAGAGCTTAGATATACAATTTTTCTTAAAATGAAAAACAAGTGGCAACCTGATTGCTACCACTTGTTTTTTGGTTTTTCAAAAATATTATCAAATAGCCCAAAAATCCTATACTAAGTTTCAATATCCAAAACCGAAATGAAATCGCCAAGTTCGAGCAGATGTTTTACCATATAATAACCGATTCCACGATTTGCTCCGACGATTAAAATAACTCTTTGTGCAGCTTGTTTCTTTACCATATTTTTAACTCACCTTTTTATCGGATAAGACAAAAACAATGGCAGGTCAATTCGTGTAAATTTTATAGGTGATTTCCCCTTTCTAATTTTTTCCCTTATTCACATATTCTAAAAATTCTTTTGTTTGCGACCAATATTTTATTCCCCAATTTTCAAAATTCCATTCCTCCATATATTCGTTACACTCATAATCAATATAGTATAACTTGTCTTCTTGTACCACAAAATTAGTCGGGAAATAATCGATATTTGTGTTAGCAGCATATAAAGCTACGCACATTTCTTTTACCTGCTCTACAAAAGTCGGTTTTACCTCATTTCGCAAAACATAATCAAATACAGTATCTCCCTTTATGTACTCTTTCAGAATTCTTTCGTTTTCAATATCAACTTCAAACATCTCAGGCATAGGAATTCCAATTTCTTTCAAATGTTCATAATCCTTCATTTCTGATTCAATTTTATTTCCAAACTGATAATAATCACATGGTTCATGGTGAATCTGTTTTAGCACATATTCATTCGTCCCATCCGTTACCAGATAAGAATATCCCCCTTTTCCGTGACCTAACAATTTTATGACTTCGTATGACTTTTCATTTACACACATTTTTTTCATTGTAAATTCCTCCTGACGATTAGTATGCCTCCTGCAAGAATCATATGATACAGGCAATTACTCAGTTCCATTGATACATTCATTGATGTTTTTCTTCCTGACACACCATTGATATAAGGATCTTCGTGTATCAGGTTGATTGCTGTAATATCCTTAATTTGTCCGAATGTTGATTATCAATTCGTTCTCATTTCGTGCATAGCAATCCGTATAGGCACACCTATGAATGATTTCTTCCAAATTCATATTTCCTCACCTCTAATTGCATTATATTATAATATATGTTATAATTCTATCATTATATCCTTTATTTTTTAACACAATCCTATTATTTCAGAAAGGTAAACAAGCATGAACAATATATTGCTACATGAAACGAAAATTCACGGAACCGTAGATTTTCCTTACATCGTCTATCATGGAAAAATTCCGGATTTTATACATTCTTATCCACTCCACTGGCATGATGAAGCAGAAATTATATACATTACCAAAGGATGTATAAAAATCACAGTCTGGTCCAATACATATCAGGTGCAGGAAGGCGATATTATCATTCTAATGCCGCATACGATTCACTCCATAGAACAGATAGATTCCCATTATGCAGAATATTTCAATATTGTGTTTCATTTTTCTATTTTGGAAAAACCGGAAGAAAACAGCCTCTATGATAAATACCTGAAACACTTCTTTACTCACGAAAAAAGCGTAAACTGTTATGAACGAAAGGGAAGCGAACTAAATACCCGTTTAACCCCATTGCTTCTTTCCTTAATTGAACACAGAAGAGACAGTTATACAACTTGCGAATATCTTGTGAAATCCAACCTGTTTATGATAATGCATAACCTAAACCAAGTCTGTATAAAAGCAGACAAAAATGAAGTCCTTTTGCAAGCGAATTACTCCAAATTAAAAGCTGTTTTGTACCATGTACAAAACAGCTATGCACAAAATATCACTATAAAACAAATGGCTGACCTTTGCAGCTTTTCTGAGAGCCATTTTATGAAATTATTCAAAGAACTAACCGGTATGAGTTTTACCGCATATCTGGTGAATTATCGGTTGGAACTTTCTGCAAAACAATTACTGGAAACGGATCAAAAAATCATTGATATTGCCGCTAATTGTGGTTTTAATAATCACTCCTATTTTACAAGAGCTTTTCTGAAGAAATATGGGCTTACCCCTACAAAATACAGGCAGACTTTCTTATCGTGATAGTACGCTATAAAAAATATTAAAAACAATAAAATTTATAAAAGATTTTATTAAAATA
>JBJFIB010000076.1:0-2840 GCA_051894195.1 Acutalibacteraceae bacterium
ATTGTAAATTCCATTTCAATTTCCACTGTGGAATTTACTTTGGGAATTAACTTTACAGAATAAATTTTCTGAAAACCTCATATTCTTCTTGTCTGAAAAGTATATTTGTGCTATAATGAATTTCAGTTTGAATATCTGTCCGTAGCACAGCTGGATAATGCATCAGACTCCGACTCTGAAGATCAAGGGTTCAAATCCCTTCGGGCAGACCAATCAGTGAAAATACGAACCCCACACGACATTGTGCGTATGGGGTTCGTGTTTTTTTATGAAAGATTTATTAACATTCATACAAGCGGTAAACCGTTAGCATCTTTGAAAGTACCGCTTAAAATTTTGATTATATCACAAATCCAGCCAAAGCAAAAAATTCCGGCTGTAAAAAAATATACAAGTCCCGAACCGACTTTTCCGACATAAAATCTATGTACCCCCAAAAAGCCTAAAAATATGCACAAAATCAATGCAAGATATTTGTTCTTTGTTGAACTGTATTGATCATAGTAAACAGGCTGAGGCGGTTGGTTCTGATAGTGATACTGTGGTTGTGGCTGTGGCTGTGGTTGATTTGGCATAACATTCTGAATAATTATAGTCTGTGGCTGTTGATTATTTGTCGGGTATTCAAGTTCCGAACGACAATAAGGACACAAGCGGTATTCATTGCCAACATCCGCACCACAATTTTTACATTTCATAATAACACACCCTTTACTGTGATTGTTAAATTACATACAATAATATCACAATTTGCGGCAAAAGTAAACTATCTGACAGCATAATTTTGTAATTATTTTGTGTGTTTTATCGTCAAGTAAAAAAATTGCCTTTGCCGGAAAGCAAAAGCAATTTTTGTAATAAATCAGAATATTTTATCAGTCGATTTCAAGAGCGTTTTTAAGCTCATCAATTTTATTTGTCTTTTCCCATGCAACATGGAGGTCCTCACGACCCATATGTCCGTAAGCGGCAAGTTTTCTGTAAATCGGTCTGTCAAGCTGTAAATCCCTGATGATTGCGGCAGGACGGAGGTCAAACACCTTGTTCACTGCTTTTGCAAGAGCCTCATCAGACACAACTCCTGTACCGAATGTATCAACCATAACCGAAACAGGCTTTGCAACGCCGATTGCATACGAAAGCTGAATTTCACATTTCTTTGCAAGTTCAGCGGCAACAATGTTCTTTGCAACATAACGAGCGGCATAAGCGGCACTACGGTCAACCTTTGTAGGATCTTTACCCGAGAATGCACCGCCGCCGTGGCGTGAATATCCGCCGTAGGTATCAACGATAATTTTTCTTCCGGTAAGACCACTGTCGCCGGCAGGACCGCCGATAACAAATCTTCCTGTCGGGTTTACAAGTATTCTTGTGTCCTCATCAAAGAGTTCCTCAGGAATAACAGGGTTGATAACCTTATCAATAAGGTCGGCACGAATTTTATCAAGACCGACATTTTCACTGTGCTGTGTTGAAATAAGCACTGTATCAATTCGTGTCGGCTTTCCGTCGTTGTATTCAACCGTAACCTGAGTTTTTCCGTCAGGACGAAGATATGAAAGAGTTCCGTCCTTGCGTACATCTGCAAGACGCTTTGCAAGTTTATGTGCAAGAGAAATAGGCAGAGGCATAAGCTCAGGTGTTTCGTCGCAGGCATAACCGAACATAATGCCCTGATCACCTGCTCCAATCTGGTTCATTGAGTCAGCGTCACCGTCACGGAATTCATAAGATGAATTTACGCCTCTTGAAATATCGGGCGACTGTGCATTGATTGTAGAAATAACCGCACAGGTATTTCCGTCAAAGCCACATTCGGGATTATTGTATCCGATAGAATTTACAACATTTCTGGTAATCTTGTCTATATCAACCGAGTAATTTGATGCAATCTCGCCCATAACATGAATAATACCTGTTGTTGCCGTAACCTCACACGCAACATGTGCAAACGGGTCTTTTTTGAGAAGTTCATCAAGAATAGCGTCAGAAATCTGGTCGCACATTTTGTCGGGATGACCTTCTGTTACCGATTCTGATGTAAAAAGAAATTTTGCCATAGTTTAATTACTCCTTTTCTTTAATAAAATTTATCCGATTCTGAGATTTTACATTTAAAAAACCGCTCGGCTTACTACCGAACGGTTTTGTATTTCTACTCATCTGTCGGCTTTACCGCAGGATTTGGCACCTTGCACAAGGAATGTGTAGGTTGTCGGACTTCATCGGGCCTGATCCCTCCGTCACTCTTAATAAGTGGTAATTTTCAGTTGTAACGCTATTATAGCACCCCATATCTGTCCTGTCAACAACAAAATTTTAACTCTGTACAGAGTAATGTATGTGCTGAAATAATATAAATGCAAGCCGACAAAAGTCATAGCGGAACTTAACCATCGGGTTGTTGTCCATTCCTGTTAAAACAAAAGACAAGCGACAACATAGTTGAAGTCGCTTGCCTTTTCGTTTACTCAATTATTGACAAAAATATTTTATTTTACTGTAAGTGTAAAGTCTTTTATAACTTCTTTGCCTGTTGCGTCCTTAACTTTTGTACGGACAGTGTATGTGCCTGATTTTTTAGGCTGCCATACTCTCTTTGATGTTGTGCCGTATGATGTAAGGGTTGTCCATGAGCTTGCTGATGAGTGCTTGCAAAGGAATGTGTACTGATAAGGTAATGTGCCGCCTGTTGCTTTGCCTGTAATGGTCAGTGCATCACCAAAATTGATTGTTGTCTTGCTCATTGTTGAGCTGTTTGCAAGAGATGTGCTGTTTACAGTCAGTGTAAAGTCTTTTACAACTTCCTTGCCTGTTGAATCCTTTACTTTTGTACG
>JBJFIB010000077.1:0-2803 GCA_051894195.1 Acutalibacteraceae bacterium
AAGCTCCTTGTATCTTTTAACAAGATTTTCGATTTTTACAATTTCAGTTCCCATAAGAACCCTCCTCATTCGTTATGCCCTTATTATACAATCTTCCCCTTTCAAATAACAGTGATAAACATCACTTCCTGATATGACAAATGTCAGCGGAGTGCCTCCGCTCGCAATTCGCGTTCAAAGTTATTGTTACCGTTAAGTCTTTGTCCGCGGCATAAGTTATTGTCAACATTCCACGCAACAATTTAATGTTACAACAAATTTATTTCAACGCACAAACTGACGGTTCACAATCATTCCTCATTCCTAATTCCTCATTCCTCATTTTAACTCCACTCTCCACTCTCCACTCTCCACTCTCCACTCTCCACTCTCCACTCTCATAACAGCTCCTGACTGTATTGTTGATTTTTATTGATTGGGTTGATATAATGTTTTTAAAGGTTTATGATGAAGATTTGCGGTGATGTGATGAAACATATTTTTAATAAGTCAATAATAGCGGTTTGTTGTCTTGTGTTGCTGTGTACGGTTGAGGGGTTTGTTGTTCCGGTTGCTGTGCTGATTTCGGGAGTGTTTGTGTCGGCACTTTGTCAGGCAGTCGAAAATAAGAAAATTTCTTTTGTTGCGGAAATACTTTTTGTGATAATGTGCTTTGCGTTCCCTGAATTATCTGTGATAATGCCGCTTGTTGCGTATGATATAGCCGCTGATAAACGGTATTTTGTGTTGGCGGCGGCTGTTGTTGCGATAATTCTTTCATTCAGGGTTTATAAATCATATATGGTTAGTTTTTCTGTAATTCTTGCGGTGCTGTCGGCGGTGCTTGAATACAGGACAAAACAGACTGAAATACTCGGCAATAAACTTATGAAACTAAGAGATGATTCCACCGAAAAGAATATTCTTCTCAAAGAGAAAAACAGACAGCTAAGGGAAAATCACGATAATGAAGTGCATATTGCAACACTGCGTGAACGAAACAGAATTGCAAGAGAAATTCACGATAATGTCGGACATCTTCTGTCACGGTCAATTCTGCAAGTCGGTGCTTTACAGGTGATAACCGCCGACAACGAAATATGCAGTCAGGGACTTGCCGGCATAAACGAAACCCTCAACAATGCTATGACCACAATAAGACAAAGTGTGCATAATCTTCACGACAGTTCAATCAATCTTGAATATTCACTGAAAGAGGCTGTCAAGCCGCTTGACGATAAAAATATAACCGTGAAAACTGAGATTGACTGCGGTGAGGATATTCCGAACAAAATCAAACTGTGCTTTATAACAATAATAAAAGAAAGCGTAAATAATGTAATCAAGCACTCAAATGCCGACAAAATGCTGATACTTTTGCGTGAACACCCGGCATTTTTTCAGCTTATTATTGAGGATAACGGAAAGTGTCCTCAGAATACCAACACAAACGGCATAGGACTTCTGAATATGCAGGACAGGGTTGAAAATCTCGGCGGCATTATCCGAATTACATCTGGTGAAAGCGGATTTAAAATATTTATTTCAATACCGAAAGACAAGGTGAATGAATGATGAAAATAATAGTTGTAGATGATGATAAAATAGTTGCACTTTCGCTTAAAACGATTATCGAGGCAAAGGGCATTGAGGTTCTTGCAATCGGCGAAAGCGGCGAACAGGCTGTTGAACTGTATGAACAGTATAATCCCGACATTCTTCTTATGGACATAAGAATGGGCGGCATTGACGGAATCGAAACAGGCAAGCAGATTATAAACAGACACAAAGACGCAAAAATTCTCTATTTAACCACATTTTCAGACGACGAATATATTGTTAAGGCACTGAATATGGGTGCAAAGGGTTATATTCTGAAACAGGATTTTCAGGGGATTGTTCCCGCACTCGAAACCGTAATGAACGGACAAAGCGTTTTCGGTAATGAAGTCATAACAAAACTGCCGTCACTTATGAACACAAAGCAAGGCTTTGACTACAAAAAATATAATCTCAGCGAAAAGGAAAACTCAATTATTGAGCTTGTCGCAGAGGGATTGAGCAACAAGGAAATTTCCGACAGACTTTATCTCAGTGAGGGAACAGTACGGAACTATCTGAGTGTAATTCTTGAAAAACTCGGACTCCGTGACCGTACTCAGCTTGCGGTTTTTTATTACAACAATAAATAATCCAAAAAAATTTATTTAATATGTATATTGCATTTTAAATTTGAGTATGATATAATAGCCGTAGGCAAATGTATCGAATATGTTCACAGAACAGCCGAAACGAAAACCCCCGAAGTGGCAGCTTCGGGGGTTTTCTATTCCATTTGTGCGAGGCGGCTTAATCCTCAGGCTGGTTGCCTATAATTATTTTCTGTCCAACCATTTGCAAATACAGTATGCAACTATACTTGCCATGACAGATGCGATAAACGCATCGAAGTTCACAGAACATTCCCCCCTTTCCATTGCCTGTATAGGGGAGGCAACAAAAGTAGTATATCATAAACAAATAATGTTGGCAACTTAAAATTTCATTCAAAAACCGATTTTTTAAATATGTATATTGCATTTTAAAATTGAGTATGATATAATAGCCATAGGCAAAAGTAGTATGCAACTATACTTGCCATAACAGAAGCTATGAAAGTTGTAAAATCCATAGGACAGTTCCCTGTTTTTCAGTGTTTGTATAGGGGTGGCAACAAAAAATAGCGAATATGTCCACAGGACAACCAAAACGAAAACCTCCGAAGCTGCCTTGTGGTGACCCCCAAAAGTTAGACATTAAAGCGTAGTAGCAAATTTAGCTGCTG
>JBJFIB010000078.1:0-2787 GCA_051894195.1 Acutalibacteraceae bacterium
AATTCTTTTTATCTTTTTTCTATTTTTCCTATTGACTTTTT
Organism: Acutalibacteraceae bacterium; assembly: GCA_051894195.1. Classification (GTDB taxonomy): domain Bacteria; phylum Bacillota; class Clostridia; order Oscillospirales; family Acutalibacteraceae; genus UBA1213. The sequence goes on from JBJFIB010000078.1 coordinate 42, forward strand.
ATAGTTGGTCTTTCGTTTGTTTCTGTATTTATCATATCATACCGACTATGACAACTTACTGACAAGATTTTGCGTTTGCAGAAATTTTTTTATTAGTCAAACAATGCTTTAAACTATTCTGTCCATTGAACAATGAAAGTTCCCATTCTATTTTCCTCCTTTCGTGTTTTTCTGTATTTATCATATCATACCGACTATGACAAGTTACTGACAGTTTTCTAAGTTTTTTATAAAAAATAAAAAGCACCGATTTTGTCAATCAGTGCTTTCAAAGTTCGCTGTAAATTACATATTAAACATCAATTTCAAAAATCAGGTCTATTTCTTCGGGTACACCGCTGAGCATATTGCTTGTACTGCCCGGAATCCAACCAACATAGCGGTAGCCCTTTGCGGCATATTCGTCAATTACTTTTTGATATGACGCTGTTTTTGTGCTGAAAAAGCCGACTTTCATATTAAGTTTAACATATTCATATTTTTTCATTATAATCAAACTCCTTTGTGTTTTGTTTTTATTATGTCTGTATCATAGCATACTCACTATGACAACTCAATGACAAAAATAATAATTTTTTTGAAATTTTCAAAAAAATTTGTCAGACAGGTTTTTGTCCTGCCTGACAAGTTTATTAAAGTCTGCCTATACTGTTTGATTTTTGCGGAACACCACTGCATATATGGAGAAGATGGGCAATTCCGGGAATACTCTCACCCTGTTGAGATGAAGTGGGGGACATCAATGCACCGGTTGCAACAAAAAGTATATTGTTGAGTTCGCCGCTGTTTAATTTTTGCATTATATACGAACAGAATACCGAACCCGAACAGCCACAGCCTGAACCGCCTGCATGAACATCCTGACCGTCAATATCATAAATCATAAGTCCGCAGTCGTTGTGCTTATTGCCGAGTTTGATTCCGTCTTTTTCGAGTAATTCAAGAAGAAGTACGGAGCCGACTTTTCCGAGGTCGCCTGTGAGAATAAGGTCGAAATCATCAGGACGGAAATTTGTATCCTTAAAGAAATTGCTGATTGTGTCTGCCGCCGCAGGTGCCATAGCCGCTCCCATATTGTTTGCGTCTTTTATGCCGAGGTCGTTTATTTTGCCGATAGTTACGGCACGAACCAAACAGCCGATTCCGCTTTTGTCGAGTACAGCCGCACCGGCACCCGTTACAGTCCATTGTGCAGTGGGTGTACGCTGACCGCCGTATTCAATCGGAAAACGGAACTGTCTTTCCGCAGAACAGAAATGCGATGATGTTACGGCAACACAGTTGTTCGCAGCCCCGCTGTCAACGAGAATTGAACCGAGTGCAAGAGTCTGTGCCATTGTCGAACATGCACCGTATTGTCCCAAAAAAGGAATATCCAACGCCCTCAGACCGAATGTTGACGAAATGCATTGATTGAGCAAATCTCCCGCAAGAATAACATCTATGTTTTGCGGCGAGAGGGATATTTTCTTTAAAGCGAGATTAACGGCATATTGTTGAAGTGCGCTTTCGGCTTTTTCCCACGATGACTGACCGAGTTTGTTGTCCTGATAAGTCAGGTCGAAAAATTTACCGAGAGGACCTTCGCTTTCTTTTTTTCCGGCAATTCCGGCTGATGAGTGTATGGTGACATTGTTTTCTATTTCTATTGTATATCTTCCTGTTCTTTTCGGCATAAAAAAACCTCCCGTAATTTTGGTATTATTTTAACCGCAATTACGGGAATTATTCGTATATTATGAATTGACAAGTTCAGCGTTAAGGCGGCTGTAATGAAAAATATACTGCTGTGCAATACCTGCATATTCGCCGATTTTTTCGGGATTTACGCCGCTGAAAAGCGTTTTGAGTGCCTTTTTCATCCATACATCTATCGGAAATGCGTCAAGCCTGTGCAAACCGTATAATAATGTACATTCCGCAACCTTTGCACCAACGCCGGTTATCTGCATAAGCTCTTTGCGGCAGTCGTCAATGGGTGCTGTTCTCATTTTGCTGAGATTGACAGTACCGTCCGAAACCTTTTGTGCGGCATCAATGATGTATCTTGCACGAAATCCCGAACGCAAGGGTGCAAGGTCATCAACCGTAAGTTCTGCAATTCTATCGGCTGAGGGAAATGTATATCCGTTTCCGCATTTATCGCCGAAATTTTCGCAAAGTCTTGTTACAATGCCTTTTATGCGTGGAATATTATTGTTCTGTGAAATTATGAATGAACACAAAGCCTCCCACGAATCCTGACTTAAAATTCTTATTCCGTCAATGCTGTCAACGGCACATTTGAGTTCGGGACAGCGGCTGACAATTTCACTTCTTATTGCGTCATAATCGTTATCGAGGTCAAGGTAGCTTTTCCATAGGTTAAGGAAGTCATTTTCGTTGCAGTTTTCGATAATGATTGTTTCGCCGTCTTTATAAATTCGTGTTTCAATGTTTTGTACAATTCCCGTAAAAGAACCGTCAGCATTTTCGTTCCAGCGGAAACACTGTCCGCAGTCAAAGGTGTTTTTGAGGTCAAAATCGTCTGAGAGCGTTATCTCAGCACCACGGTCTGTAATTTTATAATTCATTTTATCACTTCTTTTTCATTTGTTAATTTGTATTATAACAGCATAACGGATAATTATCAATTATTTTCTGTGCTTTAAGAGAATGACGGCGATAAGATATAATGCAGTCAAAAGCAGAGTGAAATTATATTTTGAACGCAAAAGCACAATAAATCCGATACACGCAACGGGGA
>JBJFIB010000079.1:0-2785 GCA_051894195.1 Acutalibacteraceae bacterium
TGTAACCTATATGGAGGACCTGAGAATCTGTATCGAGGACCATGCAAAAGGGTTTTTGAGGTATAAAGATATGGAAAGAGAACGTTAACAAAACTTGTGGCAGCTGATATGCTGCCGATACATGCAGAAGATAGTTTTGCAAATTCTCGAATCCAGGGAACAAAAAATCAAAGAAGATGATTTAGCTTGTTTATGCAAATAAACTAAATTTACTTTGTCTATTTAGTTTGTTTTTTGTTAATTTGTGAAATAAACTAAATATTGCTGAAATAAATCTAGACAGGAAAAAGCTGAATATCTTGGAATAAAAACGTTTTATCATTTATCATGACAATACTAGAGCATCCTGATGACAAGAATCAGAAATTCTATTCAGCAAAACAGTAAAGAGATAATTGTCGGGAAGACAAAGGGAAATTACAATGGAACAATAAATAGGAATTTGTAAAAGGAGGATAAGCAGATGGAAAATGTAAAGAATAAAGAGTATGTTATTTGCCCACGTTGCAAGCAAGAAGTTTATAAAGAAGCGATTATATGTCCTTTTTGCAAGTTTGGCATTATGGCATGGCTTGAAGGAGAAATTGATGAAAATGGAGAGCCGATAGAAAATAAGTCAAAGTAAAATTCGAGTTTATAGCATACGAGGAGATTTTGATATGAATGAATATAAAACAACTGTTTCGGAAAGAATCGATGAGAGAGGATATGATGGACTAGAGTTGAATTACAATTGGCGATGAATTGGAGATGATGAGATATGACCGGCTGAATCCCATAAAACTAAAGGGTTTACAGAACTGCAGTCATAACGCCTTCAGCAATCACAGGGGCAGTGTGTCTAAACGCTGCTCCTCTTTTATTGCAAGGGTTTGCACAGTGACAGTCCGTAGATTGCATACGGACACATGAGCGAAATAAAGGCCAAATCTGGGCAAAAGGTAGTCAGAGGTCAGCAAATCGGGAACGTTGGCTCTTATTTTATTCCCAACTTTTATTCCCAACATGTTATAATTATTTTGGTTGGGAATAAAAGTTTGTTAAAGGAGCATAATAATGGATATTAAACAAATTGTTTTAGATTTATGTGCCTTAAGTGATGAACAGGAATGGTTTGAATTTAAGGAAAACTGGTTTCAGGTTGAGGCATTAGGCGAATATGTATCTGCCCTGTCAAATGCAGCGGCTTTTCATTATAAAAAATATGCGTATTTCATTTGGGGTGTAAATGATACAACCCATGAAATTGTAGGAACAACATTTAACCAGTATTGTGAATATAATAAGGAACCGTATCAGAATTATCTTGCGAGAAATCTGTCACCAAGTATAAATTTTAGTTTTGAAGAAACAGAAATTAATGGGAAGAGAGTCGTTGGTTTGGTAATTCCTGCGGCAACAGAAATTCCTACAGCATTTAAAGAAAAGAGGTTTTTAAGGATAGGATCGTCAAAATGTAATATGAAAGATTACCCTAAGAGAGAAGTTGAACTTTTCAAAATACTTGATGGAAGAACGGAAACGATCGAAACGGTACCGGCGAAGTATCAGGACCTTACATTTCAAAAACTCTTTGGATATTATGGCTCAAAAGGGATTGTTTTGAATCAAAAGACATTTATTAAGAACTTGGGTTTAAAAACGGAGGAAGGTGAATTTAATATTCTAGCACAGTTATTATCGGATAATTCTCATCTTCCGCTTCGTGTATCTATTTTTGATGGAAAAACAAAAGGATCAAATCTTTTCTCAGTGCGTGAATTTGGAAATGACTGTTTATTATACAGCCTGGACGAGTTACTGCGATATGGGGATGTGTTGAACCTGATTCAGACAGACGAAACAGACAGGGTTGTTGAGAGAAAAGAGGTCCCTCTATTTGACAATAAGGCATTTCGTGAGGCTATAATAAATGCCGTTCTACACAATAAATGGGTGGAAGGAAATGAGCCAATGATTTCGGTTTTTTCTGACAGAATAGAGATATTATCGAGGGGAACACTTGCTCCGGCACAGACTATGGAGGGATTTTTCTTAGGAGAATCAATCCCAGTAAATGAAAAGTTGTCCGAGATATTTCTTCAATTGCATATAAGTGAGAAATCCGGACGAGGGGTTCCTAAAATTACGGAAATGTATGGAAAAGATGCATTTTCATTTAGGGAGAATTCCATTGTTGTTACTATCCCTTTTGATAGAATAAATAAGGTTGGGAATAAAGTTGGGAAAAAGGTTGGGGATAAGAAACCTTTAAATACTAGAAGGCAAAGGATTATTGCAGAAATGAGAGACAATCCAAACATTACAACTGCGGAACTTCAAAACATATTAGGTGTGAGTGAAACAGCGGTAGAAAACAATATATCATTTTTAAGAAAAAATGGTTATATTGAGCGGGTTGGCTCAAAAAAGGCAGGATACTGGAAAGTATTATAGCAGTTTAATTTAATAGTATGATTATGCAGAAGGCAACTAAAACAATTGAATTACAATTGGCGATGAATTGGAGATGATGAGATATGACCGGCTTAATCCCATAAAACTAAAGGGTTTACAGAGCTGCAGTCATAACATCTCCAGCAAAGATATGGCATTACTTGGCTTATAATCATGCTCGAGGATTTTACGTGACGAATTACATAGCTCGGACTAACACTCCGGGCTTTTTATTTTGCCGGAAAGGAGGTTCATTCGTTATGTCTAGTATGAAGGAAAGGAGGTTTGGATGTCTGATAACTGGGTCGTACAGAATCTGCAGAATACGCTCGGCACCTGGAACGAGAAG
>JBJFIB010000080.1:0-2771 GCA_051894195.1 Acutalibacteraceae bacterium
GTTCTCTTTCTAGTGCCTAACTTTTTCAGTTAGGAACGCATCGCACTATTCGTTACCTTCGCTATCCGATGACTCAGCAAAAATCTTGTCGCCCATCTTATCGACAATCTGTACAACAAGAGTGTCAATCTGTTTTTCAAGTTCCTTTACTTTATCATCGAGTGCCTTTTTTTCAGCTTTAAGGCGGTTGTACTCGGTTATAGTGTTCTCAAAGCCCGTCAGTATGACAGGAGTCGTGTCGGTGTCAACCTTGCGATAGTTGCCTATCGTTTCAAGACAAAGTTTCGGAGCTTCTTTGAGCGGTGGCTCAACGCCTGCAAGAACATAGTTGTTCCAGAAAGCTTCTTCTGCTTCGATAAGCTGCTGTTCTAACGCCAAATCTCTGTCAATACGCTGTATTGCCATTGTCTGGGAGTTATTCTCGAAAAGGCAAGCAATATATGCCACATTTAAATTCATTACAGCGAGATAGTGACGAACCTGCCATTCGTATGATTCCGGAATTTTGCCATTTTCCCATTTGTTTTTACTGTCGGGGCTGGCAGTTTTACATTCGAGAATACCGAGCGTCCCGTCCGGAAATTCAATAATGCGGTCAACATTCGCCTGCATCATCGGGTGCAGTGGGTGCTGGTACATTTCGCCCGTTTCATACACTACAAGACCAGATTTTCGGCTGAATTCTTCCGAAACTATCGGTTCGAGTGCGTGTCCCCATCTAAACGGCAGTTTTTCGCTGTCTTTCGGGACAATAGGTTTAATGCCTCGTTTGTCATAATAAAGCTCTCTTGCGGTGCGATACTGATTAACACCCATAACGGTGCCTGCATCTGAACCGCCGATGCCTGTTGTTCTCCATTTAAGCCAATCTTCTTCTGTCATACCGACGGTAGAACAGAGAACGGTTGGCTGATAGTTAAGATTCATTGATGTTGTTGATGTTGTTGATGTCATTGACATAAGATTACCTCTTTCTGAGTGTTTTACACTCTTTTATTTTTTTGTTTTTTGATTTTCTCCAATTACGAATAGATGTGTACCACCCCTGCAAGGAATAGTTCCTTACAGGGTAGGCACTTTTAACGATAGGTAAATCTTTGATGTTATCTCTAATTTTTCCCCCGCCCCACACCGTGCGTGCGACTTTCACCGCACACGGCGTTCCATCATAAATATGTTTTCATTAGATTAGTAAACACTTCAAAAGTTTGTTAGCTTAGCATTTTAGATGTTTATCGGTTCATTTTGAGCCATTTTTCTTAAACTATTTATCTTTGTTATCTGACCTTTGTTTAATTTGAGGGTTGTTAAGTATCTGTTTATAGTTTCTGGGTTGGTTGCGTGTATGAGTCTATGTACATCTTGATGTACGATAATTAGATTTTGATACTTATCATCACCACCATATTGCTTTGGTAGCTTATGGTGACAATGTATGTCCCTTATGTCTAATATCGTTCCTAAAATTGCACACTTTCCGTATTGGGCTGCATAGAGCGAAATTTTGCTATCTGTAAACTCAACGCTTTCTGTATATTGGTAACTATATATTAACTGTTTCATTACCCATAATACATATTCATCAAATCTAAGATTTTTGTGTATTTCCGCTCGTCCTTCTGATGTATATTTACAGATACTTTTCTTCTTTTGCATTGGGTTTTTGGTTTGTACATATCCGATTGGTACTAATGGAATTTTATCTACAAATCTGATTTGTTGACTTTTGCCGTACCTTTCTTTTATGTGCTTGCTGTTTATAATCCCTTTCTGTTTAACCCTCTTTTTAAGCCTGTTTTTGACCGTTGTGCTAATTTTTCTTTGAATAATATCACAGTCGATGTTTACTTCTGTGGCATATTGATAATAGTTTTGAATACCCTCTACCATTTGATTGTACTTGTGTATTTCAAATACACTTTGTTTATTGTCTTTTGGTTTTTGGATTTTCTTAACTTGTTCTTGTAGTTCTTCGGTTATCTTTTTGACAGCCTTATCTCTAATGTGAGAACGGACAACATATTTATTGCCCTTTTTGACTGCTTTAAGTTTAAATCCGAGAAACTCTGAATAATGCCTTTTGAGGTTGACAACCTGACTTTTTTCTTCCGAAATTTGAAGTTTTAGCCTTTCTTGTAACCACTGCTTAACCGCAATGAATACCTTGTTAGCATCGCTTCTTTTACGGCAGAATATTTTAAAGTCATCTGCATATCTTACTATGTACATTTCTTTAAGGCTTGTTTTTCTTAATGCCCTGTATATGTGACTTTTTATAGCTGTGCCATTTCTGCTCGTTGTGCATTGGTATTCGTGATGTGTTGGCATATTTTCCCATTGGGAATTTATCCACCAGTCGAGTTCGTTTAGCACAATGTTTGACAGCAGAGGGGAGAGAATACCGCCTTGCGGCGTTCCACATTCTGGGTATTGTATTTCTCCGTTTGGCATTATAACAGGTGCTTCAAGGATTGCCTTAATTATACATATTAACTGTTTATCCCTAATTCCCATTGTCCACATTTGCTTGATTAGTTTGCTATGGTTGACATTATCGAAAAATCCTTTAATATCAATATCCACAACAAAATGGAGTTTTTGCAGTTGTATCATTTGATAGCATTGTGCTATTGCATTTTCCGTTGACCTGTTAGGTCTGAAACCATTATTTCTTTCGTAAAATTTGGCTTCGCAGATAGGCTCTAACACTTGCAAGATACATTGTTGTACTAATCTGTCAGTTATGGTGGGTATTCCTAACGGTCTTAATT
>JBJFIB010000081.1:0-13651 GCA_051894195.1 Acutalibacteraceae bacterium
ATTCCACGCAATAACAGAATGTCACAACAAACTAAACTTAACGCAACAAATTATAGTCCAAACAATAATTCCTAATTCCTAATTCCTCATTCCTCATTTATAACTCCACACTCCACACTCCACTCTCCACACTCTTAACAACTCCACACTCCACACTCCACTCTCCACACTCTTAACAACTCCACACTCCACTCTCCACACTCCACTCTGATTTTGCGTCGCCACGGGAAATTACGACATTGTAGCCGATTGATTTCATACGGTTCTGCATACAAAAGCGACATTCAGCCGCCTCGTCACCTGTGCAGATTTTGTTGTCGTAGAGAAGATATTTTTTTCGGACGCTGACAGGCGAAAGGTTGGGCATAACGACATTTGCACCGGCAAGAATACCGAGTTCACGACCGTTCGGGGCTATTGTGCCGAGTGCCGTAGTTGCGGGCAAAAGAGCGTTTGGAACAGTCAGCCGCAAAAGTCCGAGCATAAAAAGCGTGAGTTCAAGTGTGCCGTTTTCTTTGTTGTGGAACGGCGTATCGTGCTGTGCAATAAACGGTCCTATACCGACCATATCGGGTTGCAGTTTTTTTATGAAAAGCATATCGTCAGCAAGATTTTCAGCGGTCTGATACGGCGAACCTACCATAAATCCGCAACCGACCTGATAACCGATTTTTTTGAGGTCAAAAAGACAGCGTTTTCGGTTTTCGGGCGAGAGATTATGAGGGTGCAGTTTGCGGTAATGTTCATTGTCAGCCGTTTCGTGACGGAGAAGATACCTGTCAGCACCGGCATTAAAATACGCAAGATAGCTTTCATAGGATTTTTCGCCTATCGAGAGCGTCACTGCACAATCAGGATAACTTTGCTTTATGCTTTTTACTATGTCAACAATAATTTCGTCTGTGAAATAATTGTCCTCACCGCCTTGCAGTACAAAGGTACGAAAACCGAGTTCATAGCCGTTTTTACAGCAGTCGAGGATTTGTTCTTTTGTAAGGCGGTAGCGGTCGGCGTTTTTGTTGCTGTGGCGTATTCCGCAGTACAGACAGTCGTTTTTGCAGTAATTCGTAAATTCGATAAGTCCACGCATATATACATCGTGTCCGTAATATTCGTGACGGACAGCACGGGCTTTTTCAAAAAGATATTCGCTGATTTCGGGCGTAAAATTCTTTATGAGAGTTGTATATTCTTCTTTTGAGAGAATATGCTGTTTTTCGAGTTTATCAATAAGAGATTTCATACATTTACACCTTTGAACAAACGACTTTTGAGCTTATACCGTCAAGCATACCGATTTTTCCCGAAAGAGTATTGATAATGTTGACGGGTGCATCAAGTGCTATGCTGATAATATGGACATTCTTTTTTTGGTAAGGAATACCCATTCTGCCGATTATGTATTCGCCGTAGGTATGTAGAAGTTCGTTGAGTTTTTCGATTGAATTTGTGTTTTCAACGATTATGCCTATAATTGATACACGGCTTTCCAAAAAATCACCTCTTTAAAAACAAAAAAGCACCCCGAAAGGTGCATAGAATTACTGCCCGAAAATACAGATAAATTCGGACTTATGATATAATTTGTCACACCTTTCACATCAGGAATTCCTTTTGTGTCAGAAAATATTGAGATTATAAAACAGTTTTACGCACAGTACAAGGCTTATGCGTTCAACGGATTTTACATAATGATAATATCATATTTTGACGGATACTGCAAGAAAAATAATTGTTGCCTGTTGAGGAATTTAACGGACATCACGCTTAAATATAATTGATTTTTTATGTCGTATAGGATAGAATAAATACATATCACTTTGAGATGGAGATTGAAGAAATGGAAAAGATAAAATTTGTAGCACCGTGCTTACTGGGACTTGAAGGAATAGCGGCAGACGAGTTCAGAAGAATGGATATTCAGAATGTTCAGGCGGAAAACGGACGGGTGTTTTTCGAGGGCGATTTAAGCACAATGGCAAGGGCAAATATCGGTTCACGATATACCGAAAGAATACAGATACTTATGGGTTCGTTTCCTGCATACAGCTTTGAGGAGCTTTTTCAGGGAGTGAGCAAAATCAACTGGGAGGACTGGATTGGCATTGACGACGCATTTCCGGTAAAGGGACACTGCATAAATTCACAGCTTGCAAGCGTTCCCGACTGTCAGAAAATCATCAAAAAAGCCGTTGTAAAGCGTCTTAACTCAAAATATCATACATCATGGTTTGAAGAAACAGGAAGTGTTCATCAGATACAGTTCCTTATTATGAAAGATAAAGTCAGCATTATGCTTGATACATCGGGAATGGGGCTGCACAAAAGAGGATACAGGGAAAATTCAATTATTGCACCTATCAAGGAAACTCTTGCGGCGGCAATGGCGGATTTATCGCACATAAGACCGTACAGTCAGGTTATTGACCCATTTTGCGGTTCGGGTACGATTTTGATTGAGTCGGCACTCAAAGCACTGAATATTGCACCTGGACTTCGCAGAAGATTTGCCGCTGAACGCTGGGAAACAATACCCGAAGATGTATGGAGAAGTGAGCGTGAGCGTGCAAAAGACCTTATCAACCGTGACGCAGAATTTCAGGCATACGGCTATGATATAGACGACGAGGCAATCCGTCTTACAAATGAAAACGCAAAAAAAGCAGGAGTATCGTCAAGAATACATGTTGAAAAACGCAGCATAGCGGATTTTTCGTCAGACCTTGAAAAAGCCGCCGTAATATGCAATCCGCCTTATGGCGAAAGACTGCTTGATATGCAACAGGCGAGAGAACTCTATAAAATTATGGGCGAGCATTTTGAGAAAAAACAGGGTTGGAGTTATACAATAATCAGTCCCGACGATAACTTTGAAAAGATGTTCGGACGACAAGCCGACAAACGCCGCAAACTCTACAACGGTATGATTAAATGCCAAGTCTATATGTTCTTTAAATAGAGTGGAGTGTGGAGAGTGGAGTGTGGAGTTGTTGTGCGAGCCGTTAGTTATTGCTTATAGATTAGTTGGTTGTAATATTGAGTTTATGTGTTAAAGAAAGGTTTGGTTTTAGTGAGTGGTTTTGTACATTTGCATGTGCATACGGAGTATAGTCTGCTTGACGGTGCGTGTAAGATAAATGAACTTGTGAAAACGGCAAAGGAACTCGGACAAACTGCTGTTGCAATAACCGACCACGGTGTAATGTACGGTGTAGTTGATTTCTATAAGGCGGCAAAGGCTGAGGGGATAAAGGCTATTATCGGCTGTGAAGTTTATGTTTCACCAAGACGGCATAACGACAGGGTTGCCGAATTTGACAGGGAAAACAGACATCTTGTTTTGCTGTGCGAGAATAATATCGGCTATCAGAATTTAATAAAACTTGATTCTCTTGCGTGGACTGACGGTTTTTACGGCAAGCCCCGTGTTGATGAGGAAATGCTCGAAAAATACCACGAGGGTATTATTGCACTTTCAGCCTGTCTTGCGGGTGAAATTCCAAAGGCACTTATGCGTAACGATTACGAAAAGGCAAAGGAAAAAGCACTTAACTATAAGAGAATTTTTGGTGAAAATAATTTTTTTCTTGAATTACAGGACCACGGCATAAAAGAACAAAAACAGATAAATCCTTATATAATCAGGCTGTCACAGGAATGTGATATTCCGCTTGTTGCGACAAACGACTGTCACTACCTTAAAAAAGAGGACAGCCGTCTGCACCATATTCTTTTGTGTATTCAGACTAACCATACAGTGCTTGACGATAATTCAATGGAATTTCCGACAAATGAATTTTATCTCAAAAGCGAACAGGAAATGCGTTCACTTTTTCCGCAAGTGCCACAGGCTTTTGACAATACCGTAAAAATTGCCGAGAGATGTAATGTTGAATTTGAGTTCGGAAAAACAAAACTTCCGCATTTCGATGTTCCCGATAACCGTGACCACACGGAATATTTCCGTGACGAATGTATGAAAGGACTCAAAAAGCATTACGGCGAAAATCCCGACAAGTCACTCATTGACCGGCTTGAATATGAAATCGACACAATCGACCGTATGGGATATATCGACTATTATCTTATTGTGAACGATTATGTCAGCTATGCGAAATCCGTAGGAATACCCGTAGGTGCCGGCAGAGGTTCAGGTGCAGGTAGTCTTGCGGCTTACTGTATCGGCATAACCGGAATAGACCCGATAAAATATGACTTGCTGTTTGAAAGATTTTTAAATCCTGAGCGTGTAAGTATGCCCGATTTTGATGTTGACTTCTGCAAGGAAAGGCGACAGGAGGTTATTGATTATGTAATCAGAAAATACGGCAGTGACCATGTTGCCCAGATTGTCGCATTCGGCACTATGGCGGCAAAGGGTGCAATCCGTGATGTAGGTCGTGCGTTGGCTATACCTTATGCGACCTGTGACAAAATAGCAAAGCTTATACCGAATGACCTCGGAATGACCATAGACAAGGCACTGACAATTTCCGAAGAACTCAAACAAATTTATGACACAGACCCGCAAATTCACGAACTTATAGACACCGCAAGAAAACTTGAAGGCACTCCCCGTCACGCAACTACTCACGCCGCAGGTGTTGTTATTACGGAAAAACCCGTCAGCGACTATGTTCCGCTTGCAAAGAATGATGAATCAGTTGTAACTCAGTTCACAATGACAACTCTTGACGAACTCGGACTGCTGAAAATGGATTTTCTCGGCTTGCGGAATTTAACCGTTTTAAGTGACGCCGAAAAAATGATTAAGCAAAAGGACAGCGGCTTTTCAATAAACAATATCCCCGATGATGACAAAGAAGTTTTTGAAATGTATGCGTCAGGCGATACTGAGGGCGTATTCCAGTTTGAATCCGCCGGAATGAAAAATGTTCTTGTTCAGCTTAAACCCGAAACTCTCGAAGATATTATTGCGGTAATATCGCTTTATCGTCCGGGACCAATGGATTCTATTCCACGCTATATTGAAAACCGCCATAATCCCGAAAAAATCACATACAAACACCCCTTACTCAAACCTATTCTTGAAGTTACATACGGCTGTATAGTATATCAGGAACAGGTTATGCAGATTTTCCGTTCACTTGCGGGATATTCTCTCGGCAGAGCGGATATTGTCCGCCGTGCTATGTCAAAAAAGAAAAAGCATGTAATGGAACAGGAAAAAAAGATATTTATTTATGGTCTTACCGACGAAAACGGAAATGTTCAGGTTGACGGCTGTATAAGACGGGGTGTACCCGAAAAAATCGCAGAAGAAATCTATTCCGAAATGGAAAGCTTTGCATCTTATGCGTTCAACAAATCACACGCCGCCTGTTATGCTTATATTTCATATCAGACAGCATATCTTAAATGCCATTATCCGTGCGAATATCTTGCGGCACTGCTGACAAGCGTGCTTGATAATTCGGGCAAGGTTGCCGTTTATATTGACGAATGTGCAAAGCATAATATTAAGGTTTTGCCGCCGCATGTCAACAAAAGTAATGTAGGCTTTACCGTACACGAAAACGAAATACGCTTCGGACTTATGGCAATAAAAAATCTCGGTAAAGGTCTTATCGAAACCATTGTCAGCGAAAGAAGAAACGGTGAGTTTAAATCCTTTTATGATTTTTGCAAAAGACTTTACGGTCGTGAACTCAACCGCAGAGCCGTTGAAAGCCTGATTAAATGCGGTGCTTTGGACAGACTTGGTGCAAACCGCCGACAAATGCTGCTTGCCTGTGATACTTTTCTTGAATACCTCAACAGTGCAAAAAATCAGAACATTGACGGTCAGCTTGACCTTTTCGGAATGGGCGACAGCGGCGAAACAACGGACAATGAACCGCCGCTACCGAATGTCAGTGAATTTTCCGTAGCGGAACTTCTTGATATGGAAAAACAGACGGCAGGTCTTTATCTGTCGGGACACCCTATGTCAGAATATGATGATGTTATGCGTGTGCTTAAAACCGACAGAATAAGCGACATTGTCAGTGATGAATACAACAACTATACCGACGGAAAAAATGTTGATATTCTTGCAATAATCAGTACGGTTAAGCTCAAAACAACAAAAAACAATCAGCGTATGGCTTTTGTGAATATCGAGGATAAATACGGTTCGGCAGAGATGATAGTATTCCCGAAAACGCTCTCACAGTACGGCGGAATTATTCAGGAGGGTAATGTTGTACGCATATCAGCGACCGTCAGCCGCCGTGAAGACGAAGAAACAAAACTTTTGTGCAATACCGTATCTTATGCACCGAAAAATGTTTCGGAAATCAAAACCGAAAAACCTACCGATAACAAAGTGAAAAACAAAGGACTGTATATAAGAGTGCCGAACAAAGAATGTACGGAATATATCCGTGCAAAGCAGATAATTGATATTTTTGACGGAACGACATCACTTTATATTTATCTTACGGATACACATACACTGCAAAAAGCCCCCGAAAGTATGCGTGTTGACCCGAATGATGTAATGATAAGGGAACTCAGAAAACGCATAGGCGACAAAAATGTCGCACTTGTCAATTAAAAGACAATAACAGGCATTTGTTTGCCGTTAAGTAATTTTTGAGTAAAAAAAGTTCATAGATATATATTTTACTTGATTATTCTTTTTTTGTTGTTTATAATAATATCATAATATTTTATGTTGAATTAAATTGGAGGATGGCGAAAATGGAAAAAAAGGCAATAGCAGTTTTGACAAGTGGTGGAGATGCACCGGGAATGAATGCCGCAGTAAGAGCAGTAACAAGAGCGGCTCTTGCAAAGGGTATGCGTGTACTCGGAGTACGCAGAGGATATAACGGTCTTTTGAACGGTGATGTTTTTGAAATGAATCTCCGCAGTGTTTCAGATATTATTCACAGAGGCGGTACTGTACTCTATACTGCCCGCAGTCTTGAAATGCTTACACCAGAGGGACAGAAGAAAGCCGCTGACACTTGCCGTCAGCTCGGTATTGTCGGCGTTGTTGTAATCGGCGGTGACGGTTCATTCAAGGGTGCAAGAGCATTGTGCCGTGAGGGAATACTCTGTATCGGTATTCCGGGTACTATCGACAACGATATTGCAAGCAGTGATTATACAATCGGATTTGATACTGCTATGAATACCGCTATGGAAATGATTGACCGTATCCGTGACACAGCACAGTCACACGACAGATGCAGTGTTGTTGAAGTAATGGGCAGAAGATGCGGCGACATAGCACTTGAAACAGGTATTGCTGTCGGTGCAAGTGCAATTCTTGTACCAGAAGTTCCGTTTGACTTGCAGAAAGATGTTATTGATCGTATGATGGAAACAAGAAAAACAGGCAAAAAGCATTTCATTATCATTGTTGCCGAGGGTATCGGCGGCGTTAGTGAAATCGCAAAGGAAATAGAAGAAAAAACCGGTATCGAAACAAGAGCGACAATTCTCGGACATGTTCAGCGTGGCGGTTCACCGACAATCCGTGACCGTGTTGTTGCAAGCCAGATGGGATACAAAGCCGTTGAGCTTATCAGCAACGGAATTGGCAACCGTGTTGTAGTAATGAAAGACAACCACATTGTTGACTACGATATAACAGAGGCTCTCAATATGGAACGCAAATTCAACAAAGAGCTTTACGATATTGCCCTCAGCATTTCTATCTGAGAGTTGAGAGTGGAGAGTTGAGAGTGGAGTTGTTTTAACAATTTTCAACTTTCAAATTTCAATTTTCAATTAACATAACATTATGTTTTGTACTGATTAAGACTGTAAAAGAGGTGGTAGCTGTGAGTCCTGACCCTTATGGGAAATATAATTCAGAAAGAATATTCACAGGACGCACAGCGTGTTTTTTGCGTCCTTGATACAGGAAAGGACGGATTTTATGGTCAATTTTTATAAGACTGTAAACGGCAGAATTCAGGAAATAGAAGAATATGAAATTGGCTGTTGGGTAAATTGTATTGCACCTGATGATGAAGAAGTGCAGTATTTGCTGAATTTCTTTGATATACCGCCTGAACTTCTCCGGTCGGCACTCGACGAGGAGGAATCGTCACATATAGATAACGAGGACGGCACAACGCTGATTATTATTGACATTCCTGTTGTCGAAAAGGTATCAAAAAACATCACCTATTCAACAATGCCAATCGGTATAATGATTACCGAAAATAATGTAATAACCGTTTCATTGCGTGAAAATCCCATTCTCAGCGAACTCTCAGAGGGTGTTGTAAGAAATGTTATGACCAGCTATAAAACGCATTTTGTACTTCATATTATGCTGCGTATGGCGACAAAATATCTGCAATACCTCAAACAGATTGATAAAATAAGCAACCGTATTGAGCGTGAACTCAGAAAATCAGCAAAAAACAAGGAACTTAATCAACTGCTTGACATTGAAAAGTCCCTTGTGTATTTTTCGTCATCTTTAAAATCGGACGAAATAACGCTTGAAAAAATTATGCGTGGCAGATATATCAAACTTTATGAAGAAGATCAGGATTTGCTTGAAGATGTGCTTATTGAGATTAAACAGGCAGTTGATATGGCGGCAATTTATCTCAACATTTTGAATGGCACACTTGATGTATTTGCGTCGATTATTTCCAATAACCTTAATGTCGTAATGAAAATTCTTGCGTCACTCACGCTTATTGTATCCGTTCCGACGGTTATATCAGGTCTTTACGGAATGAATATCGAGGGCGGCTTGCCGTTTGATAATTTCTGGTGGTTTCCGATTGTATTGTCGGCGGTGCTTATGTTCATAATGTACCTTATCCTCAAAAAGAAAGACATGTTTTGATAATGCGTAATGCGTAATTATTGAAACTGAATTTTTACACAAAATATAAAGCCTCACTGTAAAACATCTTTACGGTGAGGCTTTTGCTTTCTGATATTCATATATGCTTGGAATGATAACAAAAACTAATGGTGCGGACAATAACTAACGATAACAATAACTTTGAACGCAATTCGGGTGCGGCAGCTTGCCGCCGGAGGCACTCCGCCAGCTTGCCGATTATATTATGTCACGGATATTGTCGAGTACGGCACTGATTACTTCTGCACGGTTGAATGGTGTTACAAAGTAAAAACCGTCAGCGTGCGGACGCATTTTTACGGCGAGTTCAGCGGCAATCTGTACGCCGACTGCCGTTGACTGTTCACGGCTCATATCGGGCTTAAAGCGGTCAACAAGTTCCTGTGGAATAGTCATTCCCGGTACTTCATTTTTCATAAAGTTTGCGTTTCTGTAACTCACCATAGGCATAATTCCGACAAGAACTTTTACACCTTTTGAGCGAGCCTGTTCAATAACGGGTATTGCTTTTTCGGAGAATACCGGCTGTGTAAGTACGAATGTTGCACCGCCGGCTATTTTTTTGTCAAGATGTTTCAGCGAAAATTCGGGATTTCTTGCCATAGGGTCAAATGCACCGCCTATTGCGACAGGATTTTCCGCAAAAACATCTTCATTCATCTGATGAATAAGCGTCATAAGCTGTGTTGAACCTATGTTGAATACAGGCTTGATAACACCACGGTCTGTTTCGGCAATATGGTCGCCTGTAACCGCAAGAACCGCTCTTATGCCCTCGCTGTAAGCACCTAAAAGTGCAGAACGCAGTGCATTGATGTTCTTGTCACGACAGCATATATGCGGCAGAGTGTCTATTCCGACTTCACGCTTAATTCTTGATGAGCATACGACAGAATCCATTTTTGCGTGACCGAGCGGAGAGTCTGAAACGGTTATAATGTCAACACCGCTTTTTTTGAGGATTTTTGCACCGTTAATCAGCTTTATAAGGTCGGCATTATTCGGCGGGTCGAGTTCAGCGGCAATAACGAATTTATTTTCGGTAAGCTGTGACGAAAAGGCAGCTTTTTTAGTTTCGATTTTTTTGAAAGATACAGTATTTTCGTTTGATGTTGTCGGGGAGTTTGCTGTTTTTTCGCCGAGAAGTTTTATGAATTCGGGATTTGTGCCGCAGCAGCCACCGAGTGCAGAAACGCCGAGTGAACAGAATCTTGCAGTCTGTTCGGCAAAATAAATCGGCGTAGCGGTAAATACGGTTCTTTGATTTTCCACTGAGGGATAGCCTGCATTAGGCATTACGGAAGTGTATAATTCTGTATGTTCTTTGATATAAGAAAAGAACGGAGCGGCAAAATTATAAAGCTGTGCAGTTCCGCAGCCGCAGTTCAAGCCGACCATAGTCAGCTTGTCCTTGTTTTGTATAATGCTTTCAAGGATTTTGTTCAGAGAAATACCAGAGCGTGTGTGTCCGTCAGGCAGAACAGTAAAAGAAGTGATGATTTCCGCATCAGGAATTTTACTCAGAATATAGTCTATTGCAGGCATTACAGCGTCAAGTTCAGAGAGTGTTTCAAAGATAAATGTCTTTGCACCGCACTGAATGAATGTATCAATTATGAATTTATATTCTGACAATCTGTCACGGGGAATTTCGGTATTTTCATACAAGGCACTGACATTAGCACATACAACGGCTTTGTCCTTTGCACATTCGGCGGCGACTATATAGCCGTTTTTTATTATTGCGGAAAGTTCATCGTGTGAAATTCCGAGTGCAAAGCTGTTTGCGGAAAAGGTGTTTGTGCGTATGATTTTTGCACCTGATGATATATATTCGCAATATATCTGTCTGATTATATCGGGATTTGTGACATTGTATTTTTCACAGAGAGCGGAACTCAGTCCGGTAAGCTGAGAAAAATATGTTCCCGTTGCACCGTCAGCAAGGACAGTTTTGTTGTTCTGAAAAAGTTCTTTAAGTGTCATTTGTTACTCCTGAAAATTGTTAAATTTTGTTTATTTTGAAAAAACGAAAAACGGATTAAAATATATTATTTCAATCCGTTTAATGCCTGATATTCAGTTATGATAGATAATTATTTGCCGTTTCTGAGTTCATCAAGACATGACTGGCATACGGTCTGATTTTTGTAGTTGACAATATTTTCGGCTGAATTACAGAAAACGCATGACGGTCTGTATTTTTTTATGATAACGCTGTCGTTATCAACGAAAAACTCTACTGAATCAACACCGTCAACAATGTTAAGTGACTTTCTTATATCAGCAGGCAAAACCAATCTTCCCAGTTTATCAATTTGTCTTACGCAACCTATCGCTCTCATTATTGTTCCTCCCGAATTTTGAAATTTCAATAAAATCTTTGAATATATATTACTATTTATTTCCATAATTGTCAATATAAAAAATGCATATTTCGATAAAAATTTTTAGATTTTTAAAATAAATGTGTTTTAAGCACCCATGACGACATTATGCGACAAATTACTGATAATCCTGATTAACACCGATAAAATGCTATATAAAATATATTATTAAAAAACGCTGAAATCAAAATAAAAATGCAAAAATAGTATAAAAGTAACCTTTAATAATACTACTCAATACGACATTTTTTACCATTTATCAGCAATAATTGCAAGAATATATTTATT
This sequence comes from Acutalibacteraceae bacterium, assembly GCA_051894195.1. Taxonomy (GTDB): domain Bacteria; phylum Bacillota; class Clostridia; order Oscillospirales; family Acutalibacteraceae; genus UBA1213. The sequence goes on from JBJFIB010000081.1 coordinate 11,521, forward strand.
TTAAAGCAAATCAATAATAAAATCAAGAATTATACAGTATTATTTATATTATAATTGTACTAAATTTCTGTCAGAACGGAGTGCTGTCTTATGCTGAATTATATATGGGCAGGTATGATTGTCGTGAGTTTTATATGTGCTTTAATCACGGGCAGAATGGAAGAACTCTCAAAAGCGGCAATAAGCGGAGCAGATAAGGCGGTAAGTCTGATTATTTCTATGGCGGGAGTAATGTGCTTGTGGACAGGAATAATGAAAATTGCTGACAGAGGAGGACTGACTGCAATTATCGCAAAGATATTATCGCCTGTACTTTCACGGCTTATGCCGGATTACAAAAAGGACAGTCCGGCAATTCGTGCGGTCAGTGCGAATATTACGGCGAATATTCTCGGACTCGGAAATGCGGCAACGCCTTTCGGACTTATTGCGATGAAAGAAATGCAAAAAGAAAACCGACTGAAAACTCAGCCTAACAACAGTATGGTTATGTTTGTTGTTATGAATACGGCGTCAATACAGCTTATACCGACAACGATAGCGGCATTAAGACAGGCGTCGGGCAGTAGTCAGCCGTATGATATTTTACCATATATATGGATAGTGTCTTTTTTGTCGCTTGCGGTAGGAATAATTCTTGCAAAAGTGTTTTCACGCAAAGCATAAAGCGTTGAGGTGCATTATATGGACAAAATCGGAATTTATGTTGTTCCTGTTGTGATTGTGCTGATTGTTGTTTTCGGAGTTATCAAAAAAGTCAATATCTTTGACAGCTTTACAACAGGTGCAAAAGAGGGCATAAGCTCACTTATAAGTATAGCACCGTCACTTATAGGATTGGTTCTTGCGGTCACGATGCTCGACTCATCGGGATTTTTCGATATAATCACTCAGGCTTTGTCGCCATTGTGTGCAAAAATCGGCATACCGCCTGAGGTTGTGCCGCTCGGACTTATGCGACCTGTTTCGGGCAGCGGTTCGTTTGCATTACTTAATTCAATCCTTGAAAAATACGGTGCTGACAGCATAATCGGAAAAACCGCCTCAGTTATGGCAGGTTCAACGGAAACTACATTCTATGCAATAACGGTATATTTCGGTTCGATAGGAATACGAAAAACACGGCATACAATTCCGTCAGCACTTACGGCGGATTTATGCGGAATAATTTTTGCGTCATTGTCGGTAAGAATGTTTTGATTTTACAAAGAAATGTGCTAAAATAATAAAGGTGATGTTAATGCTTACGGAAAAAGAAAAAATGCAGAGGGCAAAGGTCTATATGCAGAAACTCTCAGCCGGAATAAATCCGATAGACGACAGCAATATGAATAATGATACAGTCTTGAAGAATGAACGATTGTCAAGATGTTTTGCCTATGTTGCAGAGGTGCTTGACGGAGTTATAAACGGAAAATCTGTTTCAAAACGAGGCAAAAGTCCGTTTTCGATTACTGCGGAACAGATAGCGATGATAAATATTAAAGCGGAAAATGTACCGATTTCTGAACTGACTTCCGAAATAAACAGTGTGGTTGATGATACCAATATGAAAAAATTACAGCCGAAAATCATAAATGACTGGCTCGTGCAAAAAGGCTATCTCAGCAACCGTGAGGACAAAATGGGACATAATCACCGTGAACTGACGGAAAAATCATCTGAAATAGGCATAATATCAAAACAGGGAATGGGTACTTTCGGCGAATATACGATTATACTGTATTCGGAAAAGGCACAAAAATTCATAGTTGACAATCTTTTGGAAATCATAGATGAAAACAATAATGCAAAGGAGAATGACGATGTACAAGGTGATTGATATTACAGAACATGATTTTGGCTGTGAGGGTTTGCCCGACGGCGAAGAATATTATGTTGATGTTGTTTTGGAGGATATTGATACGGCTGAAAGAATTACCGTAAATGTCCCTGACGCAGAACTTTACAGAAAAGAAATAAATACGGGTTCGATTGTAAAATTTGAAAATAAAGTGCTTTTTAAGGTATAATTATCGTAAAATATACTATAATATGTTTCGTGCGATGTCGCAAAGGCAAGGTTTTATGCCGGTTTTAAGATTTTTTCGACGAAAAATAAAATTTTTTTCAAAAAAGTGTTGACAAAAGG
>JBJFIB010000082.1:0-2705 GCA_051894195.1 Acutalibacteraceae bacterium
AATTGAATTTTGAAAAGCGGAGGAATTTTTTATGGAAGAATATAAAAAACAGTTTATTGAATTTATGGTTGACTGTCAGGTTCTTAAATTCGGTGATTTTGTCACAAAGAGCGGTCGTCAGACACCGTTTTTCGTTAATACCGGATTTTACAGAACTGGTGCACAGCTGAGAAAACTCGGACAGTATTATGCTGAGGCAATCAACAAAACATTCGGACTTGACTTTGATGTTCTTTTCGGACCGGCATACAAGGGAATACCGCTTTCAGTTGCCGCAACAATCGCAATAAGCGAAAAGTACAACAAGGACATTCGTTACTGTTCAAACAGAAAAGAAATAAAGGACCATGGCGACAAGGGTATTCTTCTCGGCAGTCCTATTGCAGACGGCGACAGAGTTGTCATCATTGAAGATGTTACAACCGCCGGCACATCAATCGAGGAAACACTTCCGATTATTAAATCACAGGGAAATGTAAATCCGATAGGACTTGTTGTTTCAGTTGACCGTATGGAGAGGGGAAAGGGCGAAAAATCCGCACTCTCTGAAATCGAAGAAAAATACGGTCTTAAAACTACCGCAATCGTAACTATGGCGGAGGTAGTAGAACATCTTTACAACAAAGAATACAAAGGCAAGGTTATCATTGACGATAAGCTGAAAGCCGCTATTGACGCATACTATGACAAATACGGAGTAAAATAATTACTTTCATAAAAACACAACCCGACTGTATGGCATTTATACTGCAATACAGTCGGGTTTTTATTCGGGCAAAAATTAAAGCCTGTACATTCAGAAAATGCACAGGCTGAGTTTACATTGATGTAAGATTATTTTTCTTCTTCTGGTTTTTCAACTTTTGCGTCGCCCATATCACCGAGAAGATTGAAACGGAAAAGCTTTGATTCGTCTTCGGGGTTCTGGCATACGATATATGCATTGGTAATTTTGCCGCCCTCTATAAGTTTTGTAAGACCGACGAGCTGGCAGAGTTTACTTTTGAGGTTAAGGTGATCGCCCTCTCTTGTTACAAGAAATACATCACCTTCACAAGTATCCAGAACAGCGAGGAAAGACTGAACATCTACATCATGAAGCTCTATTGTTGGTGCCATAAAAATTACCTCCTTAATGTTTGACTTTTTTGTTTTTATTGCAGTTATTTTTTAACTGCTAAGTTAATTATAGCATATAAAATTTACTTGTCAATTACTTTTTGAAAATAATTTTATTGAATGTGTTATAAAATCAACGGAAATATTTGTGCAATATGCACGGTGAAGCTTATATTTTTATTATTAAATAATTTTTCCGTCAGAAATACACAGTTGTCTGTCGGCTTGATTTGCGATACTCATATCGTGAGTAATAAGTATAACCGTTGTATTTTCCCTGTTCATTTCCCTGAGGATAGACATTATTTCCTGACCGGATTTTTTGTCGAGGTTGCCAGTCGGTTCATCAGCAAGGATAATTTCCGGTTGAGCGGCGATTGCTCTTGCGATTGCGACACGCTGCTGTTGTCCGCCTGAAAGTTCGTTAGGTCGGTGAGTAAGTCTTTTTTCAAGACCGACACGCTTTAAGGCATTGAGTGCAAGCGTGTGCCGTTCAGATTTTTTCATTCCCCTGTAAATCAGCGGCAGTTCAGCATTTTCGACAGCATTTAATGTAGGGATAAGATTAAAACTCTGAAAAATAAATCCGATTACATTATTCCTTACAAAAGAGAGTTGTTTTTCTTTCATATCCGAAACATTTTGACCGTCAAGAAAATAATTTCCCGATGTAGAAGTGTCAAGACAGCCGAGAATATTCATAAGAGTTGATTTTCCCGAACCCGACTGACCGACAATAGCCGTAAACGAGCCTTTTTCGATTTCAAGGCTTATATGCGACAGTGCGTTGACATCTCCGCCTTTTGTGTGATAAATTTTTGAAACATCATCAAGCCGAATAATATTATCCATACACAATTCCTCCGTTCAAGCGATAATATTATTTTGGCTTTTAAACGGAGATTTAATTCAGAGTGGAGAGTGGAGAGTGGAGAGTGGAGTTTTTTAGTCAGGAATTATTTTGAAAATAATTGCAGATGTCGTTCATACAGCAGTTTTCACATTTTGGTTTTCTTGCGTCGCATACTGCACGACCGTGAAGTACAAGCCTGTGACAAAAATCGTTTGATTCTTCGGGAGGAAGAATTTTTCTGAGTATTGTTTCGATTTTTGTTGCGTCTTTGATATTATGAAACCCAAGCCTTGATGTAATTCTTATACAATGAGTGTCAACAACAACGGCAGGCTTTTTGAAAATATCACCGACAACAAGATTTGCGGTTTTCCGACCTACACCCGAAAGTTTGACAAGCTGTTCGATTGTGTCGGGGACAACACCGTTGAATTTTTCACACAGTGTTTTACACATCTCAACAATGTCACGGGCTTTGGTCTTATAAAGTCCGCAGGAGTGTATATATTCTTCGACTTCGCTCACATCAGCGTCGGCAAAGTCCTGTGCTGTCTTAAATCTTTCAAACAGTGCCGGCGTTACCATATTAACTCTTTTGTCCGTGCATTGTGCCGCAAGCCGTGTTGCAATCAGCAGTTGTAACGGGTCAGTATAGACGAGGGAACATATTGCGTCGGGATATTCTTTTTTGAGTCTTTCTATTGCGATAAGTGCTTTTTCTTTGTTTTCCATA
>JBJFIB010000083.1:0-2673 GCA_051894195.1 Acutalibacteraceae bacterium
TTTCTGTTTCTGAATATGTACCTGTTGTAGAGCCTGTTACGCTTGAAACAGTGTAATAATCAGTGATTGAAGCAAGAGGTGATGTAGCATAAGAATCACCGATAAGACCCATCATTGTTTCTGTCTTGATTGTTTCGCCTGTTGTCTTATTGATGTGCTTTACTGTAACCTTACCCTTTTTGCCCTGAGGTTCCTGCATAAGGATTGTGCCATTAGCACCTGAGTTGAATGTTACCTTACCGCCTGAAACCTTACAGGTTGAATTGTCATAGCAGTTTGTAATCTCCATACCGTCTGACCATACAGAAGATACATCAACTGTAATGTCCGTATTTGCAGGAGCAAAGAGTGTTGCAACGATTGTATCCTGAATTGTACCGTCATCATAGGTTCTTGCGAATGAATAGCCTGTTGATGAGCTGTAACCTGAGATAGTTTTATGCTGACCTGCACCTACTGCAATATGGTTGTTTCTGAACTGACCAACTTTCTGCCAGTGTGAAAGAATATCTGTATCAATAGAATCCCAGTTCATATAGCTTCTGAACTGATGTCCTGCACCGGGGTCCTTGCTTGCAAAAGAGCTGTTTACAAGAGGTCTGTTTGTTTCATCACCGTAGTAAATCTGGATACCGCCGGGAAGCATAAGCAGGAATGAACCTGCATACTTTCTGTCGCCCTTTGCAAGTGTTGTATCGTGTGAAGCGAGGTAGCTGAGAACATTAAAGCTCTTGTCACTGTTGATTGAGTTTGCATATCTGCTGTAAACACTGTCAACAGAACCTGCACTTGGAATATTACTGCTGTTTACGGCAGGAGCAAACTCAAAGTTAATCATTGAGTCAAAGCCGCCCTCTGTGTAATAGTAACTCTTTTCAGCCTTGTGTCCGAAACATTCACCTGTCATCCAGAAGTCAAGGTCGTCAAGTTTCTTTGTCGGGTTTGCTGCTTTCCATTCTCTGAGAGCCTTTACGCACTTTTCTTTAAGAGTTTTCCAAGCTGATGTTTCAACATGCTTTGCTGTGTCGCAGCGGAAACCGTCAACGCCATATTCACGAACCCACTCTGCAAGCCAGTCTGAAATATAGCCTGTAACTGTATTGGAGTTTCCGTATTTTGCAACTTTTTCGCTGTATGTACCCTCTTTTGTCCACTTTGTTTTGAGAATCTGAGGAATACCTACCTGTGTTGAAGAACCTGTCTTAAAGTCAGGCAAGCCTGCAAGAGAACCTTCAATATCGCCGCTTCCCTGAGTATATCCCGGAAGTCCGCAGCGAATCCAGTCGGAACCCCACCATTTGCCCCACAAATCAGCGGAAGCATTGTAGTCAATATAGCTGTGATAATCTGTATTATTTACATTTTTATGAGAATAGTAATAGCTTTCCCAGCCACTCTTAACAGAACCAAAACCGTATTCGTCCATATCTTTAAGTGTGTTATAACCGGAATGGTTCATAACTATATCCATTACGATACGGATACCGTGTTCGTGAGCAGTATCAACAAGTTCTCTGAATTCCTCTTTTGTACCGAAGTTTTTATCTGTTTCGGTATAGTCAAGAACATAATAGCCATGATATGAATAGTGTGCAAAGCTTTCTCCGTCACAGCCTACGCAGTATCCGTGAATCTGTTCATACGGAGCCGAAAGCCAGATAGCATTTACACCAAGGTCATTAAAATAACCTTCGTTAATTTTATCGGTAATTCCTTTAAAGTCGCCACCCTGAAATGCAGCATAGTTGTCATAACTTACTGCATTACCGTTTTGATCAAGACCTCTGCCGTAGCTGTGGTCATTTGACGGGTCGCCGTTGTTGAAACGGTCTGTAAGCAGGAAATATACTGAGGCGTTATCCCACGAAAATGTAGCAGGAGAACCTTCCTCAGGTTTCGTGTAAGTTGCCGCATCAACGCTTGTTGCTGATGCTGTACCGACAAAAGCGACGGTTGAAAGTACACAGGCAGCAGACAATACCGAACTGAGTACCTTTTTAAAAATAGCGTTTTTTGATTTTTGCAATTTTGTTCCCTCTTTCTGTTAATTATGGCGGATATTCGTACAAATAAATTAAATTATTCTTTTCATCCCTCCAATTTTGACTGTAAAAAATTTCGCTTTACCAAAAAGATACAAGCTTTTTATAATAATATACACTTAATTCAAGGTTGTATAAATTCTTTTATGGAATTATACAATATTTTCTGTTATTTTCCCAAAAGTTCGTAAGATATGAACATATCATAATACATAAAATTGGTAATTATATCAATGGATTTTTAAAATCTAACAATTATTTTTAATCTGATTATTCAAAATGACAGTGATAAATAGTCCCAAAAATAATAAAAAGCACATATATTTTTAAGATAAAATATATGTGCTTTTTGAATATTTCAGTATTTTTTTATTTTTTGTGATGATAAAATACTCTATTTGAGTACATTTACCGACATTTGAAGAACTGCTGATATAACATACTCCCCCACTCATAAAAGTGGAGGAGTATCGCTCAATTAAACTTTACATTCACTGAAATAATTGTTGAATATCAGTGATTTTGATTTAATTTACTGTAAGAGTAAAGTCTTTTATAACTTCTGTACCTGTTGCGTCCTTTACTTTTGTACGGACAGTGTATGTACCTGATTTTTTAGGCTGCCATACTC
>JBJFIB010000084.1:0-13377 GCA_051894195.1 Acutalibacteraceae bacterium
TTTTCAGTAAAACGAGAGGTAATTTTTTGAACATTTGTATATAACTATCTTATTTATTACAAAATCGCCTGACAAATAATTCCACAAGAGAATATAGCGGAAATATATGCTTTTGGTGACGGATAAAAAATATAACAAATAAAAAATTGAATCATAATATCTTTGTATTATTTTATCACAATAATGAGGGCGAAAATGCTTAAAACTATTGTTTTGCTAAAAAATAACAGGTATGAATTAAGAGAGCCATATTCAAAAAGTTTATCTGTATGTTAAGCAATCAAAGCGTAAAAACTTTGGCTGCTTTTTATTGCCGAAATTTCAGGAAATCAGTAATTATTAAATTCCAAACAAATGCAAAAACAAAAGTCTTAATTACGAAATCCGTAATTAAGACTTAACTTGGTGCGAGTGACGGGACTTGAACCCGTACGTCGTGCAACACACGCCCCTCAAACGTGCCTGTCTGCCAATTCCAGCACACTCGCATTTATTTATTTGTCAGAGAACATTCGTTATTATAAAATATATTTTTGATTTTGTCAAGGGATTTTCCGAAATTTTTTGGTCGGAAGTTGAAAAATAAAAAGATTTTGTGTCAATATCCGCAGGAATACCGAAAAATCAACATAAAACATAATAATTTTTTTGTTTTTACGATAAATTTTAACGATTTTATTCTTTTACAGAATAATAAAATGAAGATTATAGCCGAAAATATAAAAATATGATATAATTTTCGGATAAGTACAAATAATCGTATATTGTATATGCTAAAATAGAAAAAGATTATGCCGATTTTTGAAACGGAGGGAGTATGCTATGGATAAATTTAAACTTGTTTCAAAGTATAAGCCGACAGGTGATCAGCCTCAGGCTATCGAAACACTTGTAAAAAGTATAGAAAGCGGAAACAAGGAACAAACACTGCTTGGTGTTACGGGTTCGGGCAAAACCTTTACTATGGCAAATATAATTGAACGCCTTAACCGACCTACTCTTGTGCTTGCACACAATAAAACTCTTGCGGCACAGCTTTGCAGTGAGTTCCGTGAGTTTTTCCCTGATAATGCCGTTGAATATTTTGTGTCGTATTATGACTATTATCAGCCGGAGGCTTATGTTCCGACAACGGATACCTATATCGAAAAAGACAGTGCAATAAATGATGAAATAGATAAACTTCGTCACTCGGCAACGCTTGCACTTTCCGAGCGGCGAGATGTAATAATCGTGTCGAGTGTTTCGTGCATATACAGTCTTGGCAACCCTATTGACTATCGTACAATGGTTATATCACTCAGACCAGGTATGAAAAAATCAAGGGAAGAACTGCTCAAAAAACTTGTTGAACTTCAATACGAAAGAAACGATATAAATTTTGTCCGTAATAAATTCCGTGTTCGTGGAGATGTTGTTGAGATTTTTCCTGCCGCATCAACCGATACAATTATAAGAGTGGAATTTTTCGGCGACGAAATCGACAGAATAAGCGAAATTAACGCTATGACGGGTGAGCTTAAAGCCGTTGTACGCCATGCCGCAATTTATCCTGCGTCACACTATATTGTACCGAGAGATAAAATGGAACAGGCTCTTAAAGAGATTGAGGACGAGCTTGAACAGCGTTTGAAATATTTTAACGACCGTGGAAAACTCCTTGAAGCACAGCGTATTGAACAGCGTACAAGATATGATATGGAAATGCTCCGTGAAATAGGCTTTTGTACGGGTATTGAGAATTATTCAAGGGTGCTTTCGGGACGAAAACCCGGTTCTGCACCGTTTACACTGCTTGATTATTTTCCGGAAGACTATCTTCTTTTTGTTGACGAATCGCATGTTACACTGCCACAGGTAAGGGGAATGTACGGCGGCGACAGAGGACGAAAGGAAAATCTTGTTGAATACGGTTTCAGACTTCCGTCAGCTTATGATAACAGACCCTTGAATTTTGATGAATTTTATGACAGAATAAATCAGGCAGTCTTTGTAAGTGCAACGCCGGGTGACCTCGAAAAAGAAAAAAGCAAGGTTATTGCTGAACAGGTTATCAGACCGACAGGATTGCTTGACCCTGAAATAAGCGTCAGACCGATTGAGGGACAGATAGATGACCTTATTTCAGAAATAAATATGCGTTCTTCCAAAAAACAGCGTGTGCTTGTTACAACACTTACGAAAAAAATGGCGGAGGACTTGACGGAATATCTTACGACTATGGGAATAAAAGTACGCTATATGCACCACGATATAGATACCGTTGAGCGTATGGAGATAATCAGGGATTTGCGTTTGGGCGAATTTGATGTTCTTGTCGGAATAAACCTTTTGCGTGAGGGACTGGATATTCCCGAAGTTTCGCTTGTTGCAATACTTGACGCAGACAAAGAGGGATTTCTCCGCAGTGAGCGTTCACTCATTCAGACAATAGGACGAGCCGCAAGAAACGCTGAGGGCAAGGTTATTATGTACGCCGATGTTGTGACGGATTCAATGGAAAAGGCAATAACCGAAACGGAACGCCGCCGCAAAATTCAGCAGAAATACAATGAAGAACATAACATAACCCCACAGACAATAGTCAAAAAGGTCAGCGACATCATTGAAATTTCAACTCACACAGATGACAAGAAAAAGCCTAAATCAAAAATGACTAAGGCAGAGCGTGAAAAAATGATTGAACAGCTTACCAAAGAAATGAAAGCCGCCGCAAAACTTCTTGAATTTGAACACGCCGCCTACCTCAGAGATAAAATAAAGCAGCTGAAAGGCGAATGATTTTAAGTTAGGAGTTAGGAGTTAGGAGTTAGGAGTTAGGAGTTGTTGTGCGGACGGTGAGTTTTTTACGCTGATATAATATATATGAGAGGAATAGAAAGAAATTGGCAAAGAAACAGGTTTATGGAAATGAAAGTATAACATCACTTAAAGGTGCTGACAGAGTAAGAAAACGCCCTGCCGTAATTTTCGGTTCAGACGGCATAGAGGGTTGTCAACATTCAGCTTTTGAAATTCTCTCGAACTCTATTGACGAGGCAAGAGAGGGTTACGGCAAAGAAATAATAATAACAAAATATGAGGACCATTCCATTGAAATTGAGGATTTCGGACGGGGTATTCCGGTTGATTTCAATAAAAACGAAAACCGCTATAACTGGGAGCTTGTTTTCTGTGAGCTTTATGCCGGCGGAAAATACAACAACAGCGAGGCTGAAAACTATGAGTTTTCACTCGGTCTTAACGGACTTGGACTTTGTTCAACGCAGTATTCGTCTGAATATATGGATGTTGATATCCGCCGTGACGGAACACGCTTTACACTGCATTTTGAACACGGCGAGAATGTCGGCGGTCTTAAACGGGAACAGTACACAGGCAGAAAAACAGGTACAAAAATACACTGGAAACCCGATTTACAGGTTTTCACCGATATAAATATTCCTGACGAATATTTCATTGATACAATCAAGCGACAGGCGATTGTAAACGCCGGAATAAATTTTGTGTTCAGAACTCAGAAGAACGGCAAGTTTGAAACACAGGAGTTTAAATATGACGACGGCATTGTTGACCATGTAAAAGAACTTGTCGGCGAGGACGCAATATCACAGGTTCAGTCGTGGCAGACTGAAAAAATGGTTCGTGACCGTGACGATAAACCTGAATATAAAGTTAAAATAAATATTTCAATGGCGTTTTCAAACAAGGTCAGCACTTCCGAATATTACCACAATTCAAGCTGGCTTGAATACGGCGGTGCTCCCGAAAAAGCCGTAAAAAACGCTTTTGTCTATCAGATAGATTCATACTTGAAGCAAAACGGCAAATATACCAAAAACGAAAGCAAGATAAATTTTGATGATGTAAAGGACTGTCTTGTTATTGTTATTTCGTCTTTTTCGAGCGTTACATCATACGAAAATCAGACAAAAAAGGCAATAACAAACAAGGGTATTCAGGACGCAATGACGGAATATCTCCGACATCAGCTTGAAGTTTATTTCATTGAAAACCGCCTTGACGCAGAAAAAATTGCCGCACAGGTGCTTATCAACAAACGCAGTCGTGAAAGTGCCGAAAAAACAAGACTTAACATCAAAAAAACGCTTGCCGGAAATATGGACATCACAGGTCGTGTTGCAAAATTTGTTGACTGCCGCAGTAAAGATAAGTCAGAGCGTGAACTTTTTATCGTTGAGGGTGACTCGGCTCTTGGTGCCTGTAAACAGGCGAGAAACCCCGATTTTCAGGCAATTATTCCAATCAGGGGTAAAATCCTCAACTGCCTTAAAGCCGATTATGACAAAATTTTCAAAAGCGAAATTATAACTGATTTGCTGAAAGTTCTCGGTTGCGGCGTTGAGGTTAAATCAAAGGCAAACAAAGACCTTGCGTCATTCGATTTGAATTTGCTACGCTGGAATAAAATAATATTCTGTACCGATGCCGATGTTGACGGATTTCAGATTCGTACACTTCTTCTTACGATGATTTACCGCCTTACGCCCACGCTGATAAATGAGGGCAAAGTATTTATTGCGGAATCACCGCTGTATGAAATTAACACAAAGGACGAAGTTTATTTTGCCTACACTGAGGCTGAAAAGGAAGAATTCATACAGAAAATCGGAAATCAGAAATTCACAATACAGCGTTCAAAAGGTCTTGGTGAAAACGAACCCGATATGATGAGCCTTACAACAATGAACCCGTCAACACGCCGACTTATAAAAATTATGCCCGACGACGCACAAAAAACATCTGAAATGTTTGACATACTTTTAGGCGACAATCTCAGCGGCAGAAAAGACTACATTGTCGAAAACGGCTACAAATACATTGACGACCTCGATGTAAGCTAAGCGGAGTGCCTCCGCTGTCAATTCGCGTTCAAAGTTATTGTTACCGTTAAGCTGGTTGCTCCGCGGGATTAGTACAGTGTTATAATTCCACGCAACAGCTTAATTTTATAATAAACTAATCTTAACGCAATAACTTAAATAATTATAACTTTTGCGGGTGCAGGGGTATCATACCCCTGCCGAGGTCAAGGGCGAGCAGCCCTTGTGGGGTTTGGGGCAAAGCCCCGATATTCATTACTCAAAAAGTAATATTTTACAGGAGAAAACAATGGCAAGAAAAAAGAGTACATCAAAAACATCACAACAGCCGAAAATGCACGGATATATTGCAGGTGCAGGGGAAGTTGTTGAACAAAAAATCGTTTCGACGATTGAAGAAAACTATATGCCTTATGCAATGAGCGTTATTATGTCCCGTGCAATTCCTGAGATTGACGGATTTAAGCCGTCACACAGAAAACTGCTCTATACAATGTATAAAATGGGACTTCTCGGCTCAACACGCACAAAATCCGCAAATATTGTCGGTCAGACAATGAAACTCAATCCGCACGGCGACAGTGCAATATATGATACAATGGTTCGTCTTAGTCGTGGCTATGAGGCACTTCTGCACCCTTTTATCGACTCAAAGGGTAACTTCGGTAAATTTTACAGTCGTGATATGGCTTGGGCGGCATCAAGATATACTGAGGCAAAACTTGACCCGATATGTAACGAACTTTTCGGTGATATAGACAAGGATACAGTTGACTTTGTGGACAACTATGACAATACACTGAAAGAACCTACGCTTTTGCCGGCGGCATTTCCGTCAATTCTTGTAAACGCAAACACGGGTATTGCGGTAGGTATGGCAAGCTCAATATGTTCGTTCAATCTTGCTGAGGTTTGCGAAACAACAATAGGACTTCTCAAAAATCCCAATTTCGATATTATGTCAACGCTTATTGCACCTGATTTTACAGGCGGTGCTCAGATTATATATGACCGCAAGGTTATTGAAAATATCTATAACACAGGTCGTGGCAGTATAAAAATGCGTGGCAGATATACCTATGACAAATATGCAAACTGCATTGATATAATGAGTATTCCGCAGACTACAACCTGTGAGGCAATTATCGAAAAGGTAATTGAACTTGTAAAAGGCGGAAAAATCCGTGAAATTGCCGATATTCGTGACGAAACTGGTATTGACGGTCTTAAAATTACAATCGACCTCAAACGAGGAGTAAACCCAGACAAGCTTATGCAAAAGCTTTACAAGATGACGCCGCTTGAAGACAGCTTTTCGTGTAATTTTAATGTCCTTATCGGCGGAACACCTCGTGTTATGGGTGTGCGTGAACTTCTCAACGAATGGTCGGCGTTCAGGATTGAATGTGTAAAACGCAGAACATATTTTGATTTGCACAAAAAACAGGACAAATTACATCTTTTAAAAGGTCTTGAAAAAATACTTTTAGATATTGACAAGGCAATAAAAATTATAAGAAATACCGAAGAAGAAAATGATGTTGTGCCGAACCTTATGGTAGGTTTCGGAATTGACGAAACACAGGCTGAGTATGTAGCCGAGATAAAACTCCGTCACCTCAACAGACAATATATTCTTAAACGCACTGAGGATATTTCACAGCTTGAAAAAGATATTGCCGAACTCGAATCAATCCTTAACAGCAAAACAAAAATCAAAAACATCATAATCCGTGAACTCAAAGATATTGCGGAAAAATACGGTCAGCCACGCAGAAGTATGCTGATTTATGCCGACGAAATAAACACAGAAGACGAGGAAGAAGAAATTCCCGATTATCCTGTAAACCTGTTCTTCACAAAGGACGGATATTTCAAGAAAATTACGCCACAGTCACTCCGTATGAGCGGCGAACACAAGCTCAAAGAGGGCGACGAGATAATCGAGCATTGTGAGAGTACAAACAACACTGACCTTATTTTCTTCTCGGATAAGTGTCAGGCATATAAGTCAAAGGCTGTTGACTTTGCCGACACAAAGGCAAGTGTTCTCGGCGAATATATCCCGTCAAAGCTGTCTATGGACGAGGACGAAAACGCTATATATATGGTTTCAACAAAGGATTACAGCGGATATGTATTTTTCTTCTTTGAAAACGGTAAGGCGGCAAAGGTTCCGCTTGAATCCTATGCCACAAAGACGAACCGCAAAAAGCTGACGGGTGCATATTCCGACAAGGATAAACTTGCGGCAATATGCTATGTCCCGAATGATGAGTGCGAAATTCTCATAAAATCTTCATCGGGCAGAATGTTGATACTGAAATCAGGAGATATTCTTGCAAAAACATCAAGAACAACTCAGGGTGTTGCCGTAATAAAACTGAAAAAAGGCTACAAAGTTATGTCGGCATGCATATATGAGGATTCAATGCTTTCAAAACCCGAACGCTACCGTGCAAAAACAATTCCGTCAGCCGGTCAGTTGCCGAGAGCCGATGAAGTCGGCGAACAAATTACATTTTAAGTGGCGTGCCGCCACGGTAAATTCGCGTTCAGGGTCAGTGTTACCATTAAGCTGGCTGCTCCGCGGGATTAACTATTGTCATTATTTTACGCAACAACTTAATGTTACAACCAGTTTCCCACGACGCAACAGCTAACAGTCCGAACAAATAATTAAATTGAATCACGGTGCGGAAACCGACTGCTGATAAACAATAACTATAAATGCGAATCGGGTGCAGCGTCACGCTGCCGGAGGCACTCCGCAAAAAAGGGTATCGGCAAAAGATACCGATACCCCGCAGGTATGACAGCAAACGCCTTTTATCAGACCTGCTGATGATATTATTTGTTGTTATCTACAAAATATCACAGGAAATTTTTATAAAATATAAAATTTTTATTGATATAAATCTCTTGATTTTATGTTTTTAATATGATATTATGAATAAAGTATTGTTAAGCACGATGTGACTTTTTAGGAGGATTTTTAAATATGGGAATTTGGGAAATTGTTGTAGGTGCAGTTGTACTTCTTTTGTCTGTTATTATGATTATCGTAATCATACTTCAGGAGGGACACGAGGCAGGTCTTGGTACTGTTACAGGCGGTGCTGATTCCTTTATGAGCAAGGGCAAGGCTCGTACGGCTGACGCTATATTCGCAAAAGCTACAAAATACTGTGCAATCGCTTTCTTTGTAGTAGTAGTTCTTCTTAATGCACTTTCTTATTTCGGTCTTACAGGCAAAACCAACAATGTTGTTGCTGATGAACCGTCACAGACTGTTACTGAAAGCTCGGTTGAATCAGCCGTAGAAAGTTCAGCAGCCGCAGAGAGTTCTGTTGTGGAGAGTTCAGCAGCCGCAGAGGGTTCAGCAAATGAGAGTTCAGTTGTTGAAAGCTCAGTTGCAGAGAGTTCGGTTGCAGAAAGCTCAGCCGCAACTTCATCACAGGCATCAGCAGCCGAGAGTTCAGCCGCTGTTACTTCATCAACAGCATCTGCTGAATAATTGACCGCAGAAAAGGGCAAAATTCAAGTATTAAGAAAAGCATCTTCAATGTACAGTGTTGAAGGTGCTTTCGTGTTTTTGAGGGATAATATTATGAAAATAAATCTTCCGTGCGGAGTACAGACAATAATATCAAAACTTGCCGAAAAAGGCTATAATTCATACGCTGTGGGCGGCTGTATCCGTGACAGCATTATGAATAAAACGCCGTCTGACTGGGATATATGCACATCATCAATGCCCGAAGAAACTCTTTCGGCACTCGGCAAAAACAACATAATAAAAAATGGTCTTAAACACGGCACTGTAACGGTACGCTTTGACGGCGTATCATACGAAATCACAACATTCAGAGTTGACGGAGAGTACACCGACAACCGTCACCCGAATAATGTTAAATTTGTGCGAAATCTCAAAGACGACCTTGCACGCCGTGATTTTACAATAAATGCTATGGCGTATAACGATAGTGACGGCTTGTGCGATTATTACGGCGGACTTGACGACATCAAAAACAAAATTATCCGCTGTGTAGGCGACCCCGACAAGCGTTTTTATGAGGATGGCTTGCGTATAATGCGTGCGTTGCGTTTTGCGTCTGTTCTCGGATTTGATATAGAAAAAGACACCGCCGAAAGTATTCACCGTTGTTGCGGTTTGCTCAAAAATATTTCTGCCGAAAGAATTATGTCCGAGTTTTCAAAACTTATTGTCGGACAGAATGCTGAAAAAATTCTGCTTGAATATTCAGATGTTTTTTGCGTTTTTATTCCCGAAATCAGACAGATGATTGGCTTTAAGCAAAAAAATCCGCACCATATCTATGATGTCTGGACTCATACCGTCAAGGCTGTTGTAAATACGCCGCCCGAAAAAATCATCAGATTGTCAGCACTTTTTCACGACATAGGCAAGCCGAAAACATTCTTTGTTGACAAAAAGGGCATAGGACATTTTTACGGTCACCCGAAAGTCAGTGCCGACCTTACACACAAAATTCTCAGACGGCTTAAATGCGACAACAAAACTCTTGAACAGGTTACAACACTTGTAAAAATGCACGATGTAATGATTATTCCCGAGCCGAAATATGTCCGCAGAGTTCTTGCAAAAATCGGCACTGAAATGTTCCGGAAACTACTTTACATCAAGCGTGCCGATTCTCTCGCACAAAATCCGTCAACCCTGCCCGAAAAAACGGAATATCTCAGAAAATTGGAGAGCGTATATAATGACGAAATCAACAAGACAGAGGATTTTTCTCTTAAATCTCTTGCGATTAACGGCAACGACCTCATTGAAATCGGCATTACAGACGGAAAACAAATCGGCGAATGTCTTAAAAAACTTTTTTCTATGGTAATTGACGGAACACTCAAAAACGAAAAAACCGTACTTCTTGAAACAGCGAAAAAAATCTGCAAAATCAAATAACAGATTTGCAACCAACCTCACCAAATGATATAATAACAGTGTGGAGAGTGGAGTTGTTATGAGAGTGGAGAGTGGAGAGTGAAGAGTGGAGTTGTTGTTCCGGCGGTAAGTTTGTGCGTTGTCTTTTAGATTGTTGTGATATATAGTTTGTGCGTTGTCTTTTAGATTGTTGTGATATATAGTTTTTGCGTGGAATAATGTCAATCACTAACGCTGCGGACAAGGACTTAACGGTAACAATAAAGTATGAACGCAATTTGGGTGCGGCAGCTTGCCGCTGGCGGCACGCCACCGCAATTACGAATTACGCATTACGAATTACGCATTGATAGTAAGTGGGGAAGTTAAATGGAGTATAATCTTAATCTCGGAATATGGAAAAGCGTTTTTGCTGTTCCGAGTGAAATAGTTGACAAACATATAAAGCTTGCGGGTGCGGCACAGCTTAAAGTGATACTATGGGTTTTGCGGCACGCAGGCGAAAATTTTACAACAGAAGATATTGCAAAGGCACTGTCAATGCAGCCGGCTGATGTCAGGGACTGTATGCAGTATTGGGAGGAAATGGGCATAATTTCCGTTGACGGCGGAAATATTATGCCGACACCAAAAAATACAGAAGATACTCAGCCTGCCATAACATCACTGGAAAAACAGGAAGTATCAGATATTGAAACAAAGACGGAAACGGCTGAAACCACAAAAACTGAAAAAGAACAACAGGAACAGCCGACAACCCCGAAAAGAGTTATGTCCCGTCCTGAAAAGCCCGATATAAAATATCTTGCACGAAGAATGGAAGAAGATTCGAGTATTGCATATCTTATGCAGTCGGCTGACGAGATATTCGGCAGAATGACAAGCAACAACGACAAGGCAACCTTACTGCTTATTCACGAGTATGACGGCTTGCCTGTTGAGGTAATAATAATGCTCTTGCAGTATGCGTTCAGTATCGGAAAAGCAAATATGCGTTATATCGAAAAAATGGCAATATCGTGGGCAGACGAGGAAATCACAAGCCTTGACCGTGCCGAAAAAAAGATAAAACAACTCACAAGCGGTCGTGAAGCCGCAAGACTTGTACAGCGTACACTCGGAACAGACGAACATTCCCCGACGGAAAAGGAAATTGACTATGCTGACAGGTGGATAAATATATGGAAATTCACACCCGAAATGGTCAGAAAAGCCTATGAAACCTGTGTTGACTCAAAGGGAAAATATATTCCGAAATATGTCAACTCAATACTCGACCGATGGCACAGTGCAGGCATAGTTACCGTTGAACAGGCGGACGAGGAAAAAAAAGCAAGACAGTCAAAAAACAAAGAAAAGGACAGCTATTCGGCAACCTATGATATTTCAAAGTATGAAAGCACGAGTATTGTTGATGAGGAGTGGTAATATTGGGATATTCAAGAGAAGTTTATGATGAGGCTTTGGAAAAACTCGAAAAACGCAGACTGTATTCGGAACAGGAACTTGAAAAACGCCGTCAGCGGCTGTTTGAGTTTTCGCCTCGTGCGGAACAGATTGAACATCAGCTTGCAAAAACCTCGATAGCTGCCGCAAAGGCTGTTTTTTCGGGTGCTGACATAAAAACCGAGCTTGAAAGCCTTAAAGTCAAAAATCTTGCATTACAACAGGAACTCAACGATATTCTCGACAAACTGAATTTTGCACGGAACTGGCTTGAAGAATGGCACACCTGTGAAAAATGTAAGGATACGGGCTACATTGACGGCAAAATGTGCGACTGCCTGAGAAAACTTCTGAAAGATACCGCAAACGAACAGTTAAACAGAATTTCACCGCTGTCACTGTCGGATTTTGACAGCTTTTCGCTTGAATATTACTCAAAAACACCGCCAAAAGAAAATACGAAAAGTCCCTATCAGCATATGTCAAGGGTTCTTTCATTCTGCAAAAAATATGCCGATAATTTTTCGACAGAATCACGCAGTCTGCTTTTTCAGGGCGGACCCGGTCTTGGAAAAACACATCTCTCGCTTGCAATCGCAAAAAGTGCCATAGACAAAGGCTATGGAGTAATTTATGTTTCTGCACCGGCAATGCTGTTAAAACTTGAAAACGAGCGTTTCGGCAGGCGTGATACATCAAAAAACGACACCGAACAGCTTATTATGAACTGCGATTTGCTTATTATCGACGACCTCGGAACAGAGTTTGCAACGAATTTTACCGTGTCAGCGATTTACAACATAATCAATACCCGTATGATAACATCAAAGCCGACAATAATCAGTACAAACCTTTCCGTCAAGGAATTGCAGGAAAAATATAACATAAGAACCGTTTCGAGAATTATCGGAATGCTTGACAGGGTTGAATTTGTCGGAACGGATATACGACAGCTTAAACGCAGTCAGCGTCTTAACTCAAAAAATCAACAGGGTTAATCTCTAAATTTTTACATCAATATTACCCCTGTAAAATAAAAATAATATATTTAAGGAGTATAGTTAATATGTCAAAAATTATTCTTACGGCTGACAGTCCGTGCGACCTTTCAAAAGAACTTATCGAGCGTTACAATGTAAAGGTGATTTGTCCTCTGCACATTATCATAGGCGAAAAAAGCTATGATGACGGAGTTAATATCAAGCCTGACGAAATCTACAAAAACTTTGAAAACACAGGCGTTCTCCCGAAAACATCAGCCGTAAACACACAGGAATATATAGACGCCTTTAAGCCGTATGTTGAACAGGGTTATACGATAATACACATAAATATCGGTTCGGCACTTTCGTCGTCATATCCGAACTGCTGTAAAGCCGCAGAAGTTCTCGGAAATGTATATCCGATTGATTCTTGCAGTCTTTCAACGGGTATCGGACTTATTGTTATTGAGGCTGCCGAGAGAATTGCAAAGGGTATGGAAGCCCAGCAGATTGTAAAAGAAGTTAAGGCACTTACATCAAACTGTCAGACAAGCTTTGTTATCGACAAGCTGGATTATCTTCGTGCCGGCGGAAGATGTTCAACACTTGCTATGCTTGGTGCAAATCTTCTGAAAATAAAGCCGTGCATTGAGGTTAATAACGCTGACGGTTCAATGACAGTCGGCAAAAAGTACAGGGGAAAATTTGACGCAGTGCTTGCACAATATACAAAAGAAAGACTTGCAATGTTTGATAATATCAAAAAAGACAGAGTGTTCATCGCTCACGCAGGAGTAACAAAAGAACAGATAAACATAGTTTATGATATTCTGAAAGATTCAAAGGCTTTTGATGAAATAATAGTCGCAAGAGCCGGAAGTACAATTTCATCTCACTGCGGACCCGGAACACTCGGTGTAATATTTATGACGGAGTGATATTTTTTACTCCGTAAAGGAGGTTCAAATGAAACAGGAAGATATACAAACAGTTCTTGAAACACTTACACAACAGACCGAACCAATCAGCCGCAGTTCTTTGCAGATTCTCTCGGGAATACTTGAAACTGAGGATTTCAACAATGCCGTTTCTTATCTTGAAAAACAGGGAAAACTTGTTCTTTTAACACGCAAGCGTGTTGCAACGCCGAAGGTTGCAGGCTATGTTACCGCAG